>NZ_JABXFD010000637.1 GCF_013372625.1 Actinomadura sp. BRA 177
GTATTGCTGGATAACCGTATGCGCGACGGCAAGGCCGGTGTCGAGCTGCTGCAGCCCTTCCATGATCAGGCCAGCGGCCTGTGGCTATTGCTCAACCGCGGCTGGCTGCCGTGGCGGGACGCTCCGCCGCGCGGTCGCGCTGGCCGCCTGCGCGGTCCGCTCCCCCGTCGCCGGCGAGATCGACGCCGCCGCACTCCCCGCGCTCCTCGCGCGCGTCACCCTCCGGACCGAGGAGAACCATGCCGCTCGTGCCCATGACTGACGCCGTCCCCCCGCGCGGGCGCGGGCTGGGGGCGTTCAACGTGATCCAGCTGGAGCACGCCGAGGCGATCGTCACCGGCGCGGAGCGGGCGGGGACGCCCGTGGTCCTCCAGGTCAGCGAGAACTGCGTCGCCTACCACGGCGCGCTCGCGCCGATCGGAGAGGCGGTGCTGGCGGTCGCGCGAGCCACCGCCGTGCCGGTCGTCGCGCACCTGGATCACGCGACGTCGCCGGATCTCGTCCGGGAGGCCGTCGATCTCGGCTTCGGATCGGTCATGTTCGACGCGTCCAAGCTCGCGCACGACGCGAACGTGGCGGCGACCGCCGAGGTCGTTGCCCGCTGCCACGCCGAAGGTGTCTGGGTGGAGGCGGAACTGGGCGAGATCGGCGGCAAGGACGGCGTGCACGCCCCGCACGCCCGCACCGATCCCGGCGAGGCCGCCCGCTACGTGGCGGCCACGGGCGTGGACGCGCTGGCCGTCGCGGTCGGCACGTCCCACGCCATGCTCACCCGCGACACCGTCCTGGACCTGCCGCTCATCGCCCGGCTGTCGGCGGCCGTCCCCGTGCCGCTGGTGCTGCACGGCTCGTCCGGCGTGCCCGACGGCACGCTCACCGCAGCCGTCGAGCACGGCATGACGAAGATCAACATCGCGACGCACCTGAACAAGGTCTACACGGGGGCCGTCCGCGACCGGCTCGGCGCCGACCCCGCCCTGGTGGACCCGCGCCGCTACATCGCCGCCGCCCGCGAAGCGGTCGCCGGCGAGATCGCCCGCCTCCTCGCGGTCATCCGGGCGGACGGCCGGGTCGCCGCTCCTCAGGAGGCGACCCGGTAGGTCACGTGCGTGACCAGGTCGGTGTGGGAGACCGCGACCTGTTCGAGCGCGAGATCGCCGACGTCCTCGAACAGCCGCTCCCCCGCACCGAGGACGATCGGCGCTACGTGCAGCCGCAGCTCATCCATCAGCCCGGCCGCGAGGTACTGGTTCACCGTCTGCGCGCCGCCCGCGACGGCCACGTCCGCGTCGCCCGCCGCCTCTTGCGCCCGCGCCATGGCCGACTCGATGCCGTCGGTGACGAAGTTGAACGTCGTCCCACCGTCCTCCAGCCCCCGCCCACCACCATTCAAAGGACGAGCTTCGCTCGGCGCCTTCATCGGGACCGGTGCGCGCTCGTAGTGGGTCAGGACGAAGACGGGTGCGTGGTAGGGCGGCTCGTCGCCCCACCAGCCCGTCCAGTCCAGGTCCCAGTCGCCGCGTCCGGAGGCGAACATGTTGCGGCCCATGATGAACGCACCGGCCGCCGTGATCTTCTCTATCGCCTCGGCGTTGGCCTCGGGCTGCTCGAACATCCACCGGTGCAGCCGCTCGGCGCCGTCGCCGAGCGGCTCGTCCAGCCGCTGGTTCGGGCCGGCGACGAAGCCGTCCACGGAGATCCCGATGTCGCAGGTGACCTTGCCCATCTCACTACCTCCTTGTCGGGGCGCCCGTCCGGCGCCACTGACGAATAGATCGGAGCCGCCCCCGGATCCTCGACATCCCGGCGCGGCGAATTTGCAGACCGGCGTACCCCGCCGATGTCATCGGAAAGGGTTGAACCGGCAGGCGGCGGACGGACGTGCTGTGGGTGTCGCGTTCGCGGCGGGGGACTGAGCCTGGGAGGACGAGCTGACCACCGATAGCCGCGCGGAGCGGGTGAAAGACGAGGAAGACAAGGCCGCCGGGCGGGACGCGGGCGGCGGGCGGCACCGGAAGATCGTGGCGCGGACGGTGACCTGCGCGGCGTTCCTGCTGGTACTGGCCGCGTTGATCACGCCGGACGAGTTCGCGCTGCTGACACCGGGGGCGTTCGTGCGCATCCCGATCGAGGGCGTGCTCGGCGTGGCCCTGATCCTCGTGGTGCGGGGGAAGGCGAGACGTTACGTGGCCGGGACGCTGGGGGCCGTCCTGGGTCTGCTGTTCGTGCTGAAGGTGACGGACATCGGGTTCGACGCCGTGCTCGTCCGGCCGTTCGACCTGGTGCTCGACTGGCCGCTGCTGCGCCCGGCCGTGGAGTTCGTGGACGAGTCGGCCGGGCAGGCCGGGGCGATCGCCGCCGTGGTCTGCACCGTCGTGCTGGCGGTCGGGGTCGTCGTGCTGATGTCGCTGTCGTCGCTGCGGCTCAGCCGGGTGGTCGCCCGGCACGACCGGGCGGCGGCGCGGTCGGCGGCGGTGCTCGCGACGATCTGGGTCGTGTGCGCGGTGCTCGGCGCGCAGCTCGTCGACGGCGTGCCGGTCGCGTCCAGGAGCGCGGCGGCGCTCGCCTACGACCACGCGCTGGCGGTGCGGTCGAGCCTGAACGACCGGGAGGAGTTCGCGAAGGCCGCCGCCGTCGACAAGTTCCGCGACACGCCCGGCGACCAGCTGCTGACGGGGCTGCGAGGCAAGGACGTCGTCCTCGCGTTCGTGGAGAGCTACGGCCGCTCGGCGGTGGAGAGCCCGCAGTACGCGCCGCAGGTCGACGCCGTCCTGGACCAGGGGTCGCAGCGGCTCCGCGAGGCCGGGTTCTCGGCGCGCAGCGGCTGGCTCACCTCGTCCACTGCGGGCGGCGGCAGCTGGCTCGCGCACGCGACGCTGCTGTCCGGCCTCTGGATCAACAACCAGCAGCGGTACCGGACGCTCGTGAACAGCGACCGGCTGACGCTGAACACGGCGTTCCACAAGGCGGACTCGCGGACGGTCGCGCTGATGCCGGCGATCACGCGGGCCTGGCCGGAGGGGAAGTTCTACGGCTACGACAAGGTGTACGACGACCGGAACCTCGGGTACCAAGGCCCCCGGTTCAGCTTCGCGACGATGCCGGACCAGTACACGCTGTCGACGCTCCAGCACACCGAGCTGGCCAAGAAGGACCGTCCGCCGGTGATGGCGGAGACGGCCCTGGTGTCGAGCCACGCACCGTGGGCGTCCATCCCCACGCTCGTCCCGTGGGACAAGGTCGGGGACGGCTCGATCTTCAACGGGATGGGCAAGGGCTACGACGCGCCGTGGCCGCCCGGCGGCCAGATCCGCACCGAGTACCGCAAGTCGATCGAGTACACCCTCAACACGCTCGTGTCGTACATGGAGACGTACGGGAATGACAAGACGGTGCTCATCTTCCTCGGCGACCACCAGCCCGCGCCGCTCATCACCGGCCCCGGCGCGAGCCGGGACGTGCCCATCACGGTCGTCGCCAAGGACAAGGCCGTCATCGACAAGATCTCGAGCTGGAACTGGCAGGACGGGCTGCGTCCCGGCAAGAACACGCCGGTGTGGCCGATGAGCGCGTTCCGCGACCGTTTCCTCACCGCGTTCGGCTGATGACGGCGGTCGGGGAGCCCGCCGCGCCTCCCGGTGAGGCGCCGGCCCGGACGCTGCGCCGACATCGGCGGTGGTTGCTCGTTGCCATCGTCGCGGCGCTGCTGGGGCAGATGGCGTTCACGATGGCCTCCACCGCCGTGGCGCAGTCCCCGACCATCGACGAACCGGTGTACATCGGCACGGGCGTCACCTACCTGCGCGAACACGACCTGCGGTACAACCCGGAGCATCCGCCGCTCACCAAGATCCTCATCGGGGCCGGTGCGGTGCTCGGCGGCGCCCACCTGGACGCGTCCTACGCCGGGACGCAGCAGGACGTCGGACGGCACCTGCTGTACGAGTCGGCCAATGACGCGCAGCGGGTCCTGCTCGCCGCGCGGCTGCCGGTCATCGTCCTGACGCTGCTGTTCGGGCTGGTCGTCTTCGCGTTCGCCCGCGACCTCACCGGCCCGGCCGGCGGCGTCGCGGCGCTCGCCCTCTACGCCTTCTCCCCCGACGTCATCGCGCACGGGTCGCTGGCGACGCTCGACGTGCCGACGGCCGGGTTCCTGCTGACCTCGGCGTGGCTGGCGTGGCGGGCGCGTCGGCGGCCACGGCTCTACGTCCCGCTCGCGGGGGTGGCGCTGGGCGCGGCCGTGGCGACGAAGATGAGCGCGCTGCCCGCCGTGCCGGTGCTGCTGGTCCTGGTGGCGGTGTCGGTCTGGACATCGCGGCGGTCCCGGGACGCCGGACGGCCCGTCGCGGTCGGCGTGCTGTCGGCGGCCGGCGTCGCCGTGCTGGTCATCGGGGTGGTGTGGGCCAGTTACCTGGCCGTTGATCCGCGGCTTCGGTGGACGACACCTGCCGACGTCCCGGTGATCGGCGGGCTCCGGGGGCTCGCCGTCGACCTGCTGCCGTTCCCGAGGCCGTTCCGGGACGGCATGCGCGTCCAGTTCGGTTTCGAGGACCTGGCATGGACGAGTTTCCTGTTCGGCGACACCTACCAGGGTTCGCGCTGGTACTACCTGCCGGCCGCGCTACTGGTGAAGACGCCGCTCGGGATGCTCGTCCTGTGGGCGGCGGGCATCGCGGCGATGGCGCTGCCCCGGTTGCGTGCGGCCGCGCCGTACGTCCTCGTCCCGGCGGCGGTGCTGCTCGCGGTGGCGATGACCGGCGCCCGCGACCTCGGCGTCCGGTATGCGATCTTCGTCCCGATGTTCCTGGCGGTGGCGGCGGCCGGGGTCACGGCCATCCGATGGCGGTGGGCGAAGGCCGCGGCCGGCGTGCTCGTGCTGTTCGTCGCAGTCAGCTCGCTGCGGGCCTATCCCTATTACCTGCCGTATTCGAACGAGGCGTTCGGCGGGCCGTCCAAGACACACCTGTACCTGCACGACTCGAACGTCGACTGGGGGCAGGACCTGCAACGGCTCGCCGACCACCTCCGCGACCGGCACCCCGATGAGCGGATCTGGCTCGCCTACAAGGGCAGCGGCGTGCCGTCCTACTACGGCATCCACGCGTCCGATCCGCTCGCCGTGTCCCCGGACAAGGTGCGGGGCCTGCTGGTGATCTCCGACAGCTGGATCGCCAAGGACGACCCGCGGCTGATCCCGCTGATCACCTCCAGCGAGCCGATCGGCGAGGTCGGCCACTCCCTCACGATCTTCCGCCGGCCGTAGCCCGTCAGCGGCGGTGGGTGTGGGCGCGCGACCAGAGCGCGGGCCAGCCGCCGTGGGCGAGCCAGGACGCGGGGACGCGCAGGCCGTGCTCGGCGATCTCGTCCCAGAACACCGCGGTGTCGGCGCCGAGTTCGCGGGCGGCCGGCAGGGCGCGGTACCAGGGGCCGTCCTTGTCGTCGAGGGTCGTGACCGGGTAGCCGGGGACGGTGACCGCGCGCGGTGCCGTCACCAGGGTGAGATCGGCGGCGGCGCCGCATGTGGTGGTGACGGTGAGCGCGCAGAGCAACGGCTCGGCCGAGGGCTTCGCGAGGGCCTGCGCGATGACCGGGTCGTCGTGCACGGCGAGGCGGCCGATCGCGCGGCGGACGCGGCGCGCCACCAGGTCGAGGGAGTAGGCGCCTGCGATGGCCGGATCCTTGACGAGCCTGCGCAGCGTTTTCGGCAGCGGCGGCTCGCCGAGCAGGAGCGGGAACTGGTCGAAGCGCTCGCGGAGGGCGGGGTCAAGGGCGTCGAGCGCGGTTTCGAGGGGACGGTGCCCGGTGGCCTTCCACAACCCGACGAGGTCCGTGCCGCCCTCGTCCAGCGCGCGGCGAACCGCCCCGGTCAGCTGGGCCGTGCCGAGGCGGCGCAGGCTGGTGAGCGCGGCGTCCGCCGCAGTCGCGGCCACGGCGGCGTACGCGTCGAGCACCTCGGGTGCGGTGCCGTCCGCGGCCTCCTGCGCGAGCGCGCCGAGTGCCGGGCCGGTCTCCTCGACGAGGCGGGGGCCGCGCGGCGGCGTACCGGACGGGCGGGCGGCGGCTCGTCCGGTGCCGGGGCGGTCTGCTTCCGCGCGGCGCCCGGGATCGCGGCGACCCCAGTCGCGGAACCGCCGCTCCAGGGTCTCGGGCGGGTCGTCGTTGAACCGCGCCGCGATCTCGGCGACGCGCCAGCCGCGCGACGCGGGCCGCAGCGGGGCCAGTTCGGCGTTGGCGGTCGGCAGGCCGTCCTTGCCGTAGAGGCCGGTGAGGACGGTCCGGCCCGCCTTGGCCTCCTCGACATAGGCGGGGCCCGCGATGCAGTTGCCCATGTAGTCCGCCCATTCGGCGACGTCCCGGACGCTGCGGGCCACCTTGAGCCGGACGCCCGCGCCGGGGATCGCCGTCCCGTCCAGCGCGTCGAGCGCCGCCGGGACGGTGAACTCGCCGGTGAGCGCCTCGGCGATCGAGGTGGCCGACAGGAGGCCCGCGGTGAACTCCGCCCAGGTGCGCGGCGCCCGGGGCGGGGCGCCGCCGAGCGCCACGAGCTGGGCGGCGCCCGACACGGCGAGCGTGATCGAGTCGGTGCGGGGCCGCAGCGACTCGGTGTCCGGCGGCGGATCGTGGTCGAACCAGGGCGCGCCGGTGCCGGGGGTGGCCTGCGCCTGCTCGTGCCCGTAGAGCTCGGCGAGGGCGTCGATCATGTCCGCGTACCAGAGCAGGTCGCCGAAGTTCTCCACGGCGCCGGGATCCTGCGCGTCGCCGAGCCTCTCATGCAGCTGGCCGGCGTCCCCCAGCATCGGGGTCGTCCAGACCGGGATGCCGGCCCATTCTGCGGGCGGGCGGGCCGCGCCGTACCCGGCGCCCTTGCGCCAGTTCTCCAGGCCGGTCTCCGCCCAGTCGCGCAGCACCGCCGCCGGGATCACGGCCGGTTCGCGGCCGCCGCACACCTCGTCCAGCAGCGGCTCGACGTCCTTGCTGATCGCGAGCGCGAAGTCGCGGGCGCAGGCCAGGCGCGGGCGGACGTAGCCCGCGAACTTCGCGTCCCTCGGCCGCCCGTCGCCGAGCCTGCGGACGATGTCGCGCACGTAGGAGCCGGGACGGGCCGGCAGTCCGGTGAGACCCGGGACGCGGCGCGCGGCCAGCACCGCGGCCTCGTCTTCGAGCTGGGCAGCGGCGGCGCGGAGCAGCGGTGCCGAGCGGTCCAGGCCGTCCGCCAGCCCGTGTTCGGCGCCCGCCACGGCCGTCCGCAGGGGCGCCGTGGCGGCGGGCGCGTCCGGGACGATGCGGTCGAGCCGGTCGCGCCAGTACGCGCTGATCGGTACCCATCGCGCGGCGTCGGCCATCGACGGTTCCTCGTCGAGGAAGCCGAGCGAGAACCGCAACCAGAACATGACCAGCAGGTCGTCATAGTGGCGGCGGCGCTTGCGGAGGTCGTCCAGGCGGTGGCGGCGGCGCTTGCGGAGGTCGTCCAGGCGGTCGCGGCGGCTCTGCGTCGCCAGGCGCCGCTCCCGTCTTCCGAGCGCGTGCCGGTGTGCCAGCACCTGCTCCCACAGGTCTTGGACGAGCCCGAGCCGGCGCGGCGCGGGGACGTCCTCGAACACCTGCCGGAAGTACTGCGCGAGCACCGAGGGCAGGCCGTCGGGGACGAGGTCGACGCCCTCGGGCATCTCAAGGGCGAGCACCTGTTCGAGCTGCTCGGGGCCGAGGACGTCGCTGGCCGCCGACGCCAGGTGCAGCGCCGCCCAGCGGCCCTCTTCGACGGCACGCGCGGCGGCGGCGCCGACCCGCTTCGTCACCGCCGGGCCGAACAGCGCGACCAGGAAACCGGCCCGCTGCCCCAGCCGGTCCGCGCGGCCGGTCGCCGCGCGGACCGGAACCCCGCGCCGAGATCGACGCCGGCGCGGGGTTCCGGGCCCGTCCCCTTCACACACATGCATCTTCCGCCACAACGGGATGTGAAACTCCACGCTCGACGACTCACGCCAAGACAAAAA
>NZ_JABXFD010000117.1 GCF_013372625.1 Actinomadura sp. BRA 177
GTCGGGGGGAGGTGGCCGTTCGGGGTGAGTCATCGTCCGGGGGAGGAGTGATCGCCCGGGGAGAGTGGACCGTCCCGGGGGCAGTGATCGTCCGGGGCAGTGATCGTCCGGGGAAAAGTGGACCGTGCGGAGGTAGTGACAGTGGCCAGCGGGAGGGAAGCGAGGTTATGCGAAGGAAGTGATCGTCCTGGGGAAAGTGGACCGTGCGGAGGGAAGTGGAGTGTGTGAGGGGATGGAGCGTGTGGGGGATGGAGCGTGTGGGGGGGCGTGGAGCAGTGGGATTTCGTGCGAGGTGCGTCGGCGAACTGACAGATGTTGAAATCTGTCAGGCGGAGTGACGTGGTGGAGGTGACAGATTTTGGTATCTGTCGTCTGTGGTCAGGGGGCGGCGGCGATGAAGGAGGAGTTGCCGAAGCCGACCTCGTCGCCGGGGCGTAGGCGGGTCGGGCCGGTCAGGCGCCAGCCGTTGACGCGGGTGCCGTTCATGGAGCCTAGGTCGGAGATCATCCAGCCCTCGTCCGCCCGGTAGATCTCCGCGTGGAAGCGGGAGACGGTCAGGTCGGTGAGGATGAACTGGCAGGCCGGGGCGCGGCCGACGACGATCCGCTTCAGGTCGCCCGGCGGCAGCATGAACCGGGGCAGCCGCGGCGCCCGCCAGGCCGCCTCGATCCGCGCCGTCACCTGCGACACCGAGGAGACGAGACCGGTCAGCCGGTCGAGCACGCGGTTCTGCGGCGGCAGGTCGTGCACGATGCCGGCCAGCTCCGCCTGGCTGCGCGCCCGCAGCACCTGGTCCACACGGCGCTCGAACGTGTCGTTCGACATCCGGCCCTCGGCCACGCGGTCGCTGAGGACGCGCAGTGCCCGGTCCCGTTCCGTGTCGGACGCTCTCACCGGGAATGAGGGCTGACCGTCCATGGCTGTGAGTATCCAGTCCCCATCGTCGGCTGTCCAGAAAAGGCCGTCGGCCCTAGGGGGCGGGTGAGGGCGATCGCCCTCACCCGCCCCCCAGCCTGTTCGATGGCCTGCCCGCCGCGGAAGTTCGCGGCGGGCGGCGCTTTTCCGGAGCCTCCGCCGGGGTTGATTGTTGATGCCCTCGCCTCGGGCGCAACGTAGAGGTCACGCCACGGTGTCGTGGTGCCCGTGTGACCCCCCGCATTCGTGTCAGCGGGACAGCAGATCGCGCGCGATGTGCGTCACCTGGATCTCGTCGGTGCCGGCGTAGATCTGGAACGACTTGGCGTCACGGGCGAGTTGCTCGACGCGGTACTCGCTCATGTAGCCGTTGCCACCGAACAGCTGCACCGCCTCCTGCGCGACCTCGCTGGCGGCCTGCGCCGCGTACAGCTTCATCGCCGACGCCTCGGCGAGCGTCGGGGCGCGGCCGGCGCGCTGCATCTCGATGTGCCGGAACACCAGGTTCTGGACGTTGAGCCGCGCGACCTCCATCCTGGCCAGCTTCAGCTGGATGAGCTGGAAGTCGCCGATGCGCTGCCCCCACAGCTCGCGGGTCTTGGCGTACTCGACCGACAGCTTCAGGCACTCCTCGATGACGCCGAGCGCCATCGCGGCGACACCGGCGCGCTCGGTGACGAAGTTCTGCTTCGCCGACTCCTTGCCGCCCTGCGAGCCGGAGCTCAGCAGCCGGTCGGCGCCGGCGCGGACGTCGTTGAGGAACAGCTCGCCGGTGGGGGAGGAGTGCAGGCCCATCTTGCGCAGCGGCTTGCTCTGCTCCAGCCCGTCCATGCCCCGGTCCAGGACGAACGTGAGGATCTCCCGGTCGCGCGGGCTGCGAGCGTCCGAGCGGAGCTCGTCGTTTGAATGGGCTGGAGGACGGTCCTGATCGAGCTTGCAGTAGAAGACGATCGTGTCGGCGTAGGGGCCGTTGGTGATGAAGGTCTTGCTGCCGTTGAGGACGTACTCGTCGCCGACCTTCTTCGCGGTGGCCTGCATGCCGCCGAACGCGTCCGACCCGGAGTTGGGCTCGGTGATCGCCCACGCGCCGACCTTCTCCATGGTGAGCAGCGGCAGCGCCCAGCGCTCCTTTTGCTCGGGCGTGCCGCGCTTCATGATCGTCCCGGCGGCGAGGCCGAGCCCGACGCCCATCGCCGACACCAGGCCGGGGGCGACCTTGCACAGCTCGATGACCGGCAGCATGGTCATCGCCGCGTTCCCGCCGCCCTGCTTCTCCTCGTCCTCGCGCTCGTCCGAGCCGCCCTCTCTCTCACGGGCGAGCCGGGCCTGGAAGGACGAGCGGGCCATCTCGTCCATCCCGAACGTCTTGTACAGGCTGCGGAGCAGGTCGTAGGGCGGGAGTTCGCCGGACTCCAGGGCGTCCAGGTTGGGCCTGACCTCGGCGTCGATCCAGCCGCGCACGGCGTCCCGGATCATCAGGTCTTCCTCGGACCACTCGATCATGCTATGTCCTGCCCCTTCGCGTTCAGCCGGTTGCCGGAGCCCATCCAAGCAGAGCGCGGAAGCAAGCGCTTATTCGGGTACCGCCACCCGGGACGGCGATGGGCGCCGCTCCGGCGCACAGCGGCCGGCCGCTCGTACGCCCTGCTCGGCGACCTGGCGTTCCTGCACGACCAGAACGGCCTGATCGTCGGCCCCTACGGCCGCCGCCCCGACCTGGCGGTCATCGTGGTGACCAACCAGGGCGGCGGGACCCGCTCAATCGGAATCCGCTGAACCGAGACCCCGCTCACCCGGATCCTTCATCCGGGCTCCGCGAGACCGAGGTCAGCTGACTTCGGGATCCGTTCGACCGGGGTCCGCTGAATCGGGTCCGTCCACTCGGGTCCGTCCACTCGGGTCCGTTCGGCCGGGCCAGTTCAACCGGGATCCGCTGAAACGGGTCTGCCTACTCGGGTTCGTTCGGCCGGGCCCGTTCGGCCGGGCCAACTCGGCCGGGATCCGCTGAACCGAGGACCGCAGAACCAGGAATCCGCTTGACCGGGGTCCACTGAAAGGGGGTCCGCTCGGCCGGGTCCGTTCGATCGGGGGCCTGCTCAGCCGGGGTCCGCTCACCCGGGGTCCGTTCGGCCGGGACCTGCTCGGCCGGGGGCCGGTCACCCCGGGGATTCGCTGAACCGGGGCCCCGTTCGACCGGGGGGGCGGTCGAACGGGGCTGGTCGGGTGGGGTTGTTCAGTTGAGGCGCACTACGTCTGCGAGGACGCCGCCGGAGTTGGTGAGGCGGTCGGGGGACGGGCTGTCGTAGACGACCATGAGGCGCATGCCGGGCTCGTCCAGAACCGCGATGCCCTCGGCGTGGTCGTCGCCGTCGCCGTAGGGGAGGTCGCCCAGCGTCTCCAGTTCGTCGGCGGGGACGATCTCGGGGGCGTCCAGCCGGGCCGCGTTCCGCCACCGGACGACGCGGACCGGGCCGTCCAGGTCCATGCTCGGGCCGGTGAGGACGAGGAGGTCGTCGCCGTGCGGGCACAGGTCCCGGATGCCGAGGCCGCCGAGGTCGAGGAAGTGCGTGCGGTAGCGGTCCTTGCCGTCGCCGACGGGCAGCAGCCGCAGCCGCCGCGGGTCGTCCGGGTCGGTCTCGGGGCGGATCTCCACCAGTACCGCCCAGCCGCGCAGCACCGGCCCGCGCAGGCCGATGTAGAGGCGGTCGCCGTGCGCGGCGATGCCCTCGATGTCGATGCCGTTGTCCTTGCTCGGGATCGACAGGAACGGCGCGAGGTGCGGGTCGTCCTCCAGCAGGTCGGTGATGGAGTCCTTGTCGAGGCCGAGGACGGCGGCGGTGCGCCCGTTGTCGGCCTCGCGGACGACGGCGGGCAGCCCGTCCTCGCCGGTGGCGAGGGGGAGCCGGGCGAGGATGAAGCGGTTGTCCTCGCGTACGACGGTGGCGAGCCGCTTGCGCGACTTCGCATCGCTCTGCCCCGGCTTGATCTTCTTGCGCTTGAGGCTGTGCGACCCGATCGCCCACAGCCAGCCGTTGGCGCGCGCGAGGCCCTCGATGTCGGCCTCCTCGTCGCGGCCGGCGGGCAGCGGGACGAGGTCGGCGAGCGCGACCGTGGCCTGCGCGTCGTAGCCGGTGACCCGGCCGTCGTCGTCGAGGACGGCGGTGAGCCGCTCGATGGTGGCCGTCTCGTCGCCCGCCACCCATAGGCAGCGGCCGTCCTGGCGCACGGCGGACAGGTTGGTGTGCGTCTCGGCTTCCCGGCTCTCCAGCCCGAAGCGCAGCTCGACTCGGCGTTCCACGATCATGGCGACATATTCCCATATCCGGTGCGCCCGTATGGCCGTGGCACGGGGCCTGAACTGGCCTTTAGCGGCCCCATCGGACGTCCAGGCGCGGCGGCTTGCGGAACACCAGGCCGTGCGGGCGCGCCGGACGGTCCGGGTCGAGCCGCAGCCCGGGGAGCCGGTCGAGGAGCGCGGCGAGGGCCGTCCGGGTCTCCAGGCGGGCCAGGTGGGAGCCGAAGCAGAAGTGCGGGCCGTGCGCGAACGCCAGGTGGTCGTCGGCGTTGTGCCGCCGGACGTCGAAGCGGTCCGGGTCGGGGAAGACCGCCGGGTCGCGGTTGGCGCCGGCGATCGACACCCGCACCAGGTCGCCCGCGCGGATCTCCGCCCCGCCGAGCGCGACGTCGCGGGTGGCGTACCGGTCGACGACCGACGCCGCGGGCTCCAGCCGCAGCGACTCCTCGACCGCCGCCGGGAGCAGGTCCGGGTCGTCCAGGACGAGCCGCAGCTGGTCGGGGTGGCCGAGCAGGTGCAGCGCGGCGTTGGCGATCATGCCCTCGGTGGTGTCGATGCCGCCGAACATCAGGATCGCGGAGTTCGCGACGACCTCCGGCGTGGTCAGGCGGGCCTCGTCCCGCGCGGCCTCGGCCAGCAGCGAGCCGGGGTGCGAGGCGGTGATCGCCTCCTCGACCGCCGCGGTGAGCAGCTCGTACGCCTCGCCCGCGCCGGGCGGGGCGGTGCCGCACGCGGTGATCGCGGAGACCGCGTCGACGAACGCGCCGTACCAGGACCGGACGGTCGCGGCGTCCACGCCGTCCAGGCCCAGCGCCTCGGTGACGGCCGCGACGGCGAGCGGCCCGGCCAGGTCGCCGCGCAGCTCCGCCCGGCCGGCGGGTGCGAACCCGTCCACGAGCCGGGCGGCCTCCGCCTCGACGAACGCGGTGAACCGCTCGCGGGTCCGCGCCGGGCGGAACGGGCGCGCGAACGGGTCGCGGTGCCGGGTGTGGGCGGGGCCGTCCAGCGACAGCATGCTCGGCCCGACGACCTGGGCGGTGGAGAAGCGCGGGTCGTCCACGGTGAAGGCGTCCGCGTCGCGCATCACCCGCAGCGCCAGGTCGCGGGAGGTGACCAGCCAGCCGCCCAGCCCGGGGAGCAGGGCGGCCGGGGCGCGCTCCCGCAGCCGCGCGAGATGCGGATGCGGGTCGTCCTCCAGATCGGCGGCGGTCGGATCGGCCGAGGTCAGGTCGGAAGTCACCCGCCCTAGGCTATTCCGCCCATATGCGATCTACAACGTAAAGGCGCCGGGCGGGTTGTGAACTCACCATCGCGAACGGCTGCTTGCCACCCTCCCCATACGGCCTTTACCGTCACAAGCGACTACTTGCCACCGTCCTCGTTGGACGGCGCGTCGGCGCGTCGGCGCGTCGGCGCGTCAGGCGGCCTCGGAGCGTTCGCGCCACCACTCCCGGCCTTCCTCGGGCAGGGTGTAGATCGGGTCGTGGTATTCGTAGCGGCGGGTCAGGGCGTCCGGGTCGGAGAGCTCCAGGCCGGTGCGGTAGTTCTTGGTCCAGTAGGAGATGCCGCGCTCGCGGTCGTAGTCGGCGAGCTGGTGCACCCAGCGCTTGCCGACGTAGGGGACGTCGCAGACGATGCGCGGGGTGGCGAAGCCGGGCAGGTAGCCCATGATCGCGTGCTGCAGCTCCTGCGCCTCCCAGACCGCGAGCCGCCAGTGCTCGCTGTTCGGGATCATGTCGCACATGTACAGGTAGTACGGCATGATCCCGGCCTCGTCGAGCAGCGCGAACGACAGGTCGAGCAGCGCGTCCGGGGTGTCGTTCACGCCGCGCAGCAGCACGCCCTGGTTGCGGACGTCCCGGATGCCGGTGTCGAGCATCGCGCGGGCGGCCTTCGCCACGAGCGGGGTCACCGACTGGGCGGCGTTGACGTGGGTGTGGATCGCGATCTGCGCGCCGCGCTCGTGCGCCTTGGTGGCGAGCCGCTCCATGCCGGCGCGGACGTCGTCCTGCAGCCAGTGCTGCGGCAGGCCCATCAGCGCCTTGCTGGCGAGGCGGATGTCGCGGATGTTGTCGATGTCCAGCAGCGCGTCGACGAACGACTCCAGCCGCGCCCACGGCATGTTGGCGACGTCGCCGCCGGAGACGACCACGTCGCGGACGCCGGGGGTGCGGCGCAGGTAGTCGAGCATGGCGCCGAGCCGGTCCGGCGGCTTGATGGTGAACTTGTGCTTGTCGACGTTCGGGGTGGAGTTGCCGACCAGGTCCATGCGGGTGCAGTGGCCGCAGTACTGCGGGCACGTGGGCAGGAGCTCGGCCAGCACCTTGGTGGGGTAGCGGTGGGTGAGGCCCTCGACGGCCCACATCTCGGCCTCGTGCAGCGAGTCGCGGGAGGCGTGCGGGTGGGACGGCCAGTCGGTGCGCCGGTCGCTGAACACCGGGAGCATGTAGCGCCGCACGGGGTCGGCGTGGAAGGCGCCGGTGGACGAGGAGTCCATCGTGTTGAGCATCTGCGGGGGCAGCAGCATCGACATCGTGGCGCGCTCGGCCTGGTCGCGCTCCAGGTCGGCGTAGAACGACTCGTCCAGCCGGTCGCCCATGACCTGGCGGAGCTGCCGCAGGTTCTTGACGCAGTGGGCGCGCTGCCACTGCGCCGACTCCCATTCGTCCCGCGTGACGTCCCGCCAGCCCGGCAGGCGCCGCCAGTCGGGCTCCTCCAGGGGCCGCCGCCGGTAGGCGTACGGCTGGCGTGCGGTCCCGTCGGACGCGTCGCCGGATACGGCCGCGTCCGGGTGCAGGGCAGTGGTCATCGTCGACCGCCTCCTCGCCTCACATTGATCGCGCAAAACTCTTGTATAGGCCCGACGTTACGGGAAGACTTTCGTTGAAACCAGTGGTGCCCTGTACATCTTGCGCTACACCAGGCGATTTCGACGGAGAGGCGGGACGGCGATGACCGACGGGACGGGGACGGCGGCCGGGCTGCACCGGGTGCTGGAGCCCGCGGGCGTGCTGCCGCAGGCCGCGCACCGGCTGGACACCGACCCGCGCGTCCGGCCCGACGAGGTCCGCATCGCCGTCGAGCGCCTCAATCTGGACGCCGCGTCCTACCGGCAGCTGCACACCGCGCACGGCGGCGACCCGGACGCGATCCGCGCCGAGGTGCTGCGGATCATCGGGGAGCGCGGCAAGATGCACAACCCGGTCACCGGGTCGGGCGGCATGCTCGTCGGCGTCGTCGAGGGGGCGGGGCCGGAGTCGCCGCTCGGCCTCAAGCCCGGCGACCGCGTCGCCACGCTGGTCTCCCTGACCCTCACCCCGCTGGCGATCTCCGACGGCCTCGCCGGCTGGGACGGCCTGTCGGAGCAGGTCCCCGCGCGCGGCCACGCGATCCTGTTCGCCCGCTCGATCGCCGCCGTGCTGCCCGCCGACATGCCGGTGCCGCTGGCCCTCGCCGTCATGGACGTGTGCGGCGCCCCCGCCCTCACCGCCCGAGTCGTGGCCGCCAAGGACGCCCCGACGGTCGCGGTGCTGGGCGCCGCCGGCAAGTCCGGCTGCCTGTCGCTCGCCGCAGCCCGCCGCGCCGGCGCGTCCCGCGTGGTCGGGCTCGTGCCCACCGCGCAGGAGGCGGAGCGCCTCGCCGCCTCCGGCCTCGCCGACGCCGTCGCCCGCCCCGACGCCCGCGACCCCGCGGCCGTCCCCGCCGCGACCGGCGCGCCCCCCCACGTCACCGTCGGCTGCGTGGCCGCTGCCGGCCGCGAGCACGGCGCCACCCTCCCCCCC
>NZ_JABXFD010000195.1 GCF_013372625.1 Actinomadura sp. BRA 177
AGGAGGTGTATAAGGGACGGGCCGAGGCCGGTCGCGACCGGCTTCGGCGGCGCCGTGTCGACGGTCGACCTGGACGCCAGCCGGACGGCCCTGGACGTCCTCAAGCACGGCGGCAACGCGATGGACGCGGCCGTCGCCGCCGGCGCCACGCTCGGCGTCACCGAGCCGTACGTGTCCGCGATCGGCGGTGGCGGCTACATCACCTACTACGACGCGAAGAAGCGCCGCGTCTACGCCCTCGACGGCCGAGAGTTCGCGCCGAAGCGCATGAAGCGGGACTCGTTCATCGACCCGGCGACGGGCAAGCCGCTCCCGTTCGACCAGGCCGTCACCAGCGGCCTCGGCGTCGGCGTGCCCGGCACCCTCGCGCAGTGGGACCTCGCGCTGCGCCGCTTCGGCACCCGCGACCTCGGCAGCCTGCTGCGGCCCGCGATCAGGATCGCCGACCGGGGGTTCGTCGTCGACCAGGAGTTCCACGACCAGACCGCGGTGAACGAGGCCCGCTTCCGCGACATCGTCCCCACCCGGGAGCTGTTCCTGCCGGACGGGAAGGTGCCCGAGGTCGGCTCGGTGTTCCGCAACCCTGACCTCGCCGATACCTACCGGCACCTGGCGAGACGCGGCATCGACTGGTTCTACGAAGGTGGCCTCGGCAGGGAGATCGCCCGGACGGTCGCCGCGCCGCCGGTGGACCCGGATGCCACCCGGAACGTCCGTCCCGGCCTGATGGAGCGCGGTGACCTCGCCGCCTACCGGGCGGTGGTGCGCAAGCCCACGCACGTCCCCTACCGGGGAATGGACGTGTACGGGATGCCGCCGTCGTCGTCCGGCGGCGCCACGGTGGGGGAGGCGCTCAACATCCTCGCCAACTTCCGCCTCGACGCCCGCGACCCGGTCACGGCCCTGCACTACTACCTGGAGGCGTCCAAGCTCGCCTACGCCGACCGCGGCCGCTACCTCGGCGACGCCGACAAGGTGGACGTGCCGCTGGACGAGCTGCTGTCGGCCGGGTTCGCCCGGGAGCGCGCCTGCCTGATCAAGCCGGACCGCGCCGCCCCCGCGCCCGTCGCGCCCGGCTCGCCCGACGGGGCCTACGAGCCGTGCGTCCCGCCGGGCACGCAGACCCGCGCGCTGGCGTTCGAGGGCCCGCAGACCACCCACCTCGTCGTCGCCGACAAGTGGGGGAACGTCGTCTCCTACACGGTGTCGATCGAGCAGTTCGGCGGCAGCGGCATCACCGTCCCAGGCCGCGGCTTCCTGCTGAACAACGAGCTGACCGACTTCTCCTTCCAGCCGCCCGCGCCCGGCCAGGCGCCCGACCCGAACCTGCCCGGCCCGCACAAGCGCCCGCGCAGCAGCATGTCCCCGACGCTCGTGCTGAAGGACGGCCGCCCGAAGCTCGCGCTCGGCACCCCCGGCGGGTCGACGATCATCACGACCGTGCTGCAGATCCTGATGAACCGCATCGACCTCGGCATGGACCTGCCCGCCGCGCTCGACGCGCCGCGCGCGACGCAGCGCAACACCCCGCAGGTCTACGCCGAGCAGGCGTTCCTCGACCGGTACGGCCGCGACCTGGCCGCGCGCGGGCACCGGCTGGAGCTCTTCCCCGGCCCGCCCACGGGCGTGATCGGCGCCGCGACGGGGCTGGAGTTCCTGCGGCCCGGCCTCGTCCAGGCGGTCGCGGAGCCGACCCGGAGGGGCGGCGGCAGCGCGCTGGTCGTCCGGCCGGCCCGGTGATCGGCCCGGTGATCGCCCCGGTGCCGGCGTGCGCGGACGGTGAGCGGGAAGGAGTCGCCCCATGGCCCACTCTTACGTGCAGGTGACGACGACGACCGACTCCCGCGCGGAGGCCGCCGAGCTGGCGCGCTCGGCGGTCGCCGAGCGGCTCGCGGCCTGTGCCCAGCTGGTCGGGCCGATCGCCAGCACCTACTGGTGGGAGGGCGAGATCGAGTCGGCGGAGGAGTGGATGGTGCTCTTCAAGACCTCCGCCGACCGGTTCGACGAGCTGGCCTCGCTGATCACCGAGGTGCACTCCTACGACACCCCGGAGATCATCGCGACCCCGGTGGTGGCGGGCAGCATGGACTACCTCGCCTGGATCACCGAGCAGACCGAGCCCGGCGAACGCGACGACGCGGTGGCGGATCCCGCCGACGACTGACGGCCGGCGACTGACGACCGGCGGCCGGCCCCTTGGCCGTGTGATGTGCGTCATGGCAGGGTAAGTTCTTGTTTACCCTGGCCGGACGTATTCTGCCCGGTCACGGCGGACGAAAGGCGGTCGATGTGCGCGAGCTGAGCGAGGTGGGAGCGGACCACGGGCTGTTCGGGCCCGGCTCGGTGACCTGGCGGGTCATGGGCGAGCCCGTGCTGATGGTCGGCGGGATCCGGGCGCTGCTGCTGCAGGCCCTCCATCCGCGCTCGATGTGGGGCACCGCGCAGAACTCCGAGCTGATGGACCCCGCCGCCGCGTGGGCGCGGCTGACCCGGACGGTCGAGTTCGTCCGCGTCCGCACCTACGGGACGGAGGAGGACGTCGAGCGGGTGGGCCGCCGCGTCCGCCGGCTGCACGCGAAACTCACCGGCCTCGACATGCGCACCGGCGAGACGTTCCCGATCGACGATCCGGAGAACCTGCTCTGGGTCCATCTGGGCGAGGTCGACTCCTACCTGGACGTGGCGCGCCGCGCCGGCGTCCCGCTGACCGCCGAGGACGCCGACACGTTCGTGGACGAGCAGCGCCGCGCCGCCGAGGTCGTCGGGCTCGACCCGGCGGACGTGCCCGCGACGGTCGCCGAGATGAAGGACTACTACGACGGGATGCGGCGCCGGATCTACGCGTGCCGGGAGGCGCGCGAGGGGCTGCGCCGCATGTTCAGCCCGGCCGTCCCGCGCCACCTGCTGCCGCTGAAGCTCGCCGCGCCCGCCGTCGGGACGCTGACCGTCGCGACGCTGCCGCGCTGGGCGCGCCGCATGTACGGGCTGCCGGGGCTGCCGACGTCCGACCTGGCGGCGACGCTGACGCTGAAGGGCCTGTACCGCACCTCGCTCGCCGTCCCGGAGCGGTACCGGTACTCGCCGGACGCCCAGCGGGCCAGGCGCCTCACGCGCGAGCACGAGACGGGCCTGGCCACCTGGTCGATCGCGTCCTGACCGGTCCGGGGATCACCCCATCGGCGGCGGCGCGTCCGCGTTCTCGTCGTGCTGCGCGCCGTGCCGCGGCAGCAGCAGCGCCGGGACGATCAGTACCGCGGTGAGGATCAGCGCGATCCAGAACGTGCTGCCGAACGCGTCCGCCAGCTTCGGCGCGATCTGCTGCCGCACCTGCTCCGGGATCGAGCCGACGCCGCCCGCGGCGCCCCCGCCGGCCGCCTGCGGGATCCGGTCGCTGATCTCGCGGGCCAGGATGACGGCCAGCAGCGCCGTGCCGACCGACCCGCCGAGCTGCATGATGATGTTGAGCGAGCTGGTGGCCCGCGACACCGCCTCGCGGCGCAGCGTGGTGAGCGCGGCCGACATGGTCGGCATCATCGTGCAGCCGAGCCCGATGCCCCGCACGACGAGCGCGCCGCCGAGCAGCCAGTAGGACGTGTCCGCCTCCACCAGCGCGAACGGGACGGTGCCGAGCACCAGCAGCACGATGCCGAACGGCACGATGCGCCCGGCCCCGAACCGGTCGGTGATCACCCCGGCCACCGGCATCGCGAGCGCCGCGCCGATGCCCTGCGGGGCCAGCAGCAGGCCCGCGGCGAACGCGCCCTCGCCGCGCGCGGTCTGGTAGAAGAGCGGGATCAGCAGCATCGAGCCCATCAGCGCGATGCCGACGAGGAACACCGCGACCGACGCGGTCGCGAACGTCCGGTCGGTGAACAGCCGCACGTCGATCAGGGCGCGTTCGCGGCGGCGCAGGCTGTGCAGCACGAACAGGGCCACCAGGGCGGCGCCCGCGATCAGCCAGCCGATCGTGGTGGCGTTCCCGAAGCCGCCCTCGCTGCTCGCGGTGGACAGCCCGTAGATCAGCAGCGCGAACCCGGGCGGCAGCAGGAACAGCCCGCGCAGGTCGAGCGCCGCCGCGCCGCCCTCGGCCCGGCCGCGCGGCACCTTCCACCAGGCCAGCGCGAAGGCCAGCACGCCGACCGGGACGTTCACGAAGAAGATCCAGCGCCAGTCGACGTCCTCGACCAGCCAGCCGCCGAGCACCGGGCCGAGGACGGGGCCGAGCAGCATCGGGACGCCGACGATGCTCATGATCCGGCCGAGCCGGCGCGGCCCGGCCGCCATCGTCAGGATCGCCATGCCGGTCGGCATCAGCATCCCGCCGCCGAGCCCCTGCACCACCCGGAAGACGATCAGCGACCCGATGTTCCACGCCGCGCCGGACAGCACCGACCCGGCCACGAACAGCACGATCGACGTCAGCCACACGGCCCGGCCGCCGAACCGGTCGACGGCCCAGCCGGTGAGCGGGATGACGCTGCCCATGGCCAGCAGGTAGCCGGTGATGACCCACTGGATCGTGGACAGGTCGGTGGAGAAGTCGCGGCCGAGCGTCTCCAGCGCGACGTTGACGATCGTGGTGTCCAGGATCGCCATCACGGTGCCGGCCACGATCACGAGGCCGAGCACGATCGTCTGCCGGTCGAGCCGGTCGCCGCCGCCGGCGCCGCCCGGCGGCGCCGTCTTGGTGGACGGGCTTTCGGCCATGGTCGTCCCCCTTGCCTGAAGTCCCGGTAGCCCCGAGTCCCCGTCGGTCAAGACATGAAACATCTTGAAGTTCAATGTTTTGCAGTTCATCACGAAATATGTTGAACTTCAAGGTATGTCCGAGGATCGATTCGCCGCCGACGCGTCGGTCGACGCCGACATGGAGACGATGGTCCAGCTCATGGGCCGGACGGTGCGCGGGATGAAGGGCGGGCACGCCGAGGCGGAGGACCTGATCCGCCGGGTGAAGGACGCCGGGCTCGGCCCCCGGCACGTGCCCGCGCTGATGCAGCTCGTCCTGCACGGCCCGGCGCCGGTGGGCGTCCTCGCGCGGCACATGGCGCTCAGCCCCGCCACGGTCAGCCAGCTGCTCGGCGAGCTGCAGCGCGGCGGCTTCGTCGAGCGGCGGCCGGACGAGCGGGACCGCCGCCGCATGATCGTCAGCCTGGCCGAGGCGCACCGCGAGACGATCGAGCGGTTCGCCTGGCGCCGGCTGCGCCCGCTGCGGACCACGCTGGAGGCGCTCACCCCGGTCGAGCGGCGGCATTTCCTGCACGGCTGGCGCATGCTGGCCGAGAACATGGAGCGCGGCGGCCCGCCCGCGCCGGACGGGCCGGGCTGCCCCGGAGCCGGCCCGGACCTGTGATCAGCCGCGGCGCATGAGGCGGCCGACGGCGGCCATCAGCTCGGTGGACATCGCGTCGCCCTTGCCCTCCTCGGCGCCCTCCGCGACGCAGTGCCGGACGTGCCCGTCCAGCAGGCCGAGCGCCACCTTGTCCAGGGCCGCCTGGACGGCGCTGATCTGGGTGAGGATGTCGATGCAGTAGCGGTCGTCCTCGACCATCCGGTCGATGCCGCGCACCTGGCCCTCGATCCGGGCCAGCCGGGTCTGCAGCTGGTCCTTGGTGGCGGTGTACCCGCGGGTTGGGGTCTCGCTGGTCGCCATTACCGTCCTCCGCAATCCTTCCGAGGGCGCACGCCCGGGTACCCCTGGGGGACATCCCCCAACAGGTACCTTATGCGGTGGCTCAAGCTAGGGAGCCGGGACGTTCCAGGCGCTGATGACCGGCCGGTCGTGCTCGGTGCCGAGCGCCGACAGGGTCCCGGTGGCGAGCGCGAACAGCCGGCCGAGCGCCGGCTCCAGGCCGAGCCACCGCGCCGTCAGCACCCGCAGGTAGTGGCCGTGTGCGACGAGGGCGACGTCGCCGTCCGCGAGGAGCGGCCCCACCCGCGCCAGCACCGCGTCGGCCCGCGCGCCGACCCGTTCGACGGTCTCGCCCGGGTGGTCGGCGTCACCGGGGATCACGCCGTCGTCCCACAGGAACCAGCCGGGCCGGTCCTTCCGGATCTCGGCCGTGCTGATTCCCTCGTAGCCGCCGTAGTCCCACTCCCACAGATCGGGGTCGGTTTCGTCCACAGGAAGCCCGGCCAGTTCGGCGGTCCGCCGCGCCCGCTGTGCCGGGCTGACGAGCGTCCGCACGATGCTCCGGTCCTTCAGCGCTCCGCGCAGCGCCCGCGCCTGCTCCTCGCCGTGCGGGGTCAGCGGCACGTCCGTCAGCCCCGTGTGCCGGCGCGACCGGCTCCACTCGGTCTCCCCGTGCCGCACCAAGATCAGCTCACCCATGGGGAAGTGTCTACCCGGCGGGATACCCGTCCGGAACCCCCGTGATGGGGGAGGACGAGGGGGAGACCCGTCAGTCGAGGATCGAGGCGAGGGGCGTGTAGGGGAGGCCGTGGGCCTCGGCGACGTGGTCGTAGACGAGGGCGCCGGCGTGCGTGTTGAGGCCGCGGGCCAGGGCGCCGTTCGACCGGAGGGCGCCGTGCCAGCCCCGGTCGGCGATCTGGACGGCGTACGGGAGCGTGACGCCGGTGAGGGCGTAGGTGGAGGTGTTCGGGACGGAGCCGGGCATGTTCGCCACGCAGTAGAACGTCGAGCTGTGCACCGCGTAGGTCGGGTCGGCGTGCGTGGTGGGGCGGGAGTCCTCGAAACAGCCGCCCTGGTCGATGGCGATGTCCACCAGGACAGAGCCGGCCTTCATGCCCGCGACGAGGTCGTTGGAGATCAGCTTGGGCGCGCGGGCGCCGGGGATCAGCACGGCGCCGATGACGAGGTCGGCGGCGCGGGCCTCCTGCTCGACCGTGTAGGCGCTGGATGCGAGCGTCCGCAGCCGGCCCTGGTAGATGGCGTCGATGTGGCGGAGCCGGTCGACGTTCACGTCCAGGACGGTCACGTCCGCGCCCATCCCGACGGCGATCTGCGCGGCGTTGAGCCCGGACACGCCGCCGCCGATGACGACGACCTTGGCCGGGGCCACGCCGGGCACTCCGCCCGGCAGCACGCCGCGCCCGCCGTTGGACGCCATCAGGTTGTAGGCGCCGACCTGCGGCGCGAGCCGCCCGGCGACCTCCGACATGGGCGCGAGCAGCGGCAGCGAGCGGTCCGGCAGCTGGACGGTCTCGTAGGCGATCGCGGTGACGCCGGCCGCCAGCAGCGCGTCGGTGCACTCGCGGGACGCGGCGAGGTGCAGGTAGGTGAACAGGACCTGGCCGGCGCGCATCCGGTGGTACTCGGGCGCGACCGGCTCCTTGACCTTGAGGATCAGGTCGCCCTCGGCCCACACCCCGTCCGGGCCGTCGAGGATCTTGGCGCCGGCGGCGACGTAGTCCTCGTCCGGGATCGCCGAGCCGAGCCCGGCGCCGCGCTCGACGAAGACCTCGTGGTCGTGCCGGGTCAGCTCGTGCACGCCCGCGGGCGTGATCGCCACCCGGTACTCGTGGTTCTTGATCTCTCGCGGCACACCGATCTTCACCGGGGGTTCCTCCGTCGACGCTGACCAGGACCTACGTTCCCAGCGTGCGGGCCGGAGCACGCCTCCGACTATGAGCAGTGTGTAAAGCCATCGACCGCTTCGACGACACTGTGTAAATGGAACGTTGCACGCTACGGGCGGGCCGGAAGCCACTCGTCGGCGATCGCGACCGTCAGCTGCTCCAGCAGTGGCCCGGCCCGGCGGACGCGGCGCTCCTCGTCCGGCTCGATGTCGGCCAGCGCGTACGCGGCCTGGATCCGCGCCTTGCGGAGCTGCTCGCCGGTGAGCGCGCGGCGGCCGGCCACCGCGACGACCGGCGCGCCCGCCTGGTGGTCACCGGCGAGGGCACCCTCGACACCCGGTCGCTGCGCGGCACCGCGC
>NZ_JABXFD010000703.1 GCF_013372625.1 Actinomadura sp. BRA 177
CGTATGCATCTGTCTTCTGCGTCGCAGCCGGAGGGGTGGTATAGGGGGCCGCCCCCCCCCCCCCCCCCGCCGCCCTGGCCCCGCCGGCCGTCCCGCCGCACGGCCACCGCACGGGCCGCCCGCCCCGGCGGCGAGCTAATGAGCATCCTGCCATAACAGTCCTTACATGCCGAGGGTGGGGATACCGGCCCGTAACGCACGCGATGCCGGGCGGGCCGCGCCGGGCGACTACTATTCGCCGGATGAGCTGGCAGGCGGCCGGGGCGGGGCCCGGCGGAACCGGAGGCGGCCCGAGCGGCGACCTGTTCGCCTCGGTCGAGGGCAACGTGCACGAACTGGTGGCCTCACCGTGGTGGCAGACCGCCCAGCCCGCCGACCGCGCGGCCCAGGTCGCCGCGCGGATGCTGTGGGGCGCCGGCGAATGGTGGCTGTACGGGGCGTGGGGCCGCTGGTACCGGTGCGGCCTGGACGGCAGCTGGCACCCCTGCCCGCCCCCCGCCGCGTTCGAGGACCGCCGCGTCGCCGTCCCCGCGCCGCGCGGCGTCGGGACCCCGCCCGGCCCGCCCGTCACTTATACACATCTCCGAGCCCACGAGACCGACTCCTACCCCGCTAGCCTTCCTCTGCTTGAAAAAAAAAATACCTAACAGCACAGCTAATTTGGTGATCACAAACACCGTCGACAAGCTACACTTATACAGCACCAGAATCAGTGCATGAATTCTTGCAAACCA
>NZ_JABXFD010000412.1 GCF_013372625.1 Actinomadura sp. BRA 177
AGTTGTGTATAAGGGCCAGGTTCGCTGCGCTCGCCGCCCGGCTGCCGGCCGGACCCGGGTCCGGCAGCCGGGCGGCGGGAGCAGCGAACCGGCCGTCCACCAGCCCGCACAGGCCCGGCCCGGCGGCGGTCACCTCGGTCTCCAGCCGCGCCGCCACCGCCGGGTCGCTCACGTCGGACACGACGCAGTGGTAGGCGGCGGCCGGGTCGAGCGGCGCGCGGACCGGGACCGCCTCGCCGTGCAGCAGCTGCCGGAGCATCTGGGCCCGCGCCTCCCGCGCGGTGCGGGCCGTCTCCAGCTCGGTGACCCGGTGCGCGTGGACCATCCGGTGCACGAGCGCGGTGGTGATCTCGTCGATGCGGGTCACGCCGTCCAGCAGCACGGCGTCCGGCACCCCCATCCGGCGGCCCTCCGCGACGAGCACCCGGACGAGGTGGGCGCGGCCCGCCTGGAAGCCGTCCAGGAACGCCGCGACGGGCACCCCCTGCCGCGCCCGGTCCGAGCCGAGCCGCTCCGCCGCCGCCAGGACGTCCTCGCCGAGCCCGCCCTGCTCCAGCGCGGCGAGCACGCCCCGGACGAGGGCGCGGACGTGCCGCCGGGTCTCCTCCTCCGGCAGCGCCGCCACCAGCTCCGACCGGCCGCGGGCGGCGCGGACCGTCGCCTCCAGCACGGCCGGGTCGTCGCCGTGCTCGATCAGCAGCCGCAGGAACCGGTCACCCGTCCCGACGTCCATCCCTGCATTCTGCCGTCCCGTTGTCCCGTCCGGACAACCGGGCGCGGGACGCTTGGGCGGCGCCGGTCTAGCCGGATCCGGCGGCGATGGTGTTCGGTGGGGGTAGACGAGCATAAGGAGTCGCACCGATGTCCGATGAGGACGAGTTCCTGGAGAAGCTGCCGACCGACCTGATCTTCCGGCTGCCGCCCTCGTTCGACAAGGTCGAGGACGAGCGCCGGCACCGCAAGGAGCGGCTGACCGCCGCGCTGCGCATCTTCGGGAAGTTCGGCTTCGAGGAGGGCGTGGCGGGGCACATCACCGCCCGCGACCCCGAGCGCACCGACCACTTCTGGGTCAACCCGTTCGGCATGTCGTTCAAGCACATCAAGGTCAGCGACCTGATCCTGGTGAACCACGACGGCAAGGTCGTCGAGGGCCGGTACCCGGTCAACGAGGCCGCGTTCGCGATCCACTCCCAGGTCCACCAGGCGCGTCCCGGCGTGGTGGCCGCCGCGCACAGCCACTCCACCTACGGCCGCGCGATCTCGGCCCTCGGCCAGAAGCTGGAGCCGATCACGCAGGACGTGTGCGCGTTCTACCAGGACCACGGCCTGTTCGACGACTACACCGGCGTCGTCACCGACCTGGAGGAGGGCAAGCGCATCGCCGCGGCCCTCGGCGGCCACAAGGCGGTCATCCTGCGCAACCACGGCCTGCTCACCGTCGGCGACACCGTGGACGCCGCCGCCTGGTGGTTCATCACGATGGAGCGCTCCTGCGAGGTGCAGCTCCTCGCCAAGGCCGCCGGCGAGGTCGTGCCCATCGAGCACGACAACGCCGTCCTGACCCACGAGCAGATCGGCAACGACCTGGTCGGCTGGATCAACTACCAGCCCCTCTACGACCAGATCACGAGGGAGCAGCCCGACCTGTTCGACTAGCGCGCTTCCCGGCGCCGGCGTCCCCGCGGGCGCCGGGGCCTCCGCGTGCCCGGCGGCGGCCTCCTTGAGGCTAGGCGTCGGGTTCGGTGAGCGGGAGGAGGACCTGGAAGCGGGTGTCGCCCGGCAGGGAGTCCACCTTGATGGCACCGCCGTGGCGTCCGACGACGATCCGCCATGAGATGTCGAGGCCGAGTCCGGTGCCCTGCCCGACGGGCTTGGTGGTGAAGAACGGCGTGAAGATCCGGTCGCGGTCCTCTTCCGGGATGCCCACTCCGGTGTCGCCGATCTCCACGAGCGCGTGGTCGTTCTCCCGCGCCGTCCGCACGGTCAGGGTGCCCTCGCCCTGCATCGCCTGGAGCGCGTTGACGATCAGGTTCGTCCAGACCTGGTTCAGCTCCGCCGCGTAGACCGGGACGGGCGGGAGCGACTCGTCGTAGTCGACCTTCACCGTCACGTCCGGCCCGAACTTGCGCTTGAGCATGGTGAGCGTGCTGTCCAGCAGCTCGCGCAGGTCGACGCGCTGGTAGGCGGCGCGGTCGAGCTGGGAGTACTGCCGGGCCGAGTCCAGCAGCGCGGTGATGCGGCCCATCGCGTCGGAGATCTCCGCCTGCAGCTGCGCGACCTCCATGACCTCGGCGAGCCACCGCATCGCCGCCGGGAGGTGGTCGCCGGCCGCGCGCGCGACGTCCTCGGCCTGCTCGGTGCCGATCCCGGCGGCGACCAGGCCGGGCGCGAGGTCCCAGGCCTCCCCGACGCCGTGCTCCTCCAGCCAGTCGCCCAGCTCGTCCTCGGCGTCGCTGACGTCCAGGGGGCTGCGGCGGCCGGACGGCGGCGCGGGCAGCGCCGGGCGCAGCGAGACGAGCGCGCTCAGGTGCGTGCAGTCGACGCCCTGCGCGGCGAGGTCGGCCAGCGTCCGCTGCGCCCCGAGCAGCCGGTCGCCGAGCTCGGCGCTGGCCCGCGCGGCGGCCGCGGCCGGATTGTTCAGCTCGTGGGTGAGCCCGGCGGTGATCGTGCCGAGCGCGGTGAGCCGCTCCCGCTGGTCCACGAGCTGCCGCGTGGTGGTCATCCCGAAGAAGACGCCCGCCAGCAGGTGCGCGCCCATCGGGAACCACTTGCGGACGGCCATGGCGAACTTGCGGGCCGGCAGCACGAAGACCCTGGCCGGACGCGTCGCCCGGAGCGTGTGCTGGTAGCGCTGCTCGATCTTGTCGCCCAGGTACGCCTGCACGGCGCCGCCGTAGGTGCCGGGGCGATCGGTCCGGTTGATCTCCACCTGGTGGCCCCGGACGTTCTGGCTCATCACCATCTCGCCGTCCAGCAGCACGTACAGGAACTCGGCGGGGTCTCCCTGCGCGCAGACCACGCCGTCCGCGGGATACTCCCCGACCGTCCCGTACTGCGACAGCCAGCCGAGCTTCTCCTCGTCCAGGTCCTCGAAGAGGAACAGCCGCCGCAGCTCCTCCGGTGATGCCGTGCTCATGCCTGCTCCAAGTAGCGGTGGACGAGGGCGACGGCCATCGCGCCGTCGCCGACCGCCGAGGCGACCCGCTTCATCGACTCGGCGCGGACGTCGCCCGCGGCGAACACGCCGGGGACGCTCGTCTCCAGGTGGTAGGGCTGGCGGACGAGCGGCCAGCCCGCCGGGCGGCGGCCGCCGGCGACGAGGTCGGGGCCGGTCAGCACGTAGCCGCGCGGGTCGCGCTCGACGAGGCCGTCCAGCCACCCCGTGCCGGGCTCGGCGCCGATGAACACGAACAGCCAGTGCGCGTCGATCGTCTTCTTGCCGCCCGGCCACGCGAACGTGAGCCGCTCCAGCCGGTCGGCGCCGTCCGCGCCGCAGACGGTCTTGCCGGTGTGGACCTCGATGTTCGGCGTCGCCGCGATCTGCTCGATCAGGTAGTGCGACATCGACCGCTCCAGGCCGTCCGCCCGCACGATGATGTGCACCTTCTTCGCGTACCGGGCGAGGTACACGGCGGCCTGCCCGGCCGAGTTGGCGCCGCCGACGATGGCGACGTCCTCGTTCTCGCACTCCGGGGCCTCGGTGAGCGCGGCGCCGTAGTAGACGCCGCGGCCGACGAAGTCGTCCACGCTCTCGGCGTTCAGCCGCCGGTAGGACACGCCGGTGGCGAGGATGACGGCGTGCGCGGCGATCTCCGTGCCGTCCGCCAGCCGCGCCACCCGGGCGGTGCCGCGCGCCTCCAGCGCGGTGACCTCCCCGGCCTGCAGCAGCTCGGCGCCGAACCGGCCGGCCTGCCGGCGGGCCCGGTCGGCGAGCTGCGCCCCGGTCACCCCGTCGGGGAAGCCGAGGTAGTTCTCGATGCGGGAGCTCTGCCCAGCCTGCCCGCCGAGGGCGTGCCGCTCGACGACGACCGGCAGCTCCGGGCCCCCGGCGGCGGCGACCAGCTCGGCGCCCTCCTCGTCGGTGTCCATCAGCCACGAGTAGGGCACCTGGTTGCGGGCGAGCAGGTCGCGGACCTCGTAGCAGCGCGACGACCAGCGGTGCCCCACCACGCGCAGCTCGCGGGGCGGGCGCCGGTCGGTGCGCGCCCACACGTCCAGCAGCTCGTCGATCACCGGGTAGAACTTCTCGTCCGGCGGGTCCCACGGCTTGAGCAGGTAGTGGTCGAGGTCGACGTCGTTGATCGCGCGGATCGCCGCGTCGGTCTCGGCGTAGGCGGTGAGCAGCACGCGCCGCGCGGCCGGGAACAGGTCCATGGCGCGTTCGAGGAACTCCACGCCGTCCATCCCGGGCATCCGGTGGTCGGCGAGCAGCACGGCGGTGTCCTCGCCGCGCAGCTTCAGCTCGCTCAGCGCGTCCAGGGCCTGCCGCCCCGACTCGGCCCGGACGATCCGGTACGACTCGGCGTACCTGCGGCGCAGATCGCGCGCCACGGCCCGGGACACCCCCGGATCGTCGTCCACGGTCAGCAGCACTGGTTTGGGCACGCGACCCCCTCTATCGCCTGAACCCGCATAAAAAGCCTACGTGGCGCAGGCCACTCCGCACGCGCCGACACCCCGCGTCCGAGCGGCGCCGGGCACCCCGCCGCCGCGCCGCACGGGCGCCATCGGTCATGATCGGTGCATGGACCTGCGTGTTGCGCTGATCGGATTCGGCACCGGCGGCTCGGTGTTCCACGCCCCGCTGATCACGTCCGTCCCCGGGCTGCGGCTGGCCGCGGTCGTCACCCGCGCGCCGGAACGGCAGCGGGCCGTCCGGGAGCGGTACCCGGAAGCGGACGTCGTGGACCGCGCCGACCGGCTGTGGGGGGCGCCGGGCGCCTACGACCTCGTCGTGGTCGCCGCGCCGAACCGACAGCACGTCCCGCTGGCCCGGGCGGCGCTGACCGCGGGCGTCCCCGTCGTCGTGGACAAGCCGGTGGCGGCCTCCACCGCCGACGCCCGCTCCCTCGCCGCGCTGAGCGCCGTCCGCGGGCTGCCGGTGTTCCCGTACCACAACCGCCGCTGGGACGGCGACTACGTCACGGCGACGCGCCTGATCGCCGCCGGCGCGCTCGGCGACGTCCAGCGGTTCGAGTCCCGCTTCGAGCGCTGGCGGCTCGAGGTGAAGGAGAGCTGGAAGGAGAGCACCGACCCCCGCGACGCGGGCGGCATCCTGTTCGACCTCGGCTCGCACCTCATCGACCAGGCGATCGCCCTGTTCGGCCGTCCGGCCCGCGTCTACGCCGAGATCGACACCCGCCGCCGCGGCGCGACCGCCCCCGACGACGTGTTCCTCGCCCTCACCCACCCGAACGGCACGCGCTCGCACCTGTGGATGAGCGCGACCGCCGCCCAGCTGGGCCCGCGCTTCCGGGTGCTCGGGAGCCGCGCGTCCTACATCGTCTCCGGCATGGACCCGCAGGAGGCGCAGCTGCACGCGGGCCTCACCCCGAAGGACCCCGGCTACGGCATCGCCGCACCGGAGTCACACGGCCTCCTCGGCACGCCCGACGAGGCGACGCCCGACCCCACCGCCCCCGGCGCCTACCAGGACTTCTACGCCGGCGTCCTGCGCACCCTGCGGGACGGCGCGCCGCCGCCCACGACCCTCGCCGACGCGATCACGGGCCTGGAGGTCATCGAGGCCGCCGCCCGCTCCGCCGCCGAGGGCACCGCCGTCGAACTCGCCGACCAGTAGCACACGCCCGGCGCGGCCACGCGGAGAAGACGCAGTCGATGCGCCGGTCCGGCCAAAGTACCGGCCGCGTCCAGTGGCCGGCTCCGCGTCAGAGGACGGAGACGTGGACGTGGTCGAAGTGGTTCTGGGTGATGCTGCCGCGGTCCTCCATCTGGCGCCAGCCGCCGCTGCCGCGCATGTCGTAGATGCGCTGCTTCCAGATGACGTACTTGATGCCGAGGCGGGAGGCGTTGTCGATGACGTACTGGGCGACGCTGTCGCCGTGCGCCTGCGCGGAGGCGCTCGGCATCTTGCCGCCGGTGCTCTCCATGAAGTCGCAGGCGGTGCCGGAGCCGTGGTCCTGCGGGTCGCCGGGGCGGGCGCAGCCGATCGTCGGGAACGGGCCGAACTTGCCGTCGACCTCCAGCAGCACCGTGCGCATCCGCGCGGTCATCGAGTTGCCGACGATCGGGGACTTGGCGCCGCTGACGCCGTCGGGACGCCCGCCGCCGCTGACGGGCGCCTTCGTCACCTCGGGCTTGTACTTGGCCAGCAGCTTCTTGACCCGGGTGCGCTGGCTCTCCAGGTCCTCGATCTCCTTCTCGACGTCCGCCAGCTTCTTCTTCGCCGTCTCGTGCGACTGCTCCGCCTTGGCGGTGAGGGCCTGGAGGTTCTGGATGCGGCGGCCGTTGTTGCGGCTGATGTGCTCGATGACCGCGGCGTCGTGGACGGCGGCGCCCGGCTCGGCCGAGGAGATCATCGGGATCATGTCGAGCCGGCCGGTCATGTACGTGCTGGAGGCGAGCTGAGCGACGCTCTGGCGGGCGGCGTCGTACTCGCGGTCGGTCTTCGCCGCGTCCGCGCCCGCCCGCTCGGCGGCCTTCTTCGCCTCCTCCAGGGAGACGAGCTCGCCCCGGTACTCCTTCGACAGCTTCTCCGAGCGCGCCTTCAGCTCGGCGTACTCCTTCTTGAGATCCTTGGGCTCCTGCGGGAGTCCCGCGGCGCTCCCGGACACCGGCGGCAGCGCCGCCGACACGCCCACCGCGAGAACGATCGCGGTCAGGCGCCGCGCCACCGCGCGCTTGCGCGACGTACGGGCCGTCCTGCCGCCTGGATCGAGGGCCGCCACAGATCTCTCCTACATAACAAAGGTCAAGATTGGCGGCACGCTACCACAATCGCCCATTCAGCCTCAGACGCTTCGGAAATCTCAGATAAGCACACAGGGTCACGCGCGGGCTACCGGAGCCGGGCACACGGTACAGGACGCGGGCCGGGCCGCCGCCCGGCGGCCCGGCCCGCGTCCCCCCGTCACAGGCCCACGAGCTCCTCCCAGCGGGGCACCCGCGGCTGCGACAGCAGCCGCAGCCCGGCCTCGGAGACCGTCCGGTCCCCCTTGCGGTTGTTGCACTTCCCACACGCCAGGACGGTGTTCTCCCAGGTGTCGCCGCCGCCGCGCGACTGCGGGCGGACGTGGTCGATCGTGTTCCCGCGCTTCCCGCAGTAGCAGCAGCGCCCCCGATCACGCAGGTGGACGCCGCGCTTGCTCCACGGCGGCCGCCTCCCATGCCGCCACCGCATCGCGACGTACCGGACGAGCCGCAGGACCCGCGGCACCGGGAAGCGGCCGAAGGTCCGGCCCTCCTCCGCCTCCTCCACAACCGCCACCTCGCGCACCAGCATGCGAATGGCGTGCCGCAGATCCACCCTTTGTAAGGGCTCGTACGACGCATTCAAAACGAGCACGTTCACCGGGCCACCTCCTCACCCCTGCGCCGCTCCCCCGCCAGGACTCGAACCCGGACCCCGCACCGCCCCGGGACCCGCGGCCCCAGCGCCATAGAGGACGCAACAATGTCGCGGTACGGCGTTCTACCATTGAACTACAGGGAAATACTCCGGCAATTCCAAAGCCTCCGAGCATTTCCCGGAGCACCCTCCAAGCCTGCCGAAACCCACCCAACACCAGCAACGCATTTTCGCCCCCCCAGCACGCCCACAACGGAGGTGGGGGCGTCGGGTTCGGTCGGGTTGCCGACTCCTCCACACAACCAATCCCGCCGACCCG
>NZ_JABXFD010000160.1 GCF_013372625.1 Actinomadura sp. BRA 177
AGAGGTGTATAAGGGACAGGGCGGCTACGGGCTCGGGCGGTCCGGCGGGTACCCGCAGGGCGAGCCGCGGTCGTCGTCCCCGCAGGGCCCCCCGCCCGAGTCGTCACCGCTCGCCGGCACCGGGTACAGCGAGTACGACTCGATCCGGAGTTCGGACGGCGGCCCGTCGGGCTTCTTCGGTGGTGGTGGTGGTGCGGGCGGCTCGGGCTCGTCCGGCGGCCCCGGCGGTCCGGGCGGTCCGGGCGGTTCCGGCGGATCCGGTGGTTACGGCGGCGGGTCGGGCGGCTATGACAGCGGCTCCGGCGGCTACGGGTACGGGCGCCGCAGGCGCAAGCGCAGCACGACCGCGCTGATCGGGCCGATGGCCGGGGCCGTGGGCCTCGCGCTGCTGCTCGGCGTCGGCGTCTACGCGTTCGCCGAGAGTGGCGGCTGCTCCGGCGACGACGCGATGAACCTATCGGTCGCGGCGGCGCCGGACATCGCGCCGGTCATCGAGAAGGCCGCCGGGCGCTTCAACAACGGCAAGAGCAAGGTCGACGGCAAGTGCGTCAAGGCGACCGTGAAGAAGGTCGAGCCGTCGGCGGTGACGCCGCTGCTGTCCGGGCAGGCCGTGACTGGCGGGTCCAACGAGCGCCCGGACGTATGGATCCCCGACTCGTCCCTGTGGATCTCGCTGGCCCAGGCCCAGGCCGGGGCCGAGGGCGGCGATAAGAGCGGCCTCGTCTCCACCAAGACCTCGGTCGCGAAGAGCCCGATCGTCGTGGGGCTGCCGCAGTCGCTCGCCGTCCAGTTGAAGAAGCAGGGCATCACCGCGAGCCCGTCCTGGGACAACCTGCTGAAGGCCGCCGGCGGCACCGCGGGCGGCGCGGTGACGAAGAATCAGATGATCCCGGCCGGGTCGGTGCGGCTGGTCGTCCCCGACCCGATGAAGAACGCGGCTGGCATGGGCTCGCTCATGGTCACCAGCATGCTGCTCGCGAACGACCCCAACCGCGACTCGATCTTCACCGGCATCGTCCGGACGGTCCGGGAGAGCACCGTCCCCTCGGTGGAGGCGGAGTTCGCGGCGTTCCGCAAGGGCCAGAGCGGCAAGAAGCCGATCTCGCTGTCCTCCGAGCAGGCGCTCTACCAGTACAACAAGACCAAGCCGGCGGAGCCCGCGGTGGCGCTGTACCCGGTCGAGGGCACGCTGTCGATGGACTACCCGTTCACCGTCACCAGCAAGGACGAGGGCAAGCAGAAGGCCGCCCGGCTGCTGGAGAAGGCGATGGGCACCGAGGCGACCCGCAAGGACGTCCACGAGCACGGCTTCCGCACCCCGGACAGCAAGGCGCCGGCGGGCTTCGACCAGTCGGCGGGGGTCAGCCCGGCCACGCCGCGGCAGCTGCCCCAGCCGAAGAGCGAGAACGTCGCGAAGATCATGCAGGCGTGGTCGAAGCTGACGCTCGGGCTGCGCATGCTGACGCTGATCGACGTGTCCGGCTCGATGCTGGAGAAGGTCGGTCCGAACACCACCCGGCTTCAGGCCATCGCGCAGGTGTCGCAGGGCGGGCTGAGCATGATGTCCAACGACACCGAACTCGGCCAGTGGCTGTTCTCCACGAACATGAACGGCGACCTGCCGTACAAGATCACGGTGCCGATCGGCCCGCTCGGCGAGCGGATCGGGTCCAACACCCGGCGCGGCCTCGTCCTGTCGACGCTCAACCAGATGAAGCCGAAGCCGAACGGCGACACCGGCCTGTACCGGACGATGCTGGCCGCGTACAAGAAGATGAACGAGACCTACAAGCCGGAGTTCGGGAACTCGATCCTGCTACTCACGGACGGCAAGAACGACGACGACGGCGGGCCCACGCTGAAGTCGACGCTGCAGCAGCTGAAGTCCATGCAGGACCCGAACAAGCCGATCCAGGTCAACATGATCGGGTTCGGCAAGGGCGTGGACCGCAACGAACTGGAGCAGATCGCGGCGGCCACCAACGGCAACGTCCAGGTGGCGCAGACGCCGCAGGAGATCTCCAAGATCTTCCTCAAGATGCTGTCCCGGCGGATCGAATGATCACCTTTCGGTGATCTTACGGACGCGTCAGGTAGTTCTTGATTTTTCCTGCACATCGATGTGAACCGGGCGCCGGAGTCGATCGTCTTTATAGTCGGAGGCCCGACGGGGAGCGGGGCCGTCGGGCCTCCGACCCAAACTTTCCCCGGCCCGTGACGGGGACGTGTCCGCCGGGCCCACCCGACGGCGGGAGAGTGCACCGCTCCCCTCTTGGATCCCCCTTTCGTCCCCGACGGCGCGGACGAGGAATCCGATCACAGCCCGCGGGAGGACCTCGTGTCCGGTTGGCCCAGTCTCGACCGCGCCGACGACGAACGCCTGGCGCGCGCACTGGCCGCAGGCGATCCGAGCGCGCTCATCCAGGTGATGGATCGCTACGCGGCCCGCCTGTTCGACTACTGCCACGCGCTGCTGCGCGACCAGGAGCAGGCGGCCGGCGCGCTGCACGACGCGCTCATCGCCGCCTACGCGCACGTGCCCGTGCTGCGCGAACCCGACCGGTTCCGCGGCTGGCTGTACGCGCTCGTCCGCAACGAGTGCACGCGGCGGCTGCGCGACCCGGACCGTCCCGCCGCGCGGCACGAGGCGCCCGAGGTCGAGGACGGCTTCCTGGACGAGGCGGAACTCGCCCGGCGGCAGGAGACGCGGCGGCTCGTGCACAGCGCGCTGTCGGCGCTGCGCGGCCGCGAGCGCGAGTCGCTCGACCTCATGCTGCGGCACGGCCTGGACACCTTCGAGGTCGGCGGCGTCCTCGGCCTGGGCGCGCAGGAGGCCTCGGACCTGGCCGGCGCGGCGCAGGCCCGGCTCGACGACGCGCTCGCCGCCGTGCACATCGCGCGCACCGGGCGCGACTGCCCCGGCATCGCCGCCATCGCCGACGAGGGCGGCTGGCCGCTGCCGCCGCCGATCGTCCGCAAACTCGTCCAGCACGTCGAGTCGTGCCCCACCTGCGGCTCGCGGCGCGACCAGGTGCCCGCGGCGCGGCTCCTGCAGGTGCTACCGGTCGCGATGATGCCGAACGACCTGCGCGGGCACGTCATGGCGACCGCCACCGACGCGGCGCTGGCCCCCGACCTTGCGCACATCGCGCACCGCGCCGAGCCGCTCGACGAGTGGGGCTGGCCCATCGTCGGCGACCGGACGTCCATGCAGGACGCCCCCGAACGGCGCGGCCCGCGCGCGCTCTGGCCGGCGCTCGCCGCCGCTGCCGCCGTCATCGTGATCGTCGCGGGGGCGTTCTACGTGATGTCGGGATCGTCCAGCGGCGGGACGAGCGCACAGGACCCGTCCGGCGGGGCGTCGGCGTCGGTGCTCGACCCGTCCTCGCCGCCGGATTCGGAAGATCCGCTGGACTCGCCCACGCCGACGGAGAGCGACACCCCCACGCCTACGCCCACCACGACCTCGGCGACCCCGACACCGACCCGGACCACCCGCAAGCCGTCCACCCACTCCTCCCAGCCCAGCCCGACCCGCTCAACGCCGAGCAGCGGGCACCTCGCGGTGGGCCCGGGTTGCACTGCAACTCGCGATCAGTCCTGCTCGATCTCGGTGGCCGCAGAAGGCGGAGCTGTGAACTGGGGAATTGCGTCGGCTCCGTCAGCCGTGACCGTCAGCGGGGGCGGCCCGCTGGCCAGCGGCAAGCCGAGCAGTGCCACAGTCCGCGTCTCCGGTACCTGCAACGGCTCTGGCTCTGGGACGGTCTCGTTCTACCCGAACGGCCGTGCCACCGTCTATTGGACGTGCACAAGTGACCCCAAACCTGGAGATGGTCAGAACCCCGGCGGCGGCACCGGCTGACGGACGGGTGTGAGCTAGATCACTTTTGTGTGACCGGGTGCCCGTCGACTAGGACAGATGGCGACACCGCGTACTGAATCAGTCACGGAAATCCGCTCATAAGGGAGAAATTCCAGCAACTCGGTGGCATGATCAGGCAACCAGAGTCGGCCGACTCGCGTCGGGGCTCGCCGGGGGCACGATCCACAACACCACCGAATTCGACTGGGAGGGTTCCCGTGGCCGGTGAGCCAGGGCCCGGGCGGAACGACGAGCAGAGGCTGGCGGACTCGCTGCGAGCCGGCGACGTCATCGCCCTGACCGAGGTCTACGACACCTACGCGCCGTTCCTCTACGACTACTGCCACGGCCTGCTCCGCGACCGGGTCGAGGCGGCCGGCGCGCTCCGCAACGTCGTCATCGCGGCCCGCGAGCACGTGGACCGGCTCACCGAGCCGGACCGGCTGCGCGGCTGGCTCTACGCGATCGCCCGCAAGGAGTGCATGCGGCGCCGCGACAGCCCGAACCGGCACATCGGGCAGGAGGCGCCGGAGGCCGACGACGGCCTGACCTCCGAGCAGCTCGCCCGCCGCGAGGAGCGCCGGCTGCTCGCGCACAGCGCGCTCGCCGCGCTCAGCGGCCGGCAGCGCGAGGCGATCGACCTGTCGGTCCGGCACGAGCTGGACGAGGTCGACGTGTGCGGCGTCTTCGGGATCCCCCTCGAAGAGACGCTCGCGCTGGTCGAGAAGGCCCGCGAGGACCTCGCCGCCGCGCTGCGCGCCGCCCTCATCGCGCAGAACCACTGGAAGAACTGCCCGAGCGTGGCGGCGCTGACCGAGTCGTGGCCGCTGACCCCGCAGACGTCGGCGTCGCTCGTCCGGCATGTGGCGAGCTGCCCGGTGTGCGAGGCGCAGGAGACGCCGGCGCTGCCGCCGGACCGGGTGCTGTCCGTGCTGCCGATCGCGGCGATCCCCGCCGAGCTGCGGCTGGACGTGCTGACCGCCGCGACCGCCGAGGACCGCGCCGGGAACCGCCGCGCCATCGCCGCGTGGACCGAGCCGTTCGACGAGTACGGGTGGCCGCTCCCCTACGAGCCGACCGCCCCGCGCGCCCGCGACAAGGCGCCCCGGCGGCGCGGCCCGGTGCTCGCGGCCGTCGCGGTGGCCGTCGGGATGGCGGTCCTGTGCGTCGGGGCGTGGTCCTGGCTGCACAGCGGGAGCGGCGGGACGAACGCCGCCGCGACCGGCCCGGCGGTGCCCGGCGACAGCGGCTCGCCGGGGGACTCCCGCGTGCCCGAGGCGACACCGACCGACCCGTCCCCCACGGTCACCTCGCCGTCCCCGACCGAGTCGAAGTCGCCGTCGAAGTCGCCGTCGCCGTCCAAGACCCCGTCGAAGACGCCGACGACGCAGGCCCCGGCCCCGCCGACGACGCGCGCCCCGGATCCGCCGAAGCCGGGGAACCTTCGAGTATCGGGGTGCGATATGGAGCGAGAGCGCTCCTGCCTGATCAAGATCGCCGCGGTCGATGGACCGGTGAACTGGCGGGTGACCGACACGGACGGGCCCGTCCGGGCGGGAGGCTCCGGACGTCTCGACGCCGGGGAGAGCCGTATGGTCCGCGTTTCGCGCGCGGACGGCTTCTGCCTGGGTACCCAGACCGGCTCCGTGACGTTCTCACCCGGCGGCTCGGTGTCGGTGTCCTATATCTGCTGACCATGCCGATCGGCGACCGTCCGGTATCGCTGATGCGCGGCGTCTCTTGGGAGGCGCGTGTTCAGCGGCCCGCCGGACGGACACGCCCGTCCGGCGGGCGGGTGCGCTAGGAGAGGAAGCCGGTGTCGAGGGTGCGGTGGGCGCGGTCCAGGAGGACGGGGACGCCGCCGCCGATCTGGTCGAAGCCCTCGCCGACGGTCGCGTTCTGCAGGAAGCGGGCGTGGATGCCCTCCAGGATGACCGCGAGCTTGAAGCACGCGAACGCGACATAGAAGTCGAGGTCGGCGAGGTCGAAGCCGGTCAGCGCGGCGTACCGGTCGGTGAACTCGCGGCGCGTGTAGAAGCCGGGCGCCGAGGTGATGGTCGCGCCGACGGGCAGTTCCTGGGCGTCGGTGGCCTCGGCCCAGTAGACGAGCGTCAGGCCGAGGTCGGACAGCGGGTCGCCCAGCGTCGACATCTCCCAGTCGACCACGGCGGCGATCTCGGGGCGCGGCTCCAGCCGGGCGAGCGCGTTGTCGAGCCGGAAGTCGCCGTGGACGAGCCGGGCGGGCGCGTCCGCCGGCATCCGTTCGGCGAGCCGCGCGACGAGCCGGTCGTACTCGGGCAGGTCGCGGACGGTCCCGGTGGCCCGGATCGCCTCCTGCGAGCTGTCCCACTGCTTGCCCCAGCGCTTGAGCTGGCGCTCCATGTAGCCGTTCGGACGGCCGAAGTCGGCCAGCCCGACGGCCTGCACGTCCACGGTGTGGATCGCGGCGAGGGCCTCGGCGAGAGCGCCGGAGAGGCCGCGCGCCTGCTCGGGGGTGATGTCCTCGGCGTCCTCGCGGGTGCGCAGGACGCGGCCGTCGACGAAGTCCATGAGGTAGAAGCGGGCGCCGATGACGTCCTCGTCGTCGCAGAACGCCAGCGTGTTCGGCACCGGCACGGACGTCCCGCCGCCGAGGGCGGACAGCACCCGGTACTCGCGCCCCATGTCGTGGGCCGTCGGGAGGACGTGCCCGAGCGGCGGGCGGCGCAGCACGACGCGGCGGCCGCCGTCCAGCGTGATCCCGTACGTCAGGTTCGAACGCCCGCCCGCGATCAGGTCGATCGCGCTGATCCGTCCCGAACCGGGCAGCTCACGGGCCAGCCAGGCCGCGAGGCGGGGGACGTCGATACCGGGGACTCCGGCCGGCAGTTCTGCGTCAACGGTCATGACGCCCTATTAGAACGTGGCTCGGTCCGGGCTGTGAACCCCACCCCCGTACATGCGCCCTCACCTGCGCGCGGACGCTTATACGCGCGATCCGTTGTCGGCCACTTCCGGCCGACTTGCAGGTTTACTTCACCTGGCCTTCAGTATCCCGCCTGACCTGGGACGACACTGCGGCTCCGGGCCCCGGGCGAGCGTTTCACCGGCGGTCGTTGGAGAAAAACGTGACACAAGGTGGAATCTTGGGACACCCGGGGTACGGGTCTGCGACGACACCCGAGCACACAGGGCTTCCCCCTTGCCCGGACGTCGGCAGCCGTCATCCCGGCCCATGAGACGGCAGGCTGGACTTATGAGTCTCGCTGGGCTAAGAGAAGAGGACTAGACCATTCGGGACTAGACCGCCCGGTTGGGGGGAACGCACCGTGGCAGACGCATGGCTGCCGGGAGTCGGCCGCATGCCGGCACGACACGACGGCGGAGCGTTGCGGGGAGGTGCTCCCCGCGCCGTCTGGTGCGCCGGCGAGTACGATCCGCGCACCGTCTCCGCGCGCTCGGTGGCCGCCGACCTCGTCAAGGCGGACCGGCCGGCGCACCTGGTGTGGCATCCCGGCACCGGCGAGACCGTCCAGCTCCTCCCGATCACCCGCGCGGCCCGGCTGCTCGGCGACCGCGTCGGCCGGGAGGGCCGCGTCTGCGCGCAGATCATGGTGGTCGGCCAGTCCCGGACACCGTTCACCGGGGGGCTGCTCACCGGCCTCGACGCGATCGTCCAGTGGCTGGACGCGTGGGACGTCGCGCGCCGCTGGCCCGCCGGCCCCCCGCTGCCGTCGCCGCAGTCCTACCACGCGAGCCGCGACCGCAAGGACTGGGCGCGCGGCGGGCCCCTGTCCCTTATACACATCTG
>NZ_JABXFD010000705.1 GCF_013372625.1 Actinomadura sp. BRA 177
ATGTCGGCCCAGCCCGCAGGGGTGTTGTCGGCGGGCACCGAGCCGCCGCCCGAGAGCACCGAGCCGCGGGCCCGCTTCGTGATCTGGCCCCGGTCGCCGTCGCTGCCGCCGCCCCCGGCCCGGGCCCCTTCGCCGACCTTCCCCTCCCCCCTCACCCTGCCGCGCACGTCCCCGCCCCCCCTGGCGCCCGGGCCCCGCCCGTTGACCTCGCCCGGCGGCCCCCCGCCCCGCGCGGGCCCCCCCCCGGCGCCGGCCCGGACCGCGCCGGCGGCGCGCCCGCCGCGGCTGGCCCCCCCGCGCGCCTTCCAGGCGCTGTTCGCGCAGGCCACGGCCCGCGGGACGGGCGGGCAGCACGACGCCGACTACGCCGAGCCGTTCGGCGCCTCCACCCCCCGCGTGCACGCCGCCCTGACGCGGGCCGCCGAGCGTACCGCCCGGGGCGGGACGACGCTGGTGGTGACGTCCGGCGGGCCCGTCTCGCTCGTCGTCTCGCGCCTCCTGGCCGGTGACGCCTCCCTGTGGCGCGCCCTCAACCCCGTCACCGTCAACACCGGCGTCACCAAGGTCGTCTCCGGGCGACGCGGGCTGACCTGCGTCACCTTCAACGCCCACGACCACCTCGACGCGACGCCCGCCCTCCTCACCTACCGCTGACGGCGGTTCCGGGGCGCCTCGGCACGGCACTCACTCGGCACCCGCACGACCACCTACCCGGCACCTACCTACCGT
>NZ_JABXFD010000542.1 GCF_013372625.1 Actinomadura sp. BRA 177
TTTTTTTTAATTGTACTGTGCCTTCCGGGGTCTCCACTTTCCTCTTCGTCGGCAGCGTCAGATGTGTATAAGAGACAGGGCATACGCGCGGCGGGGCGAGATCACGCCGGAGATGGAGTTCGCGGCGCTGCGGGAGGGCGTGCGACCGGAGTTCGTCCGGGACGAGCTGGCGGCCGGGCGGGCGGTGCTGCCCGCGAACGTCAACCATCCTGAGATCGAGCCGATGGTCATCGGCCGGAACTTCCTGGTGAAGGTGAACGCGAACATCGGGAACTCGGCGGTGGTCTCCTCGATCGAGGACGAGGTCGAGAAGATGACGTGGGCGACCCGGTGGGGCGCCGACACGATCATGGACCTGTCCACCGGGAAGGACATCCACACGACGCGGGAGTGGATCCTGCGGAACTCGCCGGTGCCGGTCGGGACCGTCCCGCTGTACCAGGCGGTGGAGAAGGTCGGCGGCGACCCGGCGGAGCTGACCTGGGAGGTCTTCCGCGACACGGTGATCGAGCAGGCCGAGCAGGGCGTCGACTACATGACCGTCCACGCCGGGGTGCTGCTGCGGTACGTGCCGCTGACGGCGCGGCGCAGGACGGGGATCGTGTCGCGGGGCGGGTCGATCATGGCGGCGTGGTGCCTGGCGCACCACGAGGAGAACTTCCTCTACACGCGCTTCCGGGAGCTGTGCGAGATCTTCGCCGCCTACGACGTCACCTGGTCGCTCGGGGACGGCCTGCGCCCCGGCTCGATCGCGGACGCCAACGACGAGGCGCAGTTCGCCGAGCTGCGCACGCAGGGCGAGCTGACGAGGATCGCCGCCGAGTACGGGAACCAGGTGATGAACGAGGGGCCCGGGCACGTCCCGATGCACAAGATCAAGGAGAACGTCGACCGGCAGCAGGAGTGGTGCGACGGGGCGCCGTTCTACACGCTCGGCCCGCTGACCACCGACATCGCGCCCGGCTACGACCACATCACCTCCGCGATCGGCGCCGCGATGATCGGCTGGCACGGGACGGCGATGCTCTGCTACGTCACGCCCAAGGAGCATCTCGGGCTGCCGGACCGCGACGACGTGAAGGCCGGCGTGATCGCCTACAAGATCGCCGCGCACGCCGCCGACCTGGCCAAGGGGCATCCCGGCGCGCAGGTGTGGGACGACGCGCTGTCGGACGCGCGGTTCGACTTCCGCTGGGAGGACCAGTTCAACCTGTCCCTCGACCCGGGCACCGCCCGCGCGTTCCATGACGCGACGCTCCCGGCGGCGCCGGCGAAGACCGCGCACTTCTGCTCGATGTGCGGGCCGCACTTCTGCTCGATGAAGATCACCCGGGACGTCCGGCGGTACGCCGACGAGCGCGGGCTGGACGGCGACGCCGCGCTCACCGCCGGGATGCGGGAGAAGGCCGCGGAGTTCCGGGCCGCCGGCGGGCGGATCCAGCTGCCCCTCTCCCCCGGCGCCTCCTGAGGTCGGCGCAGGTCCGCCGCGGTGGCGTCCGCGGCGGGCCGCCCCCTCCCGGCGCAGGCCGGGCGGGCCGGCGCGGCTAGTATCTAGGGACCGTTCCAAAGCCGCGGATCCCCCCGAATCGCCGCAGGCCCGTACCCGCCGGGAAAGGACCGACGACTCACGTGACCAGCGACGACACGCCGAAGGCCCCCGCCCGCGCGGTGCGCGCCGACGTGCGCCGCAACCGGGCGCGGCTGCTCGCCGCGGCCCGCGAGACGTTCCAGCGCGACGGCGCCGACGCGTCCCTGGAGGGCATCGCCCGCACCGCCGGCGTCGGCATCGGGACGCTCTACCGCCACTTCCCCACCCGCCAGCACCTCTTGGAGGCGCTGCTCGCCGGCGTCTACGAGGAACTCGCCGGGACGGCCCGCGACCTCCTGGTCTCCCCCGCTCCGGGCGAGGCGCTGATGACGTGGCTGCGGGCGTTCGTGTCCCAGGTCACGGTGTTCCGCGGGCTCGCGGCCTCGGCGGTGGTGTCGCTGCGGGACGAGCGCCCGGAGCCGTCGCCGTCGCGGCGGGCGATGTGCGAGGCGGGCGAGGCGCTGTTCGCCCGCGCGCAGCAGGCCGGGGAGGCGCCCAAGGACACGGCGTTCGCGGACGTCCTGTGGCTCACCGGCGCGATCGCGGCGGTCACCGAGCGGGAACCGGACGCGGCCGGCCGGCTGCTGTCGCTCGCCGCGGCCGGGATGGCCCCCGGAAACCGCTAGGTCAGCTCGTCTCCGGGACGGGCAGGATGGCGCGCGGGCCGCGCGGCGACCCGCGCCACTTGCGCCATTCGCGCGGGTAGCCGACCGACACCTCGATGTGCGGGACGTCGCCGGTCCAGATCGTCCGGGGGATGTGCAGGTGCCCGTAGACGACGGAGGCGGCGCGGAACCGCTCGTGCCAGTCGGCGGTGCGCTCGGTGCCGCACCACTGCGCGAACTCCGGGTACCAGAGGACGCGGGTGGGTTCGCGGACGAGTGGCCAGTGGTTGACGAGCACGGTCCGCGTCCCCGGCTCCAGCGCGGCCAGGCGCTTCTCGGTGTAGGCGATGCGGGCGTCGCACCAGGCGTCCCGCGTGGGGTGCGGGTCGGGATGCAGGTACACCTCGTCGGTGCACACGACGCCCGCCTCGTGCGCGACTTCGAGCGCCTCTTCCTTGGTGGACGTCCCGTCCGGCCGGAACGTGTAGTCGTAGAGGATGAACAGCGGCGCGATCGTCACCGGGCCGCCCTCACCGTCCCAGACCGGGTACGTGTCCTCGGGGGTCAGTACGCCCAGGCCGCGGCACATGTCGACCAGCCGCCGGTACCGGGCCTCCCCGCGCAGCTGGACGGGGTCATCCTTGATCGTCCACAGTTCGTGGTTGCCGGGGACCCAGACCACGGTGGCGTAGCGGTCGCGCAGCGTGCGGAGCGTCCACTCGACGTCGGCGAACCGCTCGGCGACGTCCCCCGCGACGATCAGCCAGTCGTCGCCGGACGCGGGCCGCAGCCCCTCGACGAACGCGCGGTTCTCCGGGAACCCCACGTGCAGGTCGCTGATCGCGTAGACGCCGCCCATCCAGAGATCGTAAGCCCCGCCCGCTCTTCGCGCTCAGTCGCTCTTCCCCCAGAAGTAGACGCCCAGGCTCATGGCGAGGACGCTCGCCCAGCTGAAGACCGCCCTGGCCGTGTTCCAGGCGGTCCAGCGGCCGGAGTAGTCCGACCAGGTCTTCGCCGCCTCGGCCGCGTCCTTCGGGATCGTCACCCCGTCCAGGTCGTTGTTCATCGGGATGTTCACCGCGAAGCTCGGGACGAGCGCTCCCACGAAGTACACGGCCGCCGCGGCGAAGAACAGGATCGCCGCCGACTTCTGGTCGAGCATCAGCAGCAGCACGCCCGCCACGGCCGCCAGTACCGGGACCAGCAGGAACATCGCCACGAACAGCGGGTTCTGGATCCTCTGGTTGATGCCCTGCATCGCATCGATCGCCGACTGCGGCCTCGCCGCGTTCAAGCCCGGCATCACGCCGGCCGAGAAGCCGAAGAACGTCCCGGCCATGCCGGCCGCCATGATGAGGGAAAGGGTCACCGAAACCCCCGCAAGCGCATTTCTCATTGTCACTCCGATTCCTTCCAGATGCCGGTGGCAGCGGCCTCTCGTGCGTACTCGGCGAAGTCGCGGGGCGCGCGGCCGAGCGCCCGCCGGACACCGTCGGCGGGCCGGGCGTTGCGGCCGTCGAGGACGGTCGTGAACAGGTAGGTCAGGAAGCCGATGACCTCGCCGGGGAGGCCGTGCTCCTTGAGGGCCGCCGCGTAGTCGTCCGCGCTCACCGGGACGAAGGCGATTTCGCGGTCTGCCGCGCGTCCGATCTCGGCGACGGCCTCGGCGAACGTGAGCGCGCGGGGACCGGTCACCTCGTAGGTCTCACCGGTGTGGCCGTCCTGGGTGAGCGCCGCGACGGCCACGTCCGCGATGTCGTCGGCGTCCACGAAGGGCTCGGGCACGTCGCCGGCGGGGAGGACGACCTCGCCTGCGCGGACGGGGTCGAGCAAGTAGTCCTCACTGAAGTTCTGCGCGAACCAGCTGGCCCGGACGATCGTCCATGCCAAGCCCGACGCCTGGACGATCCCCTCGCATTCCCGCGCTTCGGGTTCACCTCGCCCGGAGAGCAGGACCACGCGCCGCACGCCCGCCTCCACCGCCTTCGCCGTGAAGGCGGCGATGGCCTCGGGGGCGCCGGGCGCCGCCAGGTCCGGGTAGTAGGACAGGTACACGTTCCCGACGTCCCGCAGGACGGGCGCCCAGGTCGCCTCGTCCGCCCAGTCGAAGGCCGGCGACGCCGACCGCGAGCCCATCCGGACCGGGACGTCCAGGGCCTCCAGCCGCTCCACCACGCGGCGGCCGGTCTTGCCGGTCCCGCCGAGGACGAGGGTGAGGCCGTTCTCCGTATTCGTCATGCCTTTGAGTCAACAGCGAGGCGACTTCAGCGACCATCGTTGAGAAGCTCGCCTTCATACGCGAGCGTCTAGGCTGGCCGTCGTGGACGCTCTCACCGACCTCCTCGACGGGCCCCGCGCCCGGGGAGCGTTCATGCTCCGCTCGACCCTCGCCCCGCCCTGGTCGATCCGCATCCAGGACGAGGCGCCGCTGACCCTGCTCTCCATGGTCAGGGACGACGCGTGGCTCGTCCCCGACGACGGCGAGCCGCAGCGCGTCGGCCCCGGCGACATGGTCATCTTCCGCGGGCCCGACCCGTACACCGTCAGCGACGCCCCCGGCACCGAACCGCAGATCGTCATCCATCCCGGGCAGCGCTGCACCACCCCGGACGGGACGAGCCTGGCGGAGGCGATGGACCTCGGCGTCCGCGCCTGGGGCAACGACCCCACCGGGACGGCGGTCATGCTGATCGGCACCTACCAGATGCGCGGCGCCGTGACGCAGCGGCTGCTGTCCGCGCTGCCGCCGATCGCGATCGTCCGCGGAGACACCTGGAAGTCGCCGCTCGTCGACGTGCTCGGCGAGGAGATCGGCAAGGACGAGCCCGGCCAGGACATCGTCCTCGACCGGCTCCTCGACCTCCTGCTCATCGCGACGCTGCGGGCCTGGTTCTCCCGGCCGGACGCCGCGGCGCCCGGCTGGTACCGCGCCCACGGCGATCCCGTCGCCGGCCCCGCGCTGCGCCTCCTGCACGCCGACCTCGCGCATCCGTGGACGGTCGCGGACCTGGCCGCGAAGGTCGGGGTGTCCCGCGCCGCGCTCGCGCAGCGGTTCGCGAAGCTGATCGGCGAGCCGCCCATGGCGTACCTGACCGGCGTCCGCCTCGCGCAGGCCGCCGACCTGCTGCGCGAGAGCGACGCGACGCTCGACGCCATCGCCCGCCAGGTCGGCTACGGCACCGCGTTCGCGCTGAGCACCGCGTTCAAGCGCGAGCACGGCGCCAGCCCGCAGGAGTACCGCGCCCGCCGCGGCTAGCCGGCCGTTCAGCCCGCGGCGCCGAGGTGCTCGTGGAAGAACGCGGTCATGAGCGCGAGCACGCGTTCGCTGTCCTTGCCGTAGACGGCGAAGTGGTCTCCGTGCAGGACCTCCAGCCGCTTCGGGTGAAGGGCGCGCTCGTAGGCGGCGAACGCGAGGTCGCTGTGGGTGAGCATGTCCCGGTCGGCGACCACCATCAGCAGCGGCGTCGGCGTGATGCGCGCGATGTAGTCGCCCGGCTCGTACTCGGCCGTCATCTCCACCGAGCGCAGGGTGACCTCGTTGCGCCAGGTCTTCAGCCGCTCCGGCTCGATCGTGCTGTACCACTCGTAGGTCGGGCGGTCGGGCAGCGCGGCGAGTTCCCCGGGCGTCTCGGTGATCAGCGGGATCATCGCCGGCGCCTCGCCGCGGAACCGGGCGAGCCGGTCGGCGTCGAACGTCCGGCGGACCTCGGCGAGCGCCTCGGTGGGGATGAACCGCGACATGCTCGTCCCGCCGCTGATCACCGGGACCTGCGCGTAGACGCACTTCACCCGGCGGTCCACGGCCCCGACGACGAGCACGTGGCCGCCCGAGTAGCTGGACCCGAACACGCCGATCCGGTCGGCGTCGACCTCCTCGCGCGTGCACAGGAACGTGATCGCGTCCCGGTAGCCGCGGATCTGCGCCCAGGGGTCGACCTCCTGGCGGGGCTCGCCGTCGCTGGCGCCGAACGACGGGTGGTCGTACAGCAGGACCGCGAGCCCGGACGCGGCGAGCGCCTCGGCGATGTCGTCGGTGTACTGCTCCTTGACGGCGCCGTAGCCGTGGGTGACGACCACGGCCGGATGCGGGCCCGGGCACCCGTCCGGCGTGTAGAGCCAGCCTCGGAGCGTCGTTCCGGCGGAGTCGAACTCGATGTCGTGGCGCATTCCGGGTCCTTCCGGGGTCGGCGCGGCGGGATGTCCGTCCGCGGTCAGGGGGCCTGGTCGGCAGGGGGCGCGAACACGCCGCTCAGCGCGGCGGCGCAGGCCGCGGCGGCGGCCGTCTCGGCGAGGGCGTCGTCCACGGGGCCGCGCTGGATCAGCCAGTCCGCCTCGCGCAGGATCTGCACGTCGTGGTCGACGAAGACGACCGAGTTGCCGTCGGCCAGCAGGTCGCGCATCACACCGAGCAGTCCGTCGACGTTGGCCGGGTGCAGGCCGATGGACGGCTCGTCCAGGACATAGAGGACACCGGTGGTGCGGTTGCGGACCGCCCGGGCCAGCTGCGCGCGTTGCCGCTCGCCGGTGGACAGCGTGGCCCCGGCCCGGTCCAGCGCGAGATAGCCGAGGCCGAGCTCGACCAGGCGCCGCGCCATCTCGACCAGCGTGCCGGCCAGCGACCGGGCCATGTCCCGCATGTCGGCGGGAAGGGTGCCCGCGACGCCGGGGACCCACGCCAGCACGTCGTCCAGGGTCATCGCGGTGACCTCGGCCAGGTTCCGCTCCCCGATCCGAGGCGCCCGCGCGGCGGGGCTCAGGCGGCTGCCCCGGCAGTCCGGGCAGGTGCCCTCGCGCAGGAAGCGGCCGACCCTGGCCAGCCGCTTGTCGGTGTCGGCCCGCTTCAGCTCCTCGGTCACCGTCAGCCGCGCGTTGCGGAAGGTGAAGTCGAGGTCGTGGACCCCTTTCTTGCTGGTGACGGTGATGTGCTTCTTCTCCTCCGGCCCGTCCAGCACGATCTCCCGCTCGGCGTCGGTCAGCTCGCTCCAGGGCACATCGGTGCGCACACCGAACTCGCGTGCGATGTCGGGCTGGACGTTGAATCCGAACATCCGCCAGGGAACGACCGCACCGCCCTCCAGCGTCTTGGACGGGTCCGGGACCAGCGCCGCGTCGTCCACCGTGCGCACCACCCCAATGCCCTGGCAGCGGGGGCAGGCCCCGGTGGAGTTGAACGACAGGTCCTCCGCGCCCGGCGGATGCACCTGCTCACCGCAGACAGGACACGCGAACGCGACCTCCGCCGCCACATCGATCGTCGGCGGAACCCGATGACCGTTGGGACACACGTGCGAGGCCAGCCGCGAGAACATCAGCCGCAGAACGTTCAGCAGCTCACTGGAGGTACCGAAGGTGGACCGCACGCCGGGCACACCGGGACGCTGCCGCAACGCCAGCGCCGCGGGGACATGCTCCACCGAGTCCACCGCCGCCCGCGGCGCCTGCGCCATCCGGCGGCGAGTGTAGGTCGACAGCGCCTCGATATACCGGCGCGACCCCTCGGCGTACAGCACGCCCAACGCCAGCGACGACTTCCCCGACCCGGACACGCCCGCGATCCCGACCAGCGAACGCAGCGGAACATCGGCATCGACGCCCCGCAGATTGTGCACCCGAGCACCCCGAACCCTGAGACAGTCGGGCTGGGTAGAACTCATGCTCCCCCTGGGTGATGTCCCGCCAACGACTCCGAACGCCCCCTACCCCCCACGCCAACCAGC
>NZ_JABXFD010000236.1 GCF_013372625.1 Actinomadura sp. BRA 177
TCAGGCCGTCCTCGGGCTGCTCGGCGGGCTCGGGCACCCACCCATGATCTCGGGCAACCTCTGCAAGATCAACCCCAGGCAACCAGGCACAACCCGGGCAGACGCCAACTCAGGCTGAATAGCTACCCCCGACCGTGGCGAAGGACGCCGGGACGTGAACGGCACACCCCTGGGCCCCACGGGGACGCGCGGCGGCCCCCTCCGGTTTACCTGACTCACCGTATCGGCTCACTGCGGTCAGTCACCTAATCCGGTTGCGGCGGGACGCCTGTGAGCGGTGAGGTTGATGTGTGCGGATACAACGGGTGGCGATCAAGAACTATCGGTGTCTGCGAGACGTGGACATCCGCTTCGACGACATCACGACCTTCATCGGGCCGAACGGGGTGGGCAAGTCGGCCGTCCTGCGGGCGCTGGACTGGTTCTTCAACGGGCCGGCACAGCCGCTGACCGAGGAGGACGTCTGGGCAGGGGCGGAGCGGAAACAGATCAGCGTCGAGGTCCAGTTCGGTGACCTCACTGATCTGGACCGGGCAGCGCTCGGGAAGTACGCGGCCGGGAACACCGAGTCCGTCCGGCTCTGGCGGCGCTGGGAGGACGGTGCTGAAAAGCTGTCGGGCCGCGCTCTGGCGTATCCGCCATTCGATGAGATCCGAGGCGCCGAGGGCGCCATGGAGCAGCGCAGGAGGTACAGGGCTCTGGCAGACGCACGGCCTGAGCTCGGCTTGCCGGTCGTCTCGAGTGCCAAGGCCGTCGAGGATGCACTGTCCGCGTGGGAAGGCAGGCATCGAGACCGGCTCGAGGCGGTGGAACTGCCCGCCGACACCCACTTCTTCGGCTTCGCCGGTCAGGCGAAGATGACCGGGCTGTTCGACTACGTGTTCGTCAGCGCGGACCTGCGGGCGGTCGAGGAGGGGCGTGATGTGAAGGGCTCCATCATCGGCCGGATCATGGACCAGGCCGTGGACCGCGGCCAAGCCGAGCGGGACATGCTCGATCTTCAGGCGGTGTTCAACGACGACCGCGGCAAGATCCACGCCGAGCACTTCGAGGCGCAACTGCATGAACTCTCGAACGAGCTGACCCGCGAGGTCGAGCAGCTCACCCGGGGCCGCAGACTGCGCGTCAGCTCCCACATTCCCGAGATGCGGGTGCCGCAGCCCCTGTTCCAGGTGTCGGTGGAGGACGGGACCGCCAACACCCGTGTTGACCAGCAGGGGCACGGTTTCCAGCGGGCCGTGCTCATCACCGCACTGCGGGTGCTGGCGGAGCGGAAGGCCGCCGAGGCGAGCCGGACGGTGTTCCTGGCGATCGAGGAGCCGGAGCTCTTCCAGCATCCCGTCCAGGCCCGGACCTTCGCATCGGTGCTGCGCAGGCTCGCCACCGGGCCGGAGCACGGGATCCAGATCTCCTACGCCACGCACAGCCCGTACTTCCTGGAGACGGACGGGTTCCATCAGATCCGCCGCATGACGCGCACGAAGGAGGACGGCGCCCCGTCCGTCCACGTCGACTCCAGCACGCAGCAGTCCGTCAAGGATCTGCTTGGGATGAAGATCAGCGACGTGGAACTCGCCCGGAAGATCGCGCGGGCCTACCTGACGGACATCCCGGAGGCCATGTTCGCCCGCGCCGTCATCCTGGTGGAGGGTGTCAGCGACAAGGGCGTCCTGGAGGGCTGCGGCTACCGCGAGGACCCGTTGAACACCAACGGCATCATGGTGGTGAACGTCGAAGGCAAGCAGAATCTCCGGCTGCCATACGCCATCCTCACTACACTCGGCATCCCAACCTATGTGGTGTTCGACGGGGACAGGCACAACGCCCAGCGCAAACCCGACGACACAGACAAGAAGCTGGCCGACCGGATCGGTAAGGAGACCGGCAAGAACCGCAACCTGCTGTCCCTGCTCGGCGCGGACGAGGAGGACTGGCCGGAGACCGCAGTGGCCAGCGGCTACGCCGTGTTCCGCGACACGCTCGAAGCCTTCCTCAAGGACGAGTGGTCGGACTGGGAGATCATGAAGAAGGAGCTCATTGCGGACGGCCACGGGACGGACGGCAAGAGCGAGCACACATACTTCCAGGCCACCCTGCTGACCGAGACGCTTCCGCCGGCCCAGCTGAAAGAGATCATCGCCCACGTGCAGTTGATGGCCAGGGAGAACTGAGAGGCGTGTTCGCCGGCTCCGCCACACCGGCACGCAGCCGGCCCCGCCCCTAAGCGACTTCATTGCCGCCAGAACCAACTCGGGATCCTGGTGAACTCGCTGGCGGGGCGGTTGTGATGTGCTGGTCGTTCCGGGAGGAGGGTAGTGACGACAGCGTCACAGGCATCAACAGCGGAACTTGTGGGCCAGTCCGAGAAGGCCGTACGCATTACCGAGGTCGATGTTCTCCGAGGCTTCGCGCTCTTCGGTATCACACTGGTGAACACCGTGGGGATCACGGGGATGCCGACTTCGGGCTCGGCCGATGGTCTCGGGCACTGGGTGTACCAGACTCTGCTGCACCAGAGGTTCTTCCCGATCTTCTCGTTCCTGTTCGGCCTGAGTTTCGGATTGTTCCTGGACGCGGTCAAGGGACGGACGCATAGTCCGCGGCTGGTCATGCTGGCAAGGCTGGGATTTCTGATGCCCTTCGGCGCGTTGCACCGGTTGTTGCAGCCGCGCGAGGTCCTGCTGACATATGCCGTCGTCGGCATCGTCGTCCTGCTGCCCGCATCGCTCCTCCCCGGCTGGCGCATCGTCTTGGCACTCGGCACCGTCGCCACTGCGGCCGCCGCACTGGTCGCCGGCGGCAGCATGCTCATCCCGGGGCTGTTCCTGGTCGGCCTCGGTGCAGCGAGGTACGGTTCGGAGAACCTGCTCAGTCTGCCGACGAGTCGGCTGCGGGTCGTCCTGGCCACAGCCTCCACATTCGCCGTCGCCCTGAATGTTCTGCAGATCAGCACGGGGACGGATTCCGGCGCACGGCCGGCAACGTTCGCGGGGCTGGCGACGGCCGCGACCTACGTTACGGCGATCGTGCTGCTGCTTCGTTCGCGGATCCGCCCTGCGCTGTGCAAGCTGGCGCCCATCGGGCGGATGGCGCTGACGGGCTATATCGCTGCCACGCTCTTGATCCTGGCTGCCGATCAAGTGTTGCACCTCGAAAGCGAATCCAATTACGGAATGGCCTTCGCTCTTGGTGCGGGAGTATTCGTGATCGAGATGGCTTTCAGCCTGCTGTGGCTGCGCTATGCCCGGTACGGCCCGCTGGAGTGGGTATGGCGTTGCCTGACCTGGTGGAAGGTCGTACCCAACAGGTCAGGCCCGGGCTAGCATGCCCGCACCGTTCGTGTTGGTGAGCTCGTACTCGTATTTGAGGGCACGGGGTTGCCGGTATGTGAGCGTGATGAGCACTACATCCTCGCAGCCGTGACCCTGCTGAATGCGCTCTTCGACCACGAGCCGGGTCCTGGTCGCCGAGACGTGCTTCAGCGTGCCATGACTGCCCATGGAGCTGTAATCGCTCTCTCCGACCACTTGGGTGAGCTTCCCTCCGGTGATGGTGATGAGCGCGGAGAATTTCGAGTCCTTCGATGCGTGATGCGTGATGAGACCCGTCCACCGGCCGAGGAAGCGCGGGTCCACATCGCCGGCATCGGGTGAGGACTCAGCCGGTGGGCCGGTGCGCGGAGGTGTGCTGGGGGTGCGGGACGCGTCCGGGGTAGCGGGGACGGTGGACGCCGAGTGCTGGAGGGCCCGGCCACCGGCGGGCGCCTGGGCGTCACCTCGGGAGAGCGCGACCACCGCGATGGTGGTGACCATCGCTAGGATGACGACGAACGCGCCGATGCCGATCAGCGGTGCTGATCGGGAGCGGCCCTCCGGGCCCTTGTCGTCGGCCGGTATGAACGGTGTCGACGGCGGTGGCGGCGGCGTAGGGCCTTCTTCCGTCCACGGGGGCCGATCGCCAAGGCCCTGGAGAAGTTGCGGTACTGAAGGACGCGCGAGCGGATCCTTGTCGAGCGCTTGCCGGACGAGAGGGAGCAGGTGCGGGCTGAGCCCCTCCAGTCGCGGCGCCTCGTTGGCCACGCGATAGGCGACTTCGGGGAAGCCGCCACCGGGGAAAGGATGACGCCCGGTACCGGCGAATGCCACGACACAGCCCCAGGAGAAGACGTCCGAGGCCGAAGTGACCGGGCCGCCGGCGAGTGCCTCCGGTGCCTGGTAGCCGGGGGTGGCGACGGCCGGGCCCGAGTCCGCGGCGCCCGCCTGCGCATGCGCCCTGGCGATCCCGTAGCCGGTGACGCGCGGACCGGTGCCGGAGAGCAGAACGCTGGAGGGTTTGAGGTCACGGTGCAGGATTCCGGCGTCATGGACGGCCGCGAGCGCGGTCGCCACGCCGACCGCGAGGTGGTCCAGTTCGGACTGCGGAAGAGGGCCATGGTTCGCGACGGCCTGATCGAGAGTCGGCCCGACGATGTACTCGGTCACGACGTAGAGCGGATGGCCGTCGAGGGAGGCGTCGAGCACGGGCGCGATGCGGAATGGTGCGACTCCGCGAGCGGCGGCGACCTCCTGGCGGAGGAGTTCACGGAAGTGGGGATTGCGGGCCAGGCCAGGGTTCATGACCCTGACGACCACGTCCTGCCCCTGCTCACTTTGTCCGAGATACACCGTGCCCATGTCGCCTTGGCCCAGGCGTTCGATAAGGCGGTACCGCCCGAGTCGCTGAGGATCTTCGCGGCGCAACGGTTCACTCATTCGGGCAGCCCCTGATGGTCGGTCGACAGCCGGACGAGAGCATACCGATTCTCAGTCAGCGTTTCCCGGCTATGTGGGGCCTCCGCGACATGAGGGCGGCCAGATAGGCACTGGGGCACACACCGCAACTCAACGATCGGCAGTCGGCTGCCCTGGCGCCGATCGAGGTCGCACGCAGAGTTCTTCCAATTTCTTTGGAGTACGTAGTCCGCACGAGCTGAACGTCTCTCTGCCTCGAAACTCCACCACGAATCACCGGTACGGAAGCATCCCGCCGTTTCACCGGCGGAAAGGACCGAAGCGTGGGTATCGACCAGCCCAGCGGGATCGACGGCCGGGTGGAGGACGCCGACAAGCCGCAGGCCCGCGGAGCGTCCGCCGGGACCACCGCCCGAACGGCCCGATCCATATCCCGAAGCATGATCTACGAGCCAGGCTCGTCAACTTGTCCGCGAATATTTCGGGTCCGGGTGGACACGGTCCGATACGTCGCAGATCTACGTATTCGCCTCGGGGACGACCTACGATAGTCCGGAGTTCGTTCTAGTCCAGTGCTCCGGCTGCGCTTCTGGGTCTCGGTCTGATCGGCTGGTCGTGGTGGTTACGGCGGGGTGTAGACGCTGGGGAAGTCGCCGGTGATGCGGCGGAATGCCTCGGCGAAGGCTCCGGGTTTGCGGTAGCCCACTGCGCGCGCCGTCGCTTTGATGGGGACGCCTTCTGCGAGGTGGGTGAGTGCGGCGCGGATGCGGGCGTGTGTGCGCCATTGCGCGAACGTCATTCCCGTCTCGGCCTGGAAGAGCCGGGTCAGGGTGCGGACGCTGGTGGCGGCGTGGTCGGCCCAGGCAGCGAGGTCGCGGTCGTCGGCGGGGTGGGCGAGCAGGGCCTCGGTGACGTCCCGCAGGCGGGGGTCGGTCGGCATCGGGAGCTGGAACGTCGTGCTGGGGACGGGTTCCAGGAGTTCGGCCAGGAGCGTCTCGGCCGGCATGCGTGCCCGTCGCGGGTGCTGGTCGAGATGCACGATCAGTTCCCGGACCAGCGGGGTGACGAGTACGCCGGTCGGCTCGGTCCAGGAGACCGGGCAGTGCTGCGCGCTCAGGACGACGCCATAGCCGCGCCCGCCGCGCACCACCGCCAAAGCGTGCGGGACGCCAGCCGGCATCCACAGCGCGTGGGTGGGCGGCACCAGCCAGTCGCGGTCCGCGGTGCGGTGGGTGACGGTGGCGGTCTCGCTCCAGCTCAGCAAGTGGAACGGGTGTTCGTGCAGGTCGAAGGCGACACCGGCGTCGAACTCGGTGCGTGCGGTCGCCAGCACTGTCCCCGGCATGGCGTCCCCCGATCTTGGCCAGATCACGGCATTGGTTGGCTCCCATCCGCTGACTGGCCACCCTACCTTCGGTGTGGACAGGTGAGGAGAGGACATATGCGCACACCGGCCACGGTCGCGGAATCGACGCGATCATCGGAACACCACCCAGGATGGTCTTGCTGAAGGCGACCGCCACGCTCGACGAGGGGTGCCGGGAGGTGTTCGCCTCCGCCCCGGCGGCGGCGCTGGGCATCCGCGACACGGCTGGCGTTCCACACACGATGCTCGTCGGCGGAACGGCCGGCTTCGCCCGCGCCGAATCGCGGACGCGCCTGTCGTTCCCGGTCCCGGACGGGGCGCCGATGCCCGCGCTCGGCACGGGGGCGTCGATGGTGTTCCTGATCCCCGGCCTCGGGGAGACCTTCCGGCTGAACGGCACCGCCGCCGGCGGCGGCGACGGGCGCGTCGCCATCGAAATGGCGGAGGCGTACATGCACTGCGCGCGGTGCATGCTGCGTTCCAAGCTGTGGACCGCCGTCCCGGACGCGCCTCCGGACGTCCCGGCCGTCCCGGGCGGCGGGCCGCTGTCCACGCCGCGCGTCGCCGCGTTCCTCGCGGCCTCGCCGTTCACCTTCCTCTCCTCGCGCGACGGCGACGAGCGGGCCGACACCAGTCCGCGCGGGGACGGTCCGGGCTTCCTGCAGGTGCTCGACGGAGCGACCCTCGCGCTCCCCGACCGGCGCGGCAACAAGCGAGCTGACACCCTGCGCAACCTCATGACCTGCCCGGACGTCTCGCTGGCCGCCCTGCTCCCCGGCAGTCGCGAGGTCCTCCACCTCAGGGGCACCGCGCGGGTCAGCACCGACCCGGCCCTGCTCGCGACGATGGCGCTGCGCGACAAGCCGCCGCACGCGGCGATCGTCGTGCACGTCGAGCACGCCGACCTGACGCGCACCACCGTCGCGGACGTCCTGTGGGACGGCCCGCGCTCCCCCGGGCGTCTGCCGGACCTGACCGCGATCGCGGCCGCCCACGTCGCGGCCAACACCGAAAGCGGCCGCGGCGCACGCCTGCTCGGACGCGGCATGGCCGCCACGCCCGGCGCGTTCACCCGTCGCGCCATGGACGCGTCCTACCGCTCGGCCCTCCGCGACGAGGGTTACTGATCGCCGCCGCACCCGGGCAGACCTGATCGAGACCGCGGTTCGAGGACGTGGCAACGTGAACGGCCGCGCATAGGAGCGGTGGACGTCAGGGTCAGCGCGTTCATCAACATTTCGTTGACAACGAGATGTTGATGGTCCAGCATGATCCGCATGGAGAACTCGGACGCCGACCAAGGGCAGGCCGATCGCGAGGCGGAGGCGCGCAGGCGGTTGCTGGACTCGGGTGCCTCGGCCCTTCCCCGGGCGCCCTGGCTGCACGGGAGTCAGCCGCCCTCGGCGGTCGACTTGATCCGTTTCGCACTGTGGCGCGACGGCGCCGGCGACGCCGACGAGCACACCGTGGCGGCGGCACTGGCTCTGCTGTCGGCCGCCCGGGCCGAGGTGGACCAGGTGGAGGCCGCGCTGATGTTCACCGCACGCGCTCACGGGCTGTCGTGGCCGCAGATCTCCCGCGCGATGGGGCTGGCCTCCGCCCAGGCCGCGCAACAGCGGTTCGGACGGGTGACGGGCCGCGTCGAGAACCGCCGAGGGGGTGCCTAGTGCCGTAGCAGGCAACGTTCGCCCTGTTGTGATGTGACACGCCGTCTTGAGGCTGTGCCCGGCGCCGTGTGGCCGTCACCCTGTCCGGGTGGCAGAACGAGTACGTGTACGCGAGATCGACGA
>NZ_JABXFD010000245.1 GCF_013372625.1 Actinomadura sp. BRA 177
TCGCCAACGACGACCTCGACCGTTACTGGGCCTACCACCTGCGCCGAGAGCACGAACGCACCCATGACCAGCATGAATACGCACTCACCGCCTGACCGGCACGCTCACTGAAAACGAGCTACACCCATCACGGCTTCACCCCGTGAATGGACACGCCAGATCGCCCAGCCGAACATCCGAAAAGTGCGGTCATGGACCTTCAGGACGCCGGCTGCCGGGCACGGTTCCTGATCCGGGACCGGGACGGCAAGTTCCCGACCTGTTGGCCGCGATCCTGGCCGGTACCGGCGTCCAGACGGTGCTGACCGGGGGTGCGGATGCCGAGGATGAACGCAGTGATGGAGCGATGGGTGCAGACATGCCGCCGTGAGTTCCTGAACCGCACGTTGATGTGGAACCAGCGGCACCTGCTCCACGCCCTCCGCCAGTTCGAGACCTTCTACAACGAGCATTGCCCGCATCAGGGCATCGCCAACGCCCGCCCGTTGAAGCCGCTGCCTTCACCGATCAACGAAACAGACCAGATCGCCCACCTGAGCATCCGAAGAAGGTCAACGTCTGTGCGGAATCCTCAATGAGTACGAGCATGCCGCTTGACCTGCGCGGACGAAATTTTCGGTAGGGACAGTGCTCGGCTCGCCGAGATGGTCGGGCTGTAAGCCTGGCTCCTCGGGTGGTGGGGTTCCGGTCGGCGCGAGACTCCCGGAATGTTCTCATGTCCCCTTGCGGAAGCGTGCGGTCGCGGCGCGGCCGGGATCCGTGCGGTCCAGGTTCAGCCGGGCGTACAAGTCGGGCAGGAAGACGTCCACGATCGACTCCGCCGTCGTGGCGACGGACGCGATGGCGCTGCGGCCGAGCAGCATCGCCGCCAGGGCGGTTCCGGCGGCGATGATCAGCGCGGGCCACCACCACAGGCCCACGACCGCGTAGAGGAATCCCCAGGCGCCCGTCGCGGTCGCCCGGTGCCAGGCCGCGGAGGCGGCCCGGTACTCGGCCTGCGCGGGGTCCGGGAGGAGTAGCCAGAGACGGGGCCAGGCCGAGAAGAGGTCCAGTCCGTACTGCTGCCCGACCCTGGTCTCCACGGCGGCGATGCGGTCACCCGCCTGCGTCGGCCGGCACGGCGGCGCCAGCGAGATCCGGTTGCGTTCGAGTGAGTAGCGGGCGTAGCCGTCCTCGTTCCCGACGCGCCGGGCCTCGGCCGCCTCGGTGTTCAGCGCCGACCACGCCCTTCTGCGCCGCGCTGTCAGCCGAGACGCGAGGCGGTCCGGCCAGTGGACCCCGAGCCAAAGCGACCCGAGCCGGTCGCCAAGGAGAGCGGCGCCGGCGTGCGCCGCGAAGACCGCGGACAGCGCCACCGCGACGGCGGTGACCGCCGCTAGGAAGCCCTTCGCCTGCACGCGTGCGTGCGCGTCTCCGATGATCTCCAGGACGTGCTCGGCGTCGAGCGCCCGGGCGTGCCCGGCGATGACGCCAAAAGCGGCGACGGCCAGCCACACGCAGGCAGGCCACAGCGCCGGAAGTGCCGCAGCCGAAGGCCGGTCCAGGCCGGGTTCCTGGAGCACGCGGGGTTACTCCGATCGCAGCGGCATGGGCGCGGAGCGCAGTGCGCACCGGGGGACGGGGCCGCTCGGCATGCGCGGTTCCCTTCGGGGGCAGTGGCCGCCGTCGCATCCGTGGAACTCACCGGACAGCGGCCGTCCCTGCCCCAGGCCAGGGACGTCGATCCGCAGGATGTCGCTCCCGCCGAGCTTGCGAACGAAATGGGCGAAACCGTCTTCGCGGTCCTCGCCGAGCTGAGCCGAGGTGACCAGCGCGTCGAGCTCCCCGGCCAGCCCCGCCTCGGCCGCGAGCCGGCGCAGTGTCGGGCGGTACTCGCAGAGCTGCGCGATCCAGATGCGGCTGGGCTCGCTGACGGCGGGGTCGTGCGCCGCGGGCGCCGTCCGCGCCGGGACCGCCGCCGGGGTGCGCGGCAGGCTCTCCCGCAGGGCGTGCCCGGCCAGGCGCAGGAACCAGCGTCGCGCGACGGCGTTCGTCGACCGGCGTCCGATGAAGACCAGCGCGTTGCCCGCGAGGGACAGGCGGGTCTGGTCGTCCCACGCGTCGGGCAGTGCGCGTTTCAGGAGCCAGTCGTGTCCGGCCGCGCGGATCTCGGTCAGGAAGACCCGGATCCATCCGGGCAGCTGGCCCGCACCGCGTCCGCTGTCCCCATCGACCAGGACGCGAATGAGGGCGGTGCGCTGGACGGGGGAGAGGCCGGTCAGCGTCCGCGCGATGACGTACAGCATGAGGTGGGTGGCGTCCCGGGCGAGCGGCGCCCGGGCGGAGTACTTGGCCAGGTCCACGAGCCAGTAGCCGTCAGGGGCTGGCGACGGCTCCAGGCGCAGCAGGATGTTCTCGGTGTGCAGATCCCCGTGTGTCTTGCCGCACAGGGCGTTGACCACGGAGTCCGCGCCGACGGGCTTGTCCGCGGCAGGATCCTCGGCCAGCAGGGCGAGCGGGTTCGGCAGCGACGCCTCGTCTTCGTCGAAGTAGAGGTAAGCGTCGACGGCCGTCGCCATGAGGTCGCGCAGCCTCCCGGGCCGGTGGAGCCGAGGGCCGACGTGCTGCCGGACGTACTCGGCCGCGGTCATGGGAGCCTGACGGGGAATGACCGCCCAGTCGCGCAAGGTCGAGTGGACGACCGTCCGGCATGCCCGCGCGAACGCCTCGGTGTCGGCGTCGGTGGCGTCGGTGCCGGTCGCGGCGTCGAGTAGCCGGGTCAGCACCCCGTAGGTGCGCATGCTGCCGCCGGCGACCTCCTGGAAGACGATCCAGCGGCCGTCCCCGACGGCGATCGGCTGGTGAACGGCGGTGGCCAGGTGCTCGCGGGCGAAGTCGGGCGAATCGGCCCGGGCCTTCTTTTGCTGGGTGTACTCCGGGCACTCGAAATCCCCCTCTTCGTCGATCTTGAGAACGAGTTGCCGGGCGCCCTCGAACTCGTTCTCCTCGTCCACGACGGCGACGACGGCCCCGGACTTTCCGTTGTTCATCCAGCGGTCCAGCCGGAAGGCCGATCCCTCCATCCTGGCCCAGCCCGACAACGCCGCCTTCGCGGCGCGGTCGAGCCCGGAGGCGAGCGCATCGTCCAGGAAACCGTGCGACACAGAGACCTCCCCCGTCACCCTCCCGGCCCGGAACCGGAGCTGCCATTGTCCCATCGCCGAGAACGGATCTGCGCACGATCGGAACATTTCGATTCCGGCCGGTGGGGACGAAACGGTCGGGTAATGTTCCGCGAGCACGAACCGGCGAGCGGCCGGTGAATCGGCATCGCGGTGGGCGATCGTGACAATGGACGACTTCGACGAAGTGGAACGGCTCACCGTGTCCGCCTACACCGATGCGGACCCGAGTCTCGCCGACGAGTTGCGCGTCCGGGTACGCGCCCGTCCGGCACCGGTCTCGGCCCGCGGGTGCTCCGTGCTGGGCAACGCGCTCATGGTCGTCTACCGGCTGCTCCACGACCCGGCGGCCCTATCGGAGGCCCTGCCGCTCCTGCGGCGGGCCCACCGGCTCGAACCGTCGGCTTCCCGCGCGGCCAACCTCTCCGCCGCGTTGCAGGAGCTCGCCGACTTCCCTGGCAACCGGGCCCGCTCGTCGCGCGGCTCGCTGCGTGCCGAGGCACGCGCTCTGCTCGTCGAGGCGCTGGCAGAGGTGACCCCGGACGATCCGCGCTGGTCCGGCCGGTCCCTCTCGCTGCTCTCCCTGATGATCGACGAGGCCGCTCACACTGACACCACCGACATCGGCGACTGCATCGACCTCGGTGAACGCGTCCTGGAGGCCGCGCGCGCCCACGGCGGGGAGACGGCGGAGGCGGCGAATCTGCTGGGGTCGGCCTACCGCGTCGCCGCGGACCAGGGCCACCCGCGCGGTGACCTCGACCGGGCCGTGGCGCTGCTGTACGACGCGCTTGAAGGCACGCCGGAGGGCCATCCCGACCGGCCGATCCGGGCCTCGAACCTCGGTACCGCCCTGATGGAGCGGTTCGACGCCACGGGACGCGATGTCATTGACCTGTCGGAGGCCGTCACACTGACCCGCCAGGCGCATAACGCCCTTCCGCCCACATACCCGGGTCGTTTCCAGGCGGCCAACAATCTGCTCAACGCGCTGCTGCTGCGGTGGGCGTACACCGGCGGAGAGGCCGACGCAGCCGAGGCGTTCCGGCTCGGCGACGAGGCGCGCCGCGACGTCGCGGAGGGGGATGAGCTGTATCCCGTCGTGATGTCCAACGCCGGCCTGGCGGCGCGCGCCCATTTCATCGCGACCGGACGGGACGAGTACCTCGGCGCCGCCGTCGAGTGGCACATGGCCGCGGTCCGCGACTCGAGCCCCGACGACCCGGGACGGGCCGGGCGGTTCGCCGGCCTCGCACTCGTCCTCGGCGACCTGTACCACCACACCGGGGACCCCGACGTCCTCACCGCGGCCCTGCGAACGGGGAGGGCGGCGATCCCCGACGCGCACGCCCCCGCCTACGAGGCCGCCGGGCTGCTGTCCAATCTGGCGAACCTCCACCATGACGGCTATCTGCGCAGCGGGCGGCTCGCCGACCTGGAGGAGGCCGCGCGCCTGCACAGGGCGGGCCTGCGCACGCTGCCGGACGCGCACCCGCTGGCCGCCTCGCTGCTCAACAACGCCGGAATCACGCTGACCGACCGGTACGAGCGGTTCGGCGACGCCGCCGACCTCCTCCAGGCGCTGGAGGCCTTCGACCGGTCGGTCGGCGCCTCGCGTCCCCGATCACCGGACCTGCCCGCGCGTAAGATCAACTTCGCCTCGGCGTGCCACCGGCTGTTCGAGATTTCCACCGACGGAGAACCGCTCGACCTCGCGCTCCGCCTCGCGAAGGAGGCGCGCGAGGAGGCGCGGGACGAGCGGACGCGGGCGGTCGCCGAGGGCACGTACGCGGACGTTCTGATCACCCGCCTGCTGCGGCTGAACGATCGCGAGGCCGCGGCGGCGCTGGCCGCACTGCCACCGCTCGCCGCATCGGGACCGCCCTCGGCCCGCCCCGGCCGACTGCTGCGCGAGGGCACCGTCCGGCGGATCCTCGGCGCACCCGGCTCGGAGGAGCGGCTGCTCCAGGCCTGCGAGGAGGGGCTGGAGCACCGGCCGGCGGTCACGCTGACCGCGGCGAGGCAACTGGCCATGCACGCGCTGGAAGCATCCGCCGAGGGCGACCGCACCGCGAGCGCCCAAACCGCGGGTGAGCTGGCCGAGACGGCTCTCGCGCACGGCTCGGCCGCGCTCGATCTGCTGGCCGAGCAGCCGACCGTGCGGCAGGAACTGGCCTGGCGACAGGAGGCGCGGGGACTGGCCGCCGCCGTGGCGCAGACCCGCCTCCTCGCGGGCGACGCGGCCGGAGCGCTGCGCGCCCACGAGACCGGCCACGGAGTGATTCTCGGGCGGCGCCTCGCCATGCCGGCGCCGCAGGGCACCGCGACGCAGGACACCGGTGCCGACGCAGACCCGGGGGCGACCGTCGTCGCGCTGTGGTCGACGCCGCACGGCGGCGGAGCCGCGGTCGCCAGGCCGGGCGAGTCTCCGGTCCCGCTTCTCCTGCCGGAGTTCACCGACGACCTGGTGACCTCCTGGACGTACAAGCTCAGGGCTGCGGCGCCGTTGGGCGGTGCGGCGCTGGCGTCCGTCCTGGAGGGCCTGCTGCCCCAGCTCGCCGCGCTGGTGACCGAACCGGTCAGCCGGCTCCTGGGCGAAGGGGAGCCGGTCGTGATCTCGGCGGCGGGACTCGCGGCCCTGCTTCCCTATGCGGCGGGGAACACCTGCGATGGGCTGCGGTTTGTCCAGCGGCATCCGGTGCGGTGCGCGACCACCCGGCAGGTGGCCCGCTGGGCGGAGGCGACCGCGGCGCGGCGTCGCCCCGACCGCGCCCGTGCGTGGTCGTTCGCGGCCCCGCTGCCGTCGAGCCGTCCCGAACTGCTGGCCGCGGCCGAGGAGGGGGAGCGGTTCGCCGATGCCCCGCGCCGGCTCGTCGGTGAGGCAGCGACGGTGGAGGCCGCGGCCGCCGCTCTGCCCGAGGCGACCCTGCTGCACTTCGCCTGCCACGCCGGGCTGGGGACGACCGATCCGCTGGCGAACCATCTGCTCCTCGCCGGGGACGCGCCGTGGTACGGCGACGCGATCGCCGATGCCCGGACGGAGTCGGTGCGGCTGGTCGTCCTGTCCGCCTGCGGCACCGCCGACGTCGGACACGAGCACGCGCTGGAGGGGCTCGGCCTCGCCGGCGCCTTCCACCTGGCCGGCGTGCCCGGGGTCGTCGCGTCCCTGTGGCCCACCGGAGACCGCGTCGGAGCCGAGCTGATGACACGACTCGCCGGTGAGCTGGATGACGGCCGGGAACCGGTGGACGCGCTGCGCGCCGCCATGCTCGCCGAGGCGGACGGAAGCTCGGTGGCGGCGTGGGCGCCGTACGTGCTGCTGGGCGCCTGACCGGCTGCGGACATGCGCCCGCGTCTCGGGCCGGAGCGTGCCGCGACCTCCTTACATTGGTCAGGTGTTAGAGGGAACGACGGGGCGGTTCTTCCTCACCAAGAACGACTTCGCGGCGGAACTGGCGCGCTTGAAACGCCGCGCCGGGCTCTCCGTCCGCGAACTGTCCGACGCGACCAGCATTCCCTCGGCGACCCTCGGCGGGTACCTCGCGGGCCGGCATCTCCCGCCGCTCAGATCGCCCAACCTCGACGCGTTCCTGGACGTGTGCGGAGCGTCCCGGGAGGAGCGGGACGCATTGACCGCGAGCCTGAACTTCCTGCGCCGGGGGAGTCTCCAGCCCGTCGGCGGCACGGGCACGGCCGAACCCGACCCGGGCCCCGTCCTGTCCCTTCGCCCGCCGCTCGGACGGCTGGCTGTGGGCCCGCGGATCCGCGGGCGCGAGGCTCTGCTGGCGTCGCTGGGCCGGCGGCTCGGGCAGCGGCTGGCCGGGGGCGGCGGGGTCCCGGTCCACGTCCTGTACGGGCTCGGCGGCTCGGGCAAGACCACGGTCGCGCTTCGTGTCGCGGCCGCGTTCGACCGCGGCCGGCGCGTCTGGTGGGTCAACGGGACCGACCCGGCGGCGCTCGGCCGGGGCATGGCCGAGATCGCCTACGAACTCGGTGGCAGCCGCCGCCTGCGCACCGGGCCCGACCAGGTGTGGCGGCTGCTGGAGGCGGCGCGCGGACCGTGGCTGCTCATCATCGACGGCGTCGAGGACCCGCAGGCGGTGCTGTGCCCGGACGGCGGCGCGATCACCGACGGCGTCGGCTGGCTGCGCCCGGTGACGCGGGCGGCCGGCGCCGTCCTAGTGACCACGAGCGACGGCAGCGCCGCGTCGTGGGCCGGCCCGGCGCCCTGGCTGCGGATGCGCCGGGTCGGGCCGCTCGGACGAGGCGACGGCGCGCTCGTCCTGACCGAACTCGGGGGACGCGCCGCGGGCTCCCGGGCCGCCGCGGAGGCGCTCTCCGAGCGGCTGGGCGGGCTGCCGCTGGCCCTGCGTCTGATCGGACGCCTCATCGCCCAGGCCCGCGCGTTGCCCGAGGCCTTCAGCGTCCCGTGCCGTACCTTCGACGCGTGCGGCGCCGAGTTCGACGTCGGCCGGCACGAGGACGTCTTCGCCGAGGCACGGGCCGCGGCGCCGGACGGCCGCCGAACCCCGGGGAAGATCGCCCGCTGGGCCTGGGAGCGCTCCGTGGACCTCCTTTCCGCCCACGGCGACCCCGAGACGTGCGCGCTCCTGTTCACCCTGACGTGCTTCACCTCCGCTCCGATCCCGCACGCCGTGCTGCGCTCCGATCTGCTGTCGGCCTCGCCGCTCTTCCCCGCCATGACCGAGCACCGCGTGTGGCGGGCGCTGACCACGCTGGCCGACTTCGGGCTGATCGAGCGGTTCGAAGAGCCGCACTTGCTCATCACTCTGCACCCGCTGGTGATCGACGCCTGCCGGCGCGACTCCCGGTTCCTGGACCGGCTCGATGACCACGTTCTGCTGGCCGCCGGCCTGCTCGCCGCCGCCGCGGCCGCGCAGGGCGCCCCCGGATCGGGCGACCCGCGCGACCCGGCGTCCTGGCCCACCTGGGCCCTCATCGTCGACCACTGCCTCGGGCCCGTGGAGGCCGCCGCCGGGCATCCCGTGCTGGCCAAGGTTCTGCACCCCGCCCGCAGGGCCGTCGAGTACCTGCGGGCATCCGGGGACCTGGCGCGCGCCGAGGTGACGGCCCGCACCGCCGTCTGCCTCGCCCTGACCGCGCTCGGCGACGACCACCCGGGCGTCCTCGGCCTCGCCCATGAGCACCACCGCATCCAGTACGGACTCGGCCGGCTCGCCGAGGCCGCCGAGGGATTCGACGCCGTGATCGAGATGCGCGGCCGCGTCCTCGGCCCGCGTCACCCGGACACGCTGATGAGCCGGCACTACCGAGCGAGGGTCGCCCGCGATATGGGCGACGGGGAACGCGCCGAGGAGGTGTTCGCCCAGGTGCTGGCCCTACGCGAGCAGGTGCTCGGCGAGGGCCACCGCGACACCCTGACGAGCCGGAACAACCTCGCCACCGTCCTCGCCGAGCGCGGCCGGCTGGACGAGGCTGAGGAGATGCTGCGCGACGTCCTGCACCGCAGGGAGCGCGCGCTCGGTGCGGAGCATCCCGCAACGCTTGTCACACTCCAGCACCTCGCCCGCCTCCGCCTGGACCGGGGCGAGGAGGCCGCGGCCGTCGCCGAGATCGACCGGCTGGCGGTGCTGACCCGGCGGGTGCTCGGCGCGGAGCACCCGCGCACACTCGCGGCCCGGCACCTGCACGCCGTCGCACTCCGGGCCGCAGGCCGGCCGCAGGAGGCGGACGATCTGCTGCGTGACGTCCTCGACGTGCGCAGCCGGGTGCTCGGCGACGACCACCCCGCCACGGGTGCGACCCGCAAAGAGTTGCGGCGGACGCCCGGCCGATGAGGCATGTACGGACCTTGTACGGGATCGCGGCATAGGACGCGTGAGATCCGCGCGTCTTGCTTTCCTGAGGAGCCGGACCAGCGCCGTACAGCCCCTGATATCGGAAACGGGTGCGATCATGCCGATCCCCTCGCGGAGGGTCCCCCTGGGAACCAGACTGCCCTGGTTCTCGGTCACCGACCTGCAAGAGCGTCCACTCGACACCAGCACGCTCCAGGTGGGCCGCCCTACCCTGGTGGCGTTCCTGTGCAACCACTCGCCCTACGTGCAGCACATCGAAAGGCATCTGGGCCCCGTGGTCAGCCAGTTGCACACGTCGGCCGCCGTGACGGTCGTGGGGATATCGCCCAATGACGTCACCGCCTATCCCACCGACGACCTGGCGATGATGCGCGCCCAGGCGAAGCGGGCCGGATTCGCCTTCCCGTACTGCCTCGACGCGACCCAGCAGGCGGCGAAGGCGTTCGGTGCAACGTGCACACCGGAGTTCTTCCTCTATGACATCGACTGGCGGCTGGTCTACCACGGCCAGTACGACGGAAGCAGGCCGGGGAACGACCTTCCGGTCACGGGTGACGACCTGCTGAGCGCGATCGCCGCGACCTGTGAGGACGACGTCGTCTCGGCCGAGCAGCGCGGGAGCTTCGGGTGCAGCGTCAAATGGCGTCCGGGCAACGAGCCCAGCTATGTGTTCGCCCTCTCCTGATCTGAGCGGCCCGGGAATGAGCCGCCGTGGACAGACCTCTGGGAAAGGCGGGGCGTGGAAAAGCACATTGACGTTCTCAGCTACCTGATGACCGCGATCGTCTTCTCCGCGGGATTCGTCACCACCCGCGCCCACTCGGCCTACCAGGCGATGCAGAGCGAGGTGCGGGCACAGTCGTGGCGAGTGCGGAGCGCGCTGCAGCAGGGCGCCCCCATCGGGCCGGCCGACCTGGCCGAGACGATCGCGGTGCTGCGACGCTCCGACGACCGGGTGCTCGACCTCTCCCGCTTGATCAACGCCGGTCTGTTCCTCGCGAGCGGGGTGATCTTCTGGTCCGGGCTGACCCTGCTCGAGCGGAGGGTGCCGAGCCCGCACAACTCGCTGCTGATGATCCTGGTGGTCTTCCTGGGCGTCGCCAGCGTGGTGGTCATCTCCGAGTTGGACCTGCGCAAGGTCGCACGCGGCCGGCGCGCGATGGCGACCGAGAGCCTCGCCGGCTGGTTCAGCGAACTCGCCGACGCGCTGGTCGGCGGACGCATGAACCAGTTCCTGGCACGCCTCGACGGACTCGCGCAGATCTTCCCCGACTGGACGCTGCTCGGCGAACTCCGCGCCTACAACGACCTGGAGGCCGGGCACCCGGAGATAGGCCTCCGCCGGATCGAGGGCATCCTCCGGTCCGGTGGTCATCTCTATCTCACGCCCGTGATCGGGACGGCTTGCGCGATCGCGGCGGGCGACCGGCCCGCCGCGCTCCACCTTCTGGAACGTCTTGCCGACCGGCGCGAAACCGGACGGGAACGAGCGTCCATGCACCAAGGGCTCGCCATCGCCTGGGCGCACCTCGACGCCCTCACCGACGGCCCGGTGGCGGGCGTAACACGTGCGTCGGCGACGGTTGCGCCCTCCGGCTGGAAAATGGCCAGGGCCAGAACCGGAATCCGCGCCAAGGCCCAGGCGGCCGGCAGGGCCGACAAGCCGAGGGACCCGGCGCGCGCTCTCGACATCAGGGCGTCCGATCTCCCGCAGACGGCCGCCCTGCTCGATATCGCGAATCGCTGGCATCGCTCCGAGGACCTGGCGAGCCTGCTGGCCTTGGCTTCGGGTCAGCCGATCGAGTTCGCCCTGCGCCTGGCCTTCACTCCGGGCGAGGTGTCTCCGGACGCCGTCCGCGGCCGACTTCGACTGCACGACAGTGCTTCCCTGGAGACCCTAGGCATCATCTGCCTCGCGCAGGGACGGAGGCGGGACGCCCTGAGATTCCTGGAGCGCTCGATCAGGATCATGCCGGGCAACCACCGCACCCACTGGGCGATGGCGCTGGTGTGCCAGCGGCTCGGCTGGCACACCGCGGCCGACTCCTCGCTGCAGAAGATGGACACGCTGCTCGGCCAGACCCCGCTGCTCCGCGTGACCAGGATGGCCTTCTCCGCGCCCGATCGGCTCCCTCAGCCCGGCCAGCTCCGGGAGTACTTCGCCGAGGGGATCGATACCCTCACCCGCCTGCAGCTGGCCTTGCTGGGGATCGAGCCGCCCGGTCCCGTCGACGGCGGGGGCGTCAAGAACCTGTTCCTGAACCGACTGATCGCCGACGCCCTTCGGACCGCCCGCCCGTCCGACCACTCCGAAGAGGCACTTCATTGACCACGCAGTTGCCCGGCAAGCTCGCGTCGCTGCTGCGCGAGCCCGAATTCGACGTGGCCGTGGTCTGCGGCTTGGGGGGCGCTGGCCCTGCCCTGGTCCGGACGCTCGCGGCCGCGTGCACCCCGGAGTGGCGCCCTGCGGACCCTGATCGGTCCGGCAACGCGGTCTTCGACACTTACACCTGGCCCGGTGGAGTGTTGATCGACATGGTCGGCCGGGCAGGCCACGGTCCTCGCCCGGACAGCGTCCCGCACCTCCCTGACCACGGCCGCCGGATCGTCCTGGTACGCGATCTGCGAACCGGGCAGTGCATCGGGACCCGGGAGCTGGTCGATCTCACCGCGGACGGAACCGATGCCCGCATCTTCAAGGAGCTGCTGACCGAGGAATGCGGCCTAGGCACCGCGGTGGTGGAGGCCGTGGCCGAGCGCTGGGGCAATGCGACCGCATTGATCCCCGACCTGGCGGCCGCACTCGAACGCGAGCGCGCCTGGAATACCGAGCCCGACGTCGTCGCCCTGTGCGCGGAGCTCCCGCTGGTGGTGGATTTCATGCACGACCTCCAGGAACTGGGCACCGGGCCGTTCGACCTCGGTCGCGTGCTCTGCATGTTCGATCCGCCAGTCATGGAGCTCGACGAGGTCTGGTCCACCCTGGCGAGCGAACTGTCTCCCCGGGGCTATACCGTTTCGGACCTGAGCAGGTTCCTGCTGCTCGCGCCCGGCCTGGTCGATCTCACGCGGTCGGGCTCCAGAACCCTGGTCAGCCCGGCTTCACCACTGGCCGCGACACTGCTGCAGAGCTTCGTGCCTCCGAGCGCCGCCGAGCATTTGCGCCTGTACCGCGCTTTGCGCGACCTGAGCACCCGACGGGTCGAGGACGGCCTGGAGCTCCAGCCGGGTCTGCGGCGGCAGATCCCGCGGCAGGCGCGGCGCGGCCAGGCCCTGCACGACCTGACCGAGGACATGCCGGCGCTCCTGTGCTGCGACCCGAAGTCGCTGATCACCGAACTGGAAGGCGGCCCCGCTCACCTGAGCGGCCCTGGAGCGCGGGCGGTGCTGCTCAGCGCCCACCGGCTCTTCGAGGCCGTCGAGCCCGCCGGCTATCTGGAGCTGGCGGGAAACCGGATGGGACCGGAGACCTTCGGCAGGCGCCCGCCCCCTGATCTGGTCCGGCGTCCCTGGCGGACTGAATGGGCCAAGAGCCAGATGGTCCACACCCATCGCGTCCTCATGGATCGGACCTCGCCGATCCTCGCCGTGTGCACGGCGGACGACGCGGCGGGCCGTACGGCGGACGGCGCGATCGGCCGACTGGAGGACACCTTCGGCGGATGCAGCGACGGCAGCCTGTGGAACTTCGACCCGATGGGCCGGCCGCGGCTGCTGTGGCGAGACCCGTTGAGAATGGCGGAGATCCGGGCGGTCGCTGCGGCCCGGGTAGGCGAGCGGACGCTCGTCGCCGCGGGAACCAGTGACCACGCCGTCATGGTCGTCGACAGGGCGAGCGGCGGCTTGGTGTGGCGCGACGAGGACGCCCATTCCGATCCGCTCAGTGTCCTGGCCATCGGCGGGCCCGCGGACTCGCCCGTCCTGTTCAGCGCCGGCGTGGGCGGCCAGATCTGGGCTCACTCCCTGGACGGGGCGACCGCGGACGGATCACCGCTGTACAGCCACGGCAGTGAGATCCGCGGTCTAGCGGTGGCCGAGACCCAGATCGGCGAACTGCTCGTCTTCGGGGCGGTCGACGGCACGGTGGGAGTCGTCGAGGCGGACGGCGGACGGCTGCTGGCGGTCATCTCCGAGTTCACCGAGGTCCTCAACGCCGTCGACCTCCTCGTCGACGGCGCAACGCTGACGATCTTCGGCGGGACGAGTTCGGGGCGGGTCGTCCGGCTGGGCTGGCGGACGGCCGGCACCGCCGGTGCCACCCTCACGAAGACCCCGGAGGGGGCACCGGCCCCGCTGCGCGTGCTGCCGGACCTGACGAGCCACGGCGCGGCGGTGAACGGGGTCAGGGTCGTTCCCGGGAAGGCCCGGGAGCAGGTAGCGCTGATCAGCTGCTCGAGTGACCACACCTGGCGGTGGACCCTCACCGGTAAGACCCGCTCGGTCGCCGTTTCCGGCCACACCGGGCCGATCTGGAGCGCCACCGCGGCCGCGTACGCCGACCGCCGCTACGTGGTGTCGAGCGGCGGCGACGGAGCCACCTGCCTGTGGCTGGTCGACCAGGTTCTGAACGAGGAGATCGAACTCAAGCAGCATTCCTGGCACGTCGGCGGCGTCTCGAGCATCGTCGCCGCGCGCGACGCGGGGGACCGCGTCGCGGTCGTGACCGGCGGCCGGGACGGCCACGTGCGCGCCTGGCGCGCGGACCTGGTCGGGGACGGAGCGAATCTGACCGCGCACGCGGGTGAGATCTCGGCGCTCGGCTGCGCCTTCGACGACGACCGGCTGCGGATCGTCTCGGGCTCGCTCGACGGGCCGCTCCGCCTCACCGAGGTCGTCGCGGGAAGCGCGCCCTCGTCCGTGATCCTCGGTATCGCGCATGAGGGGGTGACCGCGTTGTCGCTGGGCCAGCCGGACGCGAGGTGGATCCTGGTCTCGGGTGGGCTCGACGGGACGCTCACCGTCTGGGACCTGGATACCCGGCTGCCCCTGGCCACCGTCAGCGCGTGCCGCTACGGGGCGGTGTCGAGCCTGGCGTTCAGCGCCGACCGCTCCAGCAGCGGATTCATCGTCGGAGGCCAGGACGGCACCCTGGCCCTCTGGGACGCCGACTCGCTGGAGGAGAACCGTCGGTCGAACGTCAAGGCCTCGGTCCTCGGCATATGCGCGATCCCGGGTACCCGCCTCGGCTGGGTCGCCGGCCTGTCGGACGGCAAGGTCGCGGTCATCCGGGACCTCGGCAGCCACGCCGAGCAGATCTCCTACATTCCCGCTCACTCCGGCGAGGTCCGCACGGTGGTCTGCTTCGCCCTCGGCGGCCGGGTGATCGTCGGGTCCGCGGGAGTCGACCGGTCGCTGCGCGTCTTCGATCTGGAGACCCACACCCTGCTGCTGGAGATCTCCCTCGACGGCTATGCGACCTGCGCCGCCCAGGCCGCCCCGTTCCTGGCGGTGGGCAGCAGCGCGGGAGCAGCCCTGTTCGAGTTGTCGCCCAACCTCGTCAATCTTCGGCACACCCAGTCCGGCGCGTCATGAGGGGAGAAGTGATGGAACCGACGTACGTGGGCGGCTTGGTGGAACTCGCGGATGCCTACGACGCCTTCGTCATCGACCAGTGGGGAGTGATCCACGACGGGACACGGCTGTACCCGGGCGCCATTCGCGTATTCCGGCTTCTGCGCGAGATCGGCAAGCCCGTCGTCATCTTGACCAACTCGCGCAAACGGACCGACATCAACATCACGCGGCTGTCCTGCCTGGGCCTCACCCGCGACCTGTACGACGGTTTGATCAGTTCTGCCGAGTTGCTGCGGAACCTGCTGGTGGCACGCTCAGCGTCGCCCTGGAAGGCGCTCGGCGACCGGGTGTTCGTCGTCGGTCTGCCCGATGACCTCGCGCTGCTCGACGGCACCCGCTACCGTCCGGTGCCGAATGTCGAAAGCTGCGACTTCGTGCTGCTGCTCAGCACCGCGAACGGGGCGACGGCCGGCGCCCATGACGGCTGGCTCAGGAAGGCCGCGGCCCGCTGCCTCCCCCTCGTGACCTCCAGTGCCGAACTGCTGACGGTCAACGAAGTGGGGGTCTTCACCGGGTTGGCCGGCCTGGTCCGCCGGTACCGGCGGTACGGCGGGACCGTCATCACCGTCGGCAAACCGCATTCGGAGGTCTATCGGGAATGCGACATGCTCCTGGCCGGGCTGGACAACACCCGGATCCTGGCCATCGGCGACCAATTCGAGTCCGATGTGGTCGGCGCGAAACAGCACGGCTACCACGCGGCGATGGTTCTCACCGGCGCTGCGTCCGTCACCTTTCAGGGCGTCGCCGACCGCCGGTCGATCGCCGCGGCGATCGCCGGCCTCGGTGAGCCGGGGGTCTCCTGCGACTTCGTGCTCCCCTCGCTCCAATGGAGCCCCGCCCCGGGCAGCCGGTGAAAGGACCCCGCGAATGAGCATGGTGATTCTCGTCCTCAATTGCGACCGATCGACCGGGACCGGTTTCATCAGGGCGCTGCGGCGGGCGCAAGGCGGTGGATGGGGCACCGACGTCACGATCCTGGGCACGGCCGCGCACCCGCTGCGAACGGCCCTGTCGGACGCGGACCGGACGTTCCTGATCGATTCCAACAGACCGGATCGCGTCGTGGCGGAGATCTCCCGCCGGACGGGCCGGGACATCGACTTGGTATACGAGACCAGGAGCGCCGAGGCGATGCTTCGCCTGTCCCGGGCACGTCACCGTGTCCCCACCTTTCTCGCGCCGCACAAGATCCTGGCCGTCTTCGAGGACAAGTACCGGACGTTCCTCCATCTGAGCGCTCACGGCCTGCCCGTACCGCGGACCTTCCTGATCTCAAGGCCCGGCGACGTGCACCGGGCCTTCACCCGCCTCTCTGGCCGGTCCGCATGGGTCCGCCAGACGCACGGCCAAGGCGGACGGGGGGCCTTCGCCTCCGACTCCCCGGCGGAGGTCGTGGCGGCCCTGGAGCGCCACTGCGGCTGGAACCGCTACACCATCTCCGAGCGGCTCCCCACCGACCGTGCACACCCGTGGGCCGACCGGTTGTCGTCGCGCCTGCTGCCCGGCGAGATGATCACGTGGGGCGCGCTCTACGCGCACGGGAAACTGATCGCCGGCCAGACGCGCAAGCGGCTGTACTGGGAGCACGCCGACCTGACCAGGTCCGGGGTGACGGGATACACCGGCGCGGCGATGACGCTCACCCGGCCCGACGTCCACGCGCTGTCGGAGAAGATCGTCCGGTCCTTCGACTGGGCTCCGCACGGTCCGCTGGGAATCGACTACCTGGTCGACGAGGCGAGTGAGTTGAAAGTGACCGAAATCCAGGCGAGCCGGTTCTTCACCTCCACTTACCCGCTCGCGCTGTCCGGTCTCAATCTTCCCCGCCTGTTCGTGGACGCGGCGCGGGGCGTGACGGACACCGTGGACTCGGTGGATCCCTGCCCCGAGGGGCTCCTCTATGTACAGCGGTTTGGTTCACCCGGACGGATCGTGCACAGAGACGACGTCCTGGCCGCAATCGAGGCCGGGCAATTCTCGATGCGAAGTGAGGATGACAGCCATGTCTGACGTCATGGACCGGCACGAGCGATCCCACTATGTCGAACAGGCCAAAAAGGACTGCCTGGACCGGCTCGGAACGGAAATCGTCCTGGCGAGGATGCTGCACAGCGGACGGCAGAACACGATCGTCCACGTGCGGGACACCGGCGGCGTCGATTCCTGTGTGCGGTACCGGACCGCCAAGGAGTTCTGGTACGAGGACACCGTCAAAGAGCCTTTTATCGAGTCGCTCGGCATCGTCGACATCCCGCGTGTCCGATGCGCCGCCGACGACGTCCGCCCGCAGTTGCTCATCTGCGAGTTCGTGGCCGGTGACCTGCTGCATGACCTGGCGGTCGACGAGGGGCTCGCGCGGCGGGTCGGCCGGGTCATGGCCGCGGTCCACGTTCCGGCGCACGGCGCCGCCACCTATGCCGACTTTGCCGCGGGCATGGCGTCCGAGCGGTCATGGCGCGCGGAGTTCACCGGATCACTCCGCGATACGGCGCTGCGCTGCGGCTATCCGGCCGCCGGCATCGACGCACTGATCGCGGTGAGCGATTCGGCCATTGCGGCGGCGGAGGCCCGCGGCCTGGTGCTGGTGCACAATGATCTGCACTTCAAGAACATCATCAGGCGGCCTAACGGAACGCTCTGCCTCCTGGACTGGGACTCGGCCGCGATCGCTCCCGCCGAGAAGGACTTTGTCAAACTGCTCGACTGGTCTCATCACAACGGCGAGGCGGTGGAGCACATCATCGACGCCTATCAGGAATCCGCCGGCCGTCCGCTGGACTGCAACCTGATCGAACTCTTCAGGATCTACGCGATCCTGCGGCAGATCCTTTTCCAATCCCTGTCGGTGGCCGGCGGCGTCCAGACGAGCGTGCTGTCCCAGGGCGGGTTCTTCCCTGAGACGGCGGTGCAACGAGCCAAGCTCGAAGACCCGCTGCGGCGCCTGGGACTGCGACCCTGGGCAGTGGCGCAATGAGCGGGGCACCGGCGGGCAGGCCGAGCGCTCTCGCGGTGTCGGCGCCACGGGCCGGCGGTGACTTCGTCGACTGCTCGCGCAACGAGTTCCTCTTCCCTCACCCAGTGCTGGCGGCGGGCCTCAGTCCGCGCCTGCGGGCCGACCAGATCTGCGGCTACCGGACCGAGTCCGCGCTCCTGGGAGGGCTCGCCGGCCACCTGGGTCTGGATCCGGATCTCCTGCGCCTGTACAACGGAGCAGAGCACGCGCTGCACGATGCGTTCGCCGGTGTGGCGCGGATGCCGGACGCGACGCTCCTGATGCCCACCCCGAGTTGGGAGTACTACGGGGTGCTCGCAGCACAGGCCGGCGTGCGCACCAGGACCTACCGGTATCGCGTCATGGGGAACGAATACGCGCTGGACCTGGACGCCCTGATGGGCGACATCGTGCGTACGCCCCGTCCGGTCGTCCTGCTCGCCTCGCCGTCCAATCCGCTGGGCAGCGAGGTGGCGAACCCGGTCCACCGGCAGATCGCCGAGGAGCTCGCGCGCAGGGGCGGTTACCTGATCACCGACCAGACCTATGACGGGTATTCCGCCGGCCGGCCCCGGCCGCTGGCCACCAGGCTCGGTGACCTGCCGAACTGCCTGGTCGTCCGCTCGCTGTCGAAGTACTACGGCATTCCGGCGCTGCGCGTCGGCTTCACCGCCGCCGACCCGGCCGTGCACCGCGCCTTCCGCATGCACGGACGCTATCTGGGCTTCAACGCATTCGCCGAGTCCTTCGCGTTGGAGTGCCTCGGCCTCCACCCGGCGTTCGCCGACACGGCCGCCGAGATCGTCGAGCTGCGCGAGACGCTCTCCCGGCGCCTCGCGGCGTTCGACGGGCTCACGGTCTACGCATCCGAGGCGAATTTCATCCTGGTCCGGGTCCGCGAAAGGGGATACGCACAGTGGCTCCTGCAGCGGGGGATCATGGTGCGGGCCTTCCCCTCAGGGCCGCTGGACGACTGCGTCCGGATCACCATCCCGCCCGAGCCGGTGGTGGCGCGGATCCTGGAGGCGACCGAGGAGTTCTTCGCCACCGGGCCTGGATCGGGGGGACAGTGACCGCGCGCTGGACCCGTTCAGCCGATGTGGTAGTCGTCGGTCTCGGCATGTCGGCGGGACCGGTCCTGGACGCGGTCCTGAACGGCGGGCACGGCACGGTGGAGGTCATCGACCGGGGCGAGCTTGGCCCTCGGTGGCCCGACCACCACCTCGGCGAACACCTGGCCGGAAAATCCGGCCTGAGCGTCCCCGCCGACGAGGACTGGGTCGAGATGCGCGGTGGCTCTGGGCAGGTGACGCGAATCAGCAAGTGGTGGGCGGCGCGCTGGGCGGGTGGCGGCGCCTGGCTCTGGTATGGGCAGCTGTCTCGTTTCCGTGAAAGTGATCTGGCCATGCCGGGCAGGCTGACCGGGGTACCCGGACACCAAGCCAGGGAATGGCCCATTTGCTTCACGGAGCTGACCGAGCACTACCGCGCGGTGGAGAGCGTGCTGCTTCCTTACGGCCATCCCTACGGGATGAGCGACGATCTGTACTCCCGTGTGGAATGCGCTGCCTATGCCAGGCGACCGCGCGCCAGCGCCTTCGAACAACAGGTCATCGACCGGCTCGCCGCCGACGGTTTGCGTCCCTACGTGGGCCAGACCGCGCTCGGGGGGCGAGCGTGGGACAAGCGGCCTACTTCACCCACCGCGGCCGCTCCCGACGACGACGGCCTCCGGCCGCCTCTGCGCACAAGGCGGACCTGGTCGGCCTGCGTCCAGCAGCGGTAGACGGTGCCGGGGGCCTCGCGTCCGGCGCGGCCGGCGCGCTGCTCTGCGGTGGCGCGGGACGCGCGGACGGTGGTGAGCGACCCGAGGCCGCGGGCGTGGTCAGTGCGGGGTTCGCGGGCGAGGCCGGAGTCGACGACCGCGCGGACGCCGGGCACGGTCAGGCTCGACTCGGCGACCGACGTGGCGAGGACGACCCGGCGGTGCGGGGAGGGCGCGAGCACCTCGTCCTGCACGGCGCGGGGCGCTTGGCCGTGGATCTGCAGGACGTCGGCGTGCAGGTCGCCGAGGAGGCCGGCGACGCGGGCGATCTCGCCGACGCCCGGCAGGAAGCAGAGGACGTCGCCGTCGCGTTCGGCCACGGCGCGGCGGACGGTCGCGGCGACGTGCGCGAGGAACGCCGGGTCGACGCGCAGGCCGTGCGGCGGCGGGACGGGACGGTCCGGCGGCGCCCAGATCGTCTCGACCGGGTGCAGCGCCGCCTCGGTCTCCACGACGGGCGCGTCGCCGAGGAGGCGCGCCCAGGGGCCGGTGTCGGCGGTGGCGGACGCGGCGACCAGGCGCAGGTCGGGGCGGAGCGCGGCGCGGACGTCCAGCAGGAACGCCAGCGCGGTGTCGGCGTCCAGGTGCCGCTCGTGGCATTCGTCCAGGATCACCGTGCCGACGTCGGCCAGTTCGGGGTCGGATTGCAGCCGCTGCAGGACGACTCCGGTGGTGACGACGTCCACGCGGGTGCCGGGACGGTTCTCTCCCCGGACGGTGACGCCGATCCGGCCGCCGACGCGTTCGTCGAGGAGCCACGCCATCCGGCGGGCGGCGGCGCGGGCGGCGAGCCGGCGGGGCTCCAGGACGAGGATCTTCCCGGCGGCGGGCCGGCCGCCGAGGGCGAGCCCGGCGAGGGCGAGCGGGACGAGGGTGGTCTTGCCGGTGCCCGGCGGCGCCGCCAGCACCGCCGCGCCGGCACCGTCCAGGGCCGCGCGCAGCGCGGGGACGGCATGGCGGACGGGCAGGTTCTCGGCGGCGCTGAGGTGCATCGCCCCAGTCTGCCGCGCCGTCCCGCCGCATCGAAATCCATTGCAATGAAAAAGGCTCTGTTTGTTGCGATGGAAGTTGCATCGAGTCTTTCATGCATTCACCCGGGAACTTTCCTGATTCTTCCCCCGAACCGGCGCCGCCAACCATGGTGAAAGAGCAGGTGAGCAATGATTCCATGCCCAGAAGTGACTTGGAAGTTTGATTTAAGTCACCCTTGAAACTGTAGCGGCAATCCCTTGCCTGTCCCCATAATGATGGCGTCATCGCAGGTGCTGGGAGGTTCGGCATGTTCGGCAGCTCCATCTACCTCAGGGACAGGGCCGCGTTCACCGGCGGCTCGCCTCAGGCGGTGTACGAGGAGCTATGGCAGCGTGGCCGAAAAGGGAGATTGCGGACCCGCGCTTTTATCGCCACGGCGACGCTCATACTGTGCGGGCTGCTCGTCAACGCCGTTTTCGGAATCATGATGGGCGTTGCGGTGGCGGCCGCCGACGTTTTCGTCCATTGGCGCGTCTACCACTCGTCGCGGGTCTGGCGGCTCGGGCTGCGCGGCGAGGACCGCACGAGCCGGGTGCTGCGCCACACGCTGGAGCGGCGCGGGCACCGGGTGCTGCACGCGCGGACGGTCCCCGGCCACGGCTCCGCCGACGAGATCGTGATCGGGCCGGGCGGGGTGTGGCTGGTCCACAACGAGGCGTGGCATCCCGACGCGGAGATCTCCCACCACGGCGGCAAGCTGTTCATCGACGGCCGCACGCAGTCCAAGCTGGTGGGGGCGCTGACCGCGCGGGCCGAGGCCGCGGCGCTGGAGATCTCCCGCGTCGCCGAGGTGCCGGTGCGGGTCACGCCGGTGCTGGCCGTGCACGGCGGGCAACTCGTCCGGACGCCGTTCGCCGCGGACGGCATCGTCTTCGCGCCGCCGCTCAAGCTCGTCCGCTGGATGCGCCGCAACCCGACCGCCGACCTGTCGCCGGACGAGGTGGAGGCCGTCACGCGGGCCGCCGTGCACGCCCTCCCGATCGGCGGCCGGTCACTGTCCGCGGCGGCATGACCATGAGACACCTGTGGCCGGAGGGCTCACTCGCCGCCGCTCACAGGGCGCCCACCGCCCGCGAGGGTCCCGCCGGCCGCGCGGGCGGTGCGGCGCAGCCACAGCAGCCCCACGACCGGCAGCACCAGCGGGATGAAGCCGTAGCCCCGCCCGTACATGGACCAGACGGTCTCGTCGGGGAACGCCGCGGAGTCGGCGACGCTGAGCGTGCCCACGATCAGCACCCCCGCCAGCTCGATGGAACAGGCCGCGACGGCGACCCGGAACGACGTCCGGCCGCCGCGGGCCAGCGCGACCGTCGCCAGGACGTAGACGGCCGCGGCGAACGCCGACAGGACGTAGGCCAGCGGCGCCTCGGAGTACTTGGTGGCGATCTGCACCGCCGCCCGCGCACCGGCCGCGAGCGCGAAGATCGCATAGACGGCGACCAGCAGCCGTCCCGGACCCGTCGCGGTGCTGGGGCGGGTCCCGCCGCCCGTGCGGGCGACGCCGCCAGCGCGGGCGTCGTCGCCCGCGCGGGCCTCGGCCCCGACGTTCTCGGACGGGACGCTCTCGGGCTCAGACACCGGTGCCGCTCCACAACTGGTTCATCCGGACGACCATGACGGCGACGGCCACCCCCGCGATGACGATCACGCCGGACCCCCACCGGGTGCGCTCCAGCAGCCCCCAGCCGGCGCCCGCGGCCGGGACGAGCAGCGAGCCGAGCAGGTAGCCGGCGAAGGTCGCGGTCGAGTCCGGCCCCCCGCCGCCCGACAGCTTGACGAACCCGACGACGACCTGCGCGACCAGCAGCGCCTCCAGGACGCCGAGCGCGATCAGCTGCCCGAGGTCCATCGCCCGGTTGCGCAGCGTCGCCACCAGCGCGTAGGCGGCGGTCAGCAGCGCCGCCACGATGATCACGGTGCCCAGCACGTCCGTCACGGCACCGAGAGTACTACCGCCTGTAGAGCACGGCGTCACCGCGGCGCACCGGGGACCGGGTGCCGCGCGGGCATGGCAGCATGGCGGGCGTGAGATCGCTGCAGTGGCTGAACCTGACCCGGCACGGTGAGAGCACCGGCAACCTCGCCTACCAGGCGGTGCACGGCACCGACGCCGAGGAGGCCGGCATCCCCGAGCGCGACGCCGACGTCCCGCTGTCGGACGCCGGCCGCGACCAGGCGGCGACGCTCGGCCTGTGGCTCGCCGCGCTGCCCAAGGAGGAGCGCCCGACGCACGTCATCGCCTCCCCCTACCTGCGCACCGTCGACACCGCGAGGATCGCGCTCGCGCAGACGTCCTACGCCGCCCCCGGCGACCCCGCCGGCCTGACGCTGCGGGTGGACGAGCGGCTCCGCGACCGCGAGCAGGGCGTCCTGCAGGGCCTCACCTGGGTCGGCGTCAAGCGCCGCTTCCCCGACGAGGCGGCCCGGCTGCACCAGCTCGGCAAGTTCTACTACCGTCCGCCCGGCGGGGAGTCGTGGGCCGACCTGGCGCTGCGGCTGCGCAGCTTCTACCGCGACCTGGAGGACGACGCCCCCGGCGGCCGCGTCCTCGTCGTCACCCACGACGCCATCGTCGTCATGACCCGCTACCTGGTCGAGGACCTCACCGAGAAGGACGTCATGGAGATCGAGCGCGAGCCGGTCGCCAACGCCTCCCTCACCCGCTGGCGCAGCGACGGCTCCGGCCTCCAGTCCGTCTGCTACAACGACTGCTCCCACCTCACCGACATCGGCGCCCCCGCCCCCTAACACCTCGCCAGGCAGTACACCGGGTCGCGCGGTGGCGGTGCGTCTAAGGGTCGCCGCTGAGGAGGCGGTCGCTGCGGGAGGCGACGGTGGCGCGGCGCGGGTCGCCGGCCGGGAGGACGGTGCGGAGGCGTTCGAGGGCCTCCAGGTCGGTGCGGCCCGGCTCGGTCTGCGCGTAGGTCCACAGCGCGTCGGCGCCGCCCCGGTCGAGGGCCTGCCGCCGCACCCGCACCGCCAGCTCGTCGCGTTCGGCGCGGATCGCGGGCGCGTCCGAGCGGGGCAGCAGCTCGCCCCCGTACAGCCGCACGGCACCGGCGACGTCGCCCTCGTCCAGCAGCCGCCGGACGGTGAGGAAGTCGGCCTCGACCGCGCGGCCGAGCCGGTAGGGGCGGGCGCGGACGATGTCGCCGAGCTGCTGGCGGAGCCGGTGGATCTCGGGGCGGACGGTCGCGGGGCTGCCGTCGTCGCCGTACAGGTACAGCGCGAGGCGGTCGCCGCTCAGCCCGCGCGGGTGCAGCGCGAGCAGCGCGAGGATCTCGGCGTGCCGCAGCGTCAGGTCGGACCGCCGGCCGTCCAGCAGCGCGTGCGGCGGCCCGTCGCCGAGCAGCGACAGCGTCAGCAGCGGCCCGTCCGCCTCGCCGGCCCGCGGCGGCGCACTCGCCCGGCCGGTGGCCCGCAGCAGGAACGCCTCACCGAGCGGCTCGGCGACGGCGACGCGGCCGTCCGGCAGCGTGAGCGTCCCGCCGGGCTCGGGGACGGCGACCCGGCGGCCGCGCAGCCCCGCCGTGCCCGCCGCGAGGATCCGGCCGGGGGCGGTGACGAGCAGCCCCGCCCCGCCGAGCCCGCGCAGGTGCGGCAGGAGCCGCTCGCGCAGCCGCTCGTCCCGCGCCAGCATCTCGTTCTCCAGCCGCGCCTCGGCCAGCCGCGCGGCGGCGGCGACGAGCGCCACGGTCGCCGGATGCAGCGCCCGCACGGTCGCGCTGACGTCGATGCACCCGACGACCCGCGCCGAGTCGGGGTCGATGATCGGCGCGCCGGCGCACGACCAGCGGTGCAGGACGTGCGCGACGTGCTCGGCGGCGTAGACGTACTCGGGCCGGCCGGTGGCGAGGGCGGTGCCGATCCCGTTGGTGCCGACGGCGTCCTCCGACCAGCGGAACCCCTCGGTCAGCCCGATCGCGTCGGCGGCGCGGCGGGCGGCGGGCGGGCCCTGCGTCCACAGCACGTGCCCGGCCGCGTCGGTGATCACCATCAGGTGCTCGGTCTCGTCCGCGACCCGGCGCAGCAGCGCCTCCAGCATCGGCAGGTGCGGGCGCAGCGGATGGGCGCCGCGGGCGTCGGCGAGCGAGTCGCGGTCGAACGCCAGCGGGGCCGCCGCGACGGCCGCGTCGACGCCGGCGTCGCGGGAGCGCCGCCAGGATTCGGAGATGGGCGGACGGACGGCCACCGGATCGTGCACCACCATCAGTCCTTCCCCCGGAGAGAACCTCGGCCCGTCTGAGGATCAGCCCATCGGCGGGTTCCGCGCAACCGATTCCACGGATCCCGCACGGCCGGATCAGGACACGGTCCGTGATCGTCTGGTCGCAACGTGCATGCAACGTGCGGACGCATACCGTGACGGCGGCTGGGAGACGAAGGGCCATCCTGTGGGTCCCGCCGTCCCGTTGCGCGTCCGGGGGGAATGCGCGCGGGGCGGCGGGCCGGCCCCCGATCGGGCGCAGGCGCTCCCGGCCTCATGGGGAGGACGAAACACCGCATGCTCTGCCTGACCTGCCACCGTGTCCGCCCGGCGCTCAGCCAGGCCGACTACACCGCCGAACGCGCCTGGCTCATCGTGAGCCGCGGGCTCTGCACGTGCAGCCCGCCGCCGGCGGCGCGGACGCGGCGCCCGCCGGCCGTCCGAAAACACGCGCGATCGTCGAAATAAACATCTGGGTTCACAAAATGTTCATGGCCGGTTCGCCTACAGTTTAAGGAGGATCCCCACGACCGGCCCCTGGAGGGAGCGCCATGACCGTGATCCCGGGTCTCGTCCGCCGCGCCGCCGCCGAGGCGGAGCGCCATCTGCGCGAGGGCATCGGCCTTCTCGTCAAGGTGGGACGAGATCTGGAACGGTCTGCGGAGCTGGGGCGGCTGCTCCCCGCCTACATCGAGCGCATGGCGATCCTGGAGCAGGCCGTCGAGGCGCAGGACGCCGAGCTGCGCACGATCCGCACCGAGCTCGACTCGCTCGTCGGGCAGCTCAACGACCGGCTGCTGCCGCGCATCGACGAGCGGATGGACGACACCGAGCGCGACCTGGCCGCCGTCGCGACCAGCCTGATCTGCACCGGCCGCGACACGGCCGGCAACCGCACCCGGCTGGAGGCCGCCGAGCGGCGCATCGGCGACCTGCGCACCAAGGTCGCCCAGCTGGAGCAGCGGACCGGGCTCTGGCGCGACCTGCAGTCGACCGTGGCGCGGTTCGGCGACGACCTCGACGCCATGCGCGCCCGGATGGCGCTGCGCGCCGCCGAGCCCCCGGCCGACGCCTCGCCCGCCCCGGTGCAGAACATCACCGACCGCCCGGCCTAGAGGCGGCGTGCGTCCCCGAGAATGGACGCATGACTCAGCCGCCCGAAACTTCTCCCGCCGCCGCGCGCGGATTCGCCAGTGACAATCAGGCGAGCGTCCATCCGGACGTCCTCGCCGCCCTGGCCGAGGTCAACGGCGGGCACCAGCCCGCCTACGGCGACGATGCCGTCACCGGGCGGCTCCGCGACGTCGTGCGGCGGCACTTCGGCGACCGGGCCGAGGTGTTCCCGGTGTTCAACGGGACGGGCGCGAACGTGGTGTCGCTGCAGGCGATGTCGGAGCGGTGGAGTTCGGTCGTGTGCCCGGAGTCCGCGCACATCAACACCGACGAGTGCGGCGCCGCAGAGAAGATCGCCGGGCTCAAGCTGAGCACCGTCCCGACCCCGGACGGCAAGCTGACGCCCGACCTCGTCGCCGCGTACGCGACGGGGTTCGGCAACATCCAGCGGCGGCAGCCCGCCGTCGTGTCGATCACCCAGAGCACCGAGCTGGGCACCGTCTACACGGCCGAGGAGACGGCGGCGGTCGCGGCCGCGGCGCACGAGCGCGGCCTGACCGTGCACATGGACGGCGCGCGCATCGCCAACGCGGCCGCGTCCCTCGGCGTCCCGCTGCGCGCCCTCACCACCGACGCGGGCGTGGACGTCCTGTCGTTCGGCGGCACCAAGAACGGCCTGCTGCTCGGTGAGGCGATCGTCGTCCTGAACCCGGACGCGGTGCGCGGCGTGAGCTTCCTGCGCAAGTCGAGCATGCAGCTGGCGTCCAAGATGCGGTACGTGTCGGCCCAGCTCAACGCCCTCCTGGACGGCGACCTGTGGCTGCGCAACGCGTCCCACGCCAACGCGATGGCCGCCCGCTTGGAGGCCGCCGCCCGCACCGTGCCCGGCGTGGAGATCACGCAGGCCGTGCAGGCGAACACCGTCTTCGCGCTCGTCCCGAAGGACGTGGCCGACCGGCTGCGCAAGCGGTTCCCCTTCTACACCTGGGACGAGGCGACCGGCGAGGTCCGCTGGGTGTGCTCGTTCGACACGACCGCGGACGACGTGGACGCGTTCGCCGCCGCGCTCGCGTCCGAGATGTCCGGCTGACCTGCGGTTGATCCCGGCCAGCGGGAGGGGCCCTGCCCGCAGCCCGGCGCGCGCGTTATCGTGTCACCGAACAGGATTCGGTTACAGGAGGCGACCCCGATGGCCAACCGCACCTTCGTCGTGGGCGTGGGCATGACCAAGTTCGAGAAGCCCGGCTCCCGCGACTGGGAGTACCCGGACATGGCCAAGGAGGCCGTCGGCAAGGCCCTGGCGGACGCCGGCGTCAGCTACGACAAGATCGAGATGGCCTACGCCGGCTCGATGTACGGGTCGATGGGCCAGCGCGCCCTCTACGAGACCGGCATGACCGGCATTCCCGTCATGACCGTCATGAACGCGTGCGCGACGGGCTCCAGCGCGCTGTTCCTCGCCCGCCAGGCCGTCCGCGGCGGCCTCGCCGACTGCGCGCTCGCGCTCGGCATGGAGAAGATGAAGAAGGGCTCCCTCGGCGCCGGCGTCGGCGAGTCCAAGGTCACCATCATCGACCACCACCTGCGCTCCATGACCGCGGGCCGCGAATGGGAGCTGGACAAGGCGCCCATGCCGCAGATGTTCGGCAACGCCGGCCGCGAGCACATGGAGAAGTACGGCTCCACCCCCGACCACTACGCCTGGATCGGCTGGAAGAACCACAAGCACTCGGTCAACAACCCCTACGCGCAGTTCCAGACCGAGTACTCGCTCGACGACGTCAAGAACGCCACGATGATCTTCGACCCGCTGACCAAGCTGCAGTGCTCCCCCACCTCCGACGGGGCCGGCGCCGCGCTCGTCGTCAGCGAGCGTTTCCTGGACGAGAACGACCTGTGGGACCAGGCCATCGAGATCGCCGGCCACCACATCGCCACCGACACCCCGCAGAGCTTCGAGGACCACTCCTCCATCCAGGTCGTCGGCTTCGGCGTCTCCCAGCTCGCCGCCCGCAAGGCCATGGACGAGGCCCAGGTCTCCATCGACGACGTCGACGTCATCGAACTGCACGACTGCTTCAGCGCCAACGAGCTCATCACCTACGAGGCCCTCGGCATGGCCGAGGTCGGCGAAGGCCACAAGCTCATCGACGACCAGGCCACCACCTACGGCGGCAAGTGGGTCGTCAACCCGTCCGGCGGCCTCATCTCCAAGGGCCACCCCCTCGGCGCCACCGGCCTCGCCCAGTGCGCCGAACTCACCTGGCAGCTCCGCGGCCAGGCCGACAACCGCCAGGTCGACGGCGCCCGCGTAGCCCTCCAGCACAACATCGGCCTAGGCAGCGCCTGCGCCGTAGCCGTCTACAAGCCCGCGAGCGCCTGATCTCGAACCCCCGGCGGGGTTCGGCGGCGCGAGACCCCCGCACCCCGCCGTCGGTCACTTGGGGATCACCGAGTGGGTGAGCGAACCCTTCTCCTTGAGGACGAGGCAGGCGATGTACCGTTCGCCGCGCGCCCACTCCAGTTCGTCCGGACCTGCATAGCGCATCAGGAGATGCTTCGGCGGGTTAGGGCCGAAGACCCGTCGCGCCTGGTCGGCGCATAGGGCGTAGGACTTTGCCTCACCCGGGTACTTCTCACCTTTCGGGTGACCCTCGCGAACACCTGAACCTCGTGCTTCTTCGCGCAGTCGACGAGGTACACGTAGCCCGATTCGCTCCAGGTCCCGACACAATCGCCGGCAACCAGTTGGGACTGGGACTTCGGCAACTCCTCCAGCCGAACGTTCTCCGGGCCGTCGCTGTAGCGGATGAGACAGGTCACCGCATGCTCACCGTGGTCCCACGCCCTCTTGTCCGGACGGTCGATGGACAGGACGAACTCGTCCCCGCGACGGGCCGCGTACAGCGACGACGCCTGAACCCGGCACGCCTTCTCGCCCTCGGCGGCCAGCCGCGCATCACCGGGATACTCCAGAATGGGCAGGTCCGGCTTGCCGATGACCTCTCCCTCGTGAGCAGTCGCGCATGGCGCGGCCCGCGCGAAGATCTTCGCTCCCGCCTGCCGGAAACCCGCGAAGCAATCCCCCACTGCCAGCACCGAGGCCCGCGGCCCGTCAGCCTCGCGGGCGGGCGCGTGCTCGTCTCTCCCGGTGGCGATCAGCAGAGCCGCCCCTGCGGCAAGCCAGGCAATGGACAGGGCCAAGGCCGTGACCGCCAGGCCGCGGCCCTTTTCGCTGCGTCTGCCTGTTTGGACGAGGGCGGTGACGGCGAAGGCGATCGCGAATAACACCAGGCCGAGGAGGCCGGTGATCAGCGCGGTGATCGCGAAGCGGTTCGTCCGGGCGGGAGGCGGGGTGGCCGGGACGTCGTCAGTGTCGGGTGGGAGCGTCACGGGAGGAGCGTAAGGCTGCAAGATCACGGTTCGGGTGCCGGATGTGCGACAAATGTTGACCTTTGTCTCACGGTGAATCTATGCTCGTGCGTAAGTGGTCACTGGTCTGGAGGTGCGATGGCCGCCTCGTCCCCGCTCCGAGTCCGCTCGTCCCGGACGGTGGCGCATGCGCCGCTGGTGCCCGGGACGCTGCTGTGGCGGTATGCCGGTGACCTGCGGTCGCTGCTGCCCGGGGCCGCGGCCGGGCTCATGCAGCTCATGCATCCCGGTATCGGCGCCGGGGTGGGCGAGCACTCGGCGTTCTTCGCCGCGCCGTTCGACCGGATCCACCGGTCCGTCCCGCAGATCTGGGCGACGATCCTCGCGCCGGACGGTGTGACGCGCGCTCGCGGCATCCGCGACCTGCATCGCGGCATCGGCGGTGTGGACGAGCACAACAGGCGGTACCACGCGCTCGAACCGGAGACGTTCTGGTGGGCGCACGCCACCTTCACCTGGGAGATCTTCAAAGCCGCCGAGACGTTCCACCCCGGTACCCTCACCGCCGAAGACCACGAGCAGATGTACGCGGAAACCGTCACCTGGTACGCCCGGTACGGCGTCAGCATGCGGCCCGTGCCCGCCGACTACGCGGCGTTCCAGTCCAAGTTCTGGCACGTCTGCGCCAGGACGCTCGAACTCACGCCCGCCGCGGCGCGGGCCCTGGAGATCGCCAAGCACGGGTCCGACACCGTCACGATCCTGCCGGTCGGCGGGCCCCGGCTCGACCGTGCCGGGCGCATGGTCGTCGAGCGTCCGCTGCGGCTGATCACCTTCGGCTGCCTGCCGCCGCTCATCCGGGAACGGTTCGACATCCCCTGGTCACCGCTCGATCAGGCCCGGTTCTCCGCGCTCGCGATGGCCAACCGGCAGGGCTACCGCATGATGCCCAGCGGCATCAACCACTGGGCATTGCGCAGCATGCTCCGCTACATCGGCGCCCAGACCCGCCAGGACCGGTACCAGCCGGCGGCCTGAGGATCACACGGCTGCCGCCATCCGGGGACGCAACTCCTCGCACGCGGTGAGGATCCGGCGGACGTCGCCGTCGGTCAGCCCGGCGTGCGCGGAGAGGCGGACCAGGGTGCGGCCCACCGACGCCGCCGGCGGGAACAGCGCCGCGCTGAAGATGTCGCGGCCGACCAGCGCGTCCCGCATGAGGGTCGCCTCGGACTCCGAGCCCGCCTCCAGCGCGATGATCTGCGTGTCCGACTCGACGAGGCGGTAGCCGAGGCCGGTCAGGCCGTCCCGCAGCCGGGCCGTGACCGCGCGGAGCCGGCCGCGCCGCCAGCCCTCTCGGCGGACGACCTTCAGCGCCGCGGCCAGGCCCGCGATGTCGTGCGGCAGCAGCGTCGAGCTGAACACCGCCGGCAGCGCGGTGTGGGTGAAGTAGTCCGCGAAGCCGGGACGGTCGCAGGCGATCAGGCCGGCGCGCCCCGGCAGCGCCTTCGCCAGGCTCGCCGTGCGGAAGTCGACGCGGCCGGTCAGGCCCAGCTCGGCGACCAGGCCCGCGCCGCGCTCGCCGTGCGTGCCGAGCGAGTGCGACTCGTCCACGAGCAGGAGGCAGCCGTGCTCCTCGGCCACCGCCACCAGGTCGCGCAGCGGGGCCACCGAGCCGTCGGTGCTGTAGACGCCGTCCACGGCGATCACGCCGGAGCCGCCCACCTCGATCCGGCGGCGCAGGTGGTCGAGGTCGTTGTGGCGGAAGTAGGCCAGCTCCGCGCCCGCCGCCCGCGCCCCCTCCCACAGCGACATGTGCGCGAGGACGTCCAGGTAGACGGGCACGTCCGGGCCGGCGACCACCTGCAGGAGCCCGGTGTTGGCGGCCCAGCCCGACGAGCACAGCACCCCGGCCCGCGCGCCCAGGTGCCGGGCGAACCCCGCACCGAGGACGAGCTGCGGGTGGTCGTCGGGGAGGCAGAGGCCGGGCGCGGGCGCGGCCGGGTCCGCCTTGCGCAGGCTGGCGATCATGGCCTCGGTGACCGCCGGATGCTCGGCGAGCGCGAGATAGTCGCTACAGGTCAGCACGATCGCCCGGTCGCCGGGGGCCTTCGCGGGCGCGGCCCGGCGGCCCCCCCGCGTGCCCCGGAACACCCTGATGCGTTCCCCCAGCCGCTGGTGAGCGCTGGTCATGGTCGTCACACTCCCCGGTCAAACGATCGTCACGTCCTGTAGCGAACCCTAATCATAGTGTGAAACCAATTCCGGGCGAGGACCAAACCCGCGAGCCGCCGGAGAAAAATCCGGCGCGCCCCGCCCGCCGCCTACTCCGGCCACTACGCCGTGACGGCATTTTTGCGCCACCTCGGCCACGGCCCCGGCCGGACAGCGCGACCACCGCGCCCGGCGAGATCTTCCGGGCTGTCCGGCTACTGCCCTGAGGGCTGCCGCTCACCGCTGACGGGTCTGTTCTCCCTTGCCTGCGGGGGAATTGAGCCCGCGCGGGGCGGCGGAATGTCGGTGCCCGGCGTCACGGTTTCCCGGCTCGTCGGGCAAAACGTCCCATATCGTTCGCTTCAGCGGGTATCAGCCGGTCACACGCTCTTCATTCCCATCACCGAACTGTGGGGTGTGAACACGATCGCCGCCGGCGCTGAACGCGTGGTGCCCGCCGAACTTCCCGAGGTCGGCGCGGGCACCGCACCGCTTCCCGCCGTCCGGCGGATTGACCGGGTCCGCTGGACGATCCTCGGGGTACTCCTCGCCGGCCTCACCGCGGTCCTGCTGGTGGTCCTCGGCCCGCTGCGTCCGGCGGTGTCCGCGTTCGGCGACATGCGCTGGGAGTTCCTGCCGGCGCTGGTGCTGCTGTCCCTGCTGCACTACGTGTTCTCGGCGGTCGCGCTGCGCGGCGCCGCGGGCCGTCCGCTGCCGCTGGTCACCACGACGCTCGCGCAGTTCGCCGCGTCCGCCGCCAACCGGATCACCCCGGGCGGCCTCGGCGCCGTCGCCGTGAACACCCGCTACCTGGTGTGCCGGGGCCTGCCGCTGTCGCGCGCGGCGGTCGCCGTCGCGGTCCTGCAGGTGGCGGGCGTCCCCGCCGACCTGCTGCTGCTCGGCGCCGTCCTCGGCCTCGGCGGCGGGAACGGGCGGATGCTGGACGCCCTCGGCGACCACGCCGCGCACGCCGCCGGGCTCGTCCCGCCCGTCCCGCTGCTCATCGCGGGCGGGGTGCTGCTGCCGGCCGCGGTGCTGTGGGGCCGCCGCGCGGCCCGTTCCGCCGTCGTCGGACGGGCCGTCGCCGGGTTCGCCGACCTGTGCCGCCGGCCACGCGACCTGCTGCTCACGCTGGCCGCGTCCGCGGGGACCACGTTCGCGCTCGCCGTGGCGTTCGCGCTCAGCGTCCTCGCCGTTCCCGGGACGGCGGTGGGCCCCGCCGACGTCCTCACCCTCCTCGCCGCCTACCTGGTGGGCGCCGCCGCCGGCTCCGCCATCCCGCTGCCCGGCGGCGTCGGCTCCACCGAGACCGCCCTCGTCGCCGCGCTCGCCGCGCTCGGCACCGACACCGGCGCGGCCCTGCACGCCGTCCTGCTGTTCCGCGCGGTCACGTTCTGGGCACCGGTCCCCCTTGGTCTGCTGTCTTACCGGACGCTCCGCCGGTGATTTTGAAGACCTTCGCGGCGTTGCCGGACAGGAACGTCGCCCTGGCCTCGTCGCTCAGGCCGAGGTCGTCCAGGCCCTTGAGCGCCCGGTCCGCGGTCAGCATCGGGTAGTTGGTGCCGAACATGACCTTGTGGTGCCTGTCCTGAGCCATGTACCGGACGAGTTCCGGCGGATACCTGCGCACCGTGTACGCGGACGTGTCGATGTAGACGTTCGGGTGCTTGCGGCAGACCGCGACCATCTCCTCTGTCCACGGGTAGCCGATGTGCCCGCCGACGATGACGAGTTCGGGGAAGTCGAGCGCGACCTGGTCGATGTACGGGATCGGCCGTCCCGTCTCGCTGGGACGCAGCGGACCGGTGTGCCCGACCTGCGTGCAGAAGGGGATGCCCAGTTCCACGCATTCGGCGAACAGCGGGTAGTACCGGCGGTCGGTGGGCGGCAGCTCCCACAGCCACGGCACCACGCGCAGCCCCTTGAAGCCCAGGTCGCGCACGCAGCGCCGCAGCTCCCGCACGGCCTCCATGGGCTTGCGCAGGTCGACCGAGGCAATGCCTACAAGCCGGTCTGGGAACTGCTCTACGAACGAAGCGACCTCGTCGTTGCTGACCAGGTCGCCCTCCGGCCCGTGCCAGGCGCTGATGAGGCCGACGTCCACTCCCCCGGCGTCCATGGCGTCGACGGTCGTCTGGACGGGCAGTTCCTCGGCCGGAGGCTTCTGCCCGAGCCACCGCCACAGCGAATCCAGCATCTCGTGTTGCAGGAACCGGACCGTCCCGTGCTGCATCCACGCGTCAATCACCATGGGCACCTCCCACCGACCGCCATGCGGCCTCGCTCAGCAACTCGACCTGCCTGCCGTCCGGCTCGGGGCTCTGGCCGTTCAACCACATCCGGCACAGCTCCTGTGCGGGACCGAGCCAGAGGACGAACGCGGTCACCCCGTCGACACCGATCAGCGCACCGTGCCGCACCTGGACGCGCCACCAGCTGCGGACCTCGCGGTAGAACGCCTTGTTGCGCTCAGCCAGCGCCTCGCTCGCGGCCGGACGTTCGGTGAACATGAACCGGGCCCTGTCGGGATGCTCCTTGCACCAGCGCACATGGAACGCCACGACACCGGACACTGCCCCGCGCGCGCTTTCATACGCCTTCAATTCGGCGAGGAACGCGTCCTGATACAGGGCGATGCACTCCACGAACAGCGCCTCGGCCACCTGCTCCTTGCCGGCGAAGTGGTGGTAGAAGCTGCCGACGCTCACACCGCTCGCCGTCCGGAGCGCGCTCAGCGTCGTCCCGGCGACGCCGTCCCGCCCGAACAGCTCCAGCGCCGCCCGCAGCACCCTCTCCCGCCCGATCTCACTCACAGAACAATATTCTGGCGCCCTAGAACATAGTTCTGTCAAGCCCGTGCCGCACAGGCAACGGCCCCGGCCGACCGGAGGCGGTCGGCCGGGGCCGGAGGCGGATCGGATCAGGTCTGCTTCTGCAGGGCGAGGCTGGCGGAGCCGGTCAGGGCCGGCAGGTAGCCGAGGCGGTGGCCGCGCGCGGTCGGGTGGTAGGAGGAGTCGATCGGGATCGTCACCGCGTTGAGCCAGTCGTCGCCCGAGCACAGCTCGTGGCCGGCGAACTCGTCCCGGACGTCCGACCAGGTGAACCCGGCGCGTCCCGCCGCCTTGGCGATGACGCCGTCGAGGGTGTCGGCGGCTCCGTTCAGCGCGGTGCGCTTGGCGTTGCTGAGCCCCACGCACGCGTTGACGATCTTGTAGAGGCGCGGGTAGCCGAGCACGACCACGCGTGCGGACGGCGACTTCGCGCGGATCTTGCCGTAGAGGGAGTCGAGGCGGCCGGGCAGAGTGTTCTTCATGTAGCTCTCGGCCTCCGCCACCCTGCTCTGGCAGGTCGAGGTCGAGTGCAGGACGCAGGTCTCCATCACGTCGGCGAACCCGGCGTCGTTGCCGCCGGCCGTGAGGCTGACGAGCGTGGTGGACGAGCCGAGCGCGCCGAGCTGCCCGCTCGCGATGGTCGCGGTGGTCGCCCCCGAGCAGGCCACGAACTTGTAGGACGACGTCGAGTGCGCCGCCGCCCACAGGTTCGGGTAGGCGTTGGCGCTGCGCTTGCACGACCCGCTGCCGGAGTCGTAGCTTCCGGCCCCCGTGCCGGAGGAGTAGGAGTCCCCGAGTGCGACGTAGTTGGTCCCGGCCGCCGAGGCGGAACCGGACCACAGCAGTGATGTGGCGGCGAAGGTCACCGCACCGAGAGCGGCCAGACAGGGGCGGGTAAGACGCATCTGCACTCCGGAGCGTCGTATCGAATTGTGCCGTGCGGCTTATACCCGTCCCGCCATTCTCTCAAGCCCCAGAGCTGATCAACGACATTCGTCAGAATTCGCCATTGCAATCCGAAATATCCGGAAATTCTCAGCTGCCGGGGACGTGCATGGTAACAACCATTTACCCGGCAATCCCGGCAGCCCCACTGATCACAGGAATCCCTTTGGCCAGCCGTCGCCGCCCAGGTTCCAGGGGCCGGTCGCCACCGGCCGCCGGCCATGCACGCGGAGGGTTTCGGCGAACGTGCGCTGCCGTCCCGGAATCCCGTGCACGAGCATGACCTCCCGCGCCGCGACCTCGTCGGCGATGCCGAGAAGGCCGCGGCGGTCGGCGTGCGCGGAAAGGCGGATCCTGTCCACGCGGGCGCGCACCGGAACGGTGATCTCGCGGCCGTGGTCGAGAAGGGGGAATTCTCCGCCCTTTTCCGCGAGGTCGCGCAGTGCGCGGCCGGGCGACTCCTCGTCCTGGTAGCCGGAGATGAACAGGGCGCTGCCCGGTTCGGGGAGGATCCGGCTCGCCCACCGGACGGCCGGGCCGCCGGTCAGCATGCCGGACGTGGAGATGACGACCCCGGTCCGGAAGGCGTCCAGTTCGGCGGGACGGTTCGCGACCGCGGTGGCTCCCCCGAACACGCGCAGCGCCGGGTCCAGGGACTCGAACACGGTGGCCAACTCGGCGGCCATGCCGTCCAGCCGCACCGGTACCTCGGGCAAGTGCCGCCGCATGATCATCGCGATCTCCTGGGCGCGGCCGAGCGCGAACGCGGGGATCAGCACCCGGCCGCCGCTCCCGGTGACGTCGGCGACCGCGCGCACCAGCTCGTCCACCCGCAGATCACGGTCGTCGTGCTCCTCGGTGCAGCAGGTCGACTCCAGGACGAGAAGGTCGGCGGCACGGGCGGACTCCGGAACGACATAGCCACCGACCGTTTCCTGCCGGAATCCCGAAATATCGCCCGTGATGACAACGCGGCGGTCGCCGGCGCGCACCACCACCCCGGCGGCGCCCAGGATGTGCCCGGCCGGGAACAGCTCGACGGTCAGCGCCCCGATCCGCCGCGGCACCCCGAACGGCAACTCCTCCCGCCGCCGGCTCGCGGCCTCGACGTCCGCCGCCCCGTAAAGGACGTCGCCCGAGTCGCCCCAGCGCGCTCGCCCGCGTTCCCGCGCCGCGAGCACCTTGGCGGTGTCGGCCCACATCACCGGCATGAGCGCCGCAGTCTCCGGCGACGCGAGCACCCGCACTCCGGGACGGCGCGCGACCATCGCGGGAACGTACCCGCAGTGGTCGTTGTGCGCATGGGTCACGACCACCGCGTCCAGCGAGCCGTCAAGGGCACGCCCGATGTCACGAGGCGGCTCGGCCCGATCACCGGGCCGAAGCCCGGCGTCCACGAGGATCCGTGTGCCACCCGCCTCCACGAGCACGCACGAGCCGCCGATATGCGTATCCCCGCCGAGCGGCACGACCCGCAGGTTCAACTCAGTGGTGACCACAACCGGCGGCGGCGCCGGATCCACGAGCGCCCGCAGAACCCCGAGCACCTCCTCCGGCCCCTTCCCCACGGCACGAGCGGCAGCAGCCAAATGCGTGCTCTCACCAGCGACGGCCGACTCACCCACCACACCCCCTCGGAGCACACCAAAGGCAGCGGCCGGGGGCGCGGCACGGCGAACGGCGGCCGCCTCGTCCCCTTCGGAAGCTCCGGGGACAGCGGCCTGGGGCGCGGCGCGGCGAACGGCCGGAGCGTCCCCCAGCGTGCCTCCGGGAGCAGCGGCCTGGGGCGCGGCGTGGCGGGCGGCTGGGGTGTTCTCCGTTGTTGCTCTGGGGTCGGCGGACGGCCGTTCGAGGGTGGTGAGGAGGGCGGCGGCCAGGGCTCGTGGGTCTGTCCAGCGGTGGTGTTCGGTTGCCAGGCGCCGGGTCAGGGTGTCTGCTCGCTCCTCCTGTTCGGCCAGGGCCTCTTGGGTCGCGGTGAGTTGCTGGGAGGCTTCTTGTGCGTCGCGGCGGGCGTACTCCAGGCGGCCCTGCTCGGTCTTTACGCGTTTGCGCAGGTGGGAGATGCGGCGGGCGGTGCGGTCGGCGTCACGGGCGGCGCGCTCGGCGGCCCGTTCGCGGCGGCCGATCCAGGCCAGCGCCGTGCGGACGACGCCGTCGTCGGGGTGCAGCAGGACGGCGGCCAGCGCGCGGGCCTCGTCGCCGGCGTCGGTGAGGCGGGCGGCGGCCTGGGCGCGCAGCGCCGGGAAGCGTTCGGCCGCCTCCAGCAGCAGCGGCGTGTGCCCCCTGACCAGCGCGTCGGGGTCGGACGGGAGCCGGGCGGCGGACTGGCGCTCCAGCACGGCCAGCGCCACCGCGCGCAGCACCGGCCCGAGCGCGTCCGAGCTGATGGCGGGCTCGGTGACGGTCATCCGGACCGCCGGGTGGCGTCGGCGAGGACGGGTTCGCAGGCCAGCTCGCCGTCCACGGGCTCCAGCGCGCCGAGTACCCGCAACGCCTCCACCAGGTCGTGCAGCCCGTCGTAGCCGTGTTCGCGCAGGTCAGGAGGAGTTAGGCCGGCCGTTCCGTCCTCGCCGTAGAGGGTGAGGAGGGTGGTGAGGTCTTCGATGGTGCCGCGGTCGTCCTCCTTGACCAGGACGTGCCACGCGGCGGCGAGGCATGGGTCGGCGCGGACGCCGGTGTCGTCCAGGAACGTCGAGGGTTTGGCGCGCACCTGCCGCAGCACGGCGTCGAGGGCCTGGTCGCGGTCACGTCCGGCGAGGCCGGTGACGACCCGGCCGACCAGGGTCGGCCAGCCGCCGGTGCGCCGGAGGAGTTCGCGCTGCCCGGCGTCGTCGGGGAAGCCGAGCGAGTCCTCCAGCATCCACTGCCGGATCGCGGGCGCGTCGAAGCGCCGCAGCGGCACCAGTTCGACGTCGTCGTCGGCCGCGTACCGGAGCCACCCGGCGGCCGCGGCGGGGCCGGCGACGAGCACGATGGACAGGGTGCCGTCCCCGGACCGGTCGGCGACCGCGTGCCGCGCCTCGGTGAACCGCCGTTCGAACTGCTCGCCGTCCCGCGCCGCGTGCAGGTCGACCACGATCACGTCGTGCCCGGGGTGCCGGCGGGCGCGCAGCACCGCGCTGTCGAACGTCGCCTCCCCCGGCCGGACGACCCGGATCTCCAGGTCGGAGCGGTCGGACGGCATCGCCTGCAGCGCCGCCGCGACCCGTTCGGCGTGCAGCGCCGCCGACCCGGCCACCACGTGCACGAGGCGGCCCGGCCGCAGCAGCCCGGTGAGCTGCCCGATGCTGAGCGGCGCCCGGTCCGGGCCGGTCAGGTGCGGCATCCGGTAGGAGTGCGCGTCGAACTCGTCGGGGTCGTCGAAGTCGGCGGCACTTTCGAGGACGTTCTCGATCTCGCGGACGCCGCCGAGGAGCCGCAGCACGTGCGGGGTGCGCAGCCGGTACCGGCCGTCGTCCACGCCGAGGACGCCCAGGTTGACGCACTCGTCGAGGAGGCTGCGGAAGTCGTCGCCGCTGCAGTTCTCGAACCCGCGCGCCCACCAGTACCGGCATTCCTCGCGCAGCTGCCGGACGGTGAGGGCCTCGTCGGCGCCGTCGTCCAGCGCGTGGAGGGCGACCGTGTAGGCGATCACCTTGTAGCGCTTGTCGAGGGTGAGGGTGTAGTCGAACCGCTTCTGGAAGCCGTCCACGAGCTTCTGGTCGCGCCAGACCTCCGCCACGTCCTCCCGGGTGATCTCGTACGGAAGGGTGCGCGGGGTCTCCCGCAGCCGGGCGAGCAGCTTCCCGGCGAACAGCTGGACGAGCGCGGGGGCGTTGTTCGCCTCGGCGATCACCCGGGCGGCGAGCGTCTCGGGGAACACCAGGCCGAGCGTGGCGAGCGGCCGGACGAGCAGGTCGAACGCGTCCTGCGGGTCGAGCGGGCCGATCGCGATTGGCTCGCCGAGCTGGGCGAGGGGCTGGTTCGGCAGGCCGTGGAAGCGCGCGGTCTGGTGCAGGCCCGCCCACACGACCTTGACGCGGCGGCCGGTGTCCTCCATGAGGGTGCGCAGCGCGGTGACGTCCTCGAAGCGGCCGCGTTCGGCGTCCCGGTTGAGGAAGCCGTCGGCCTCGTCCAGCAGGATGAGCAGCTGCCGGTTCCCGTCGGCGTCCGCCCAGCCGCGCACCGCGTCGATCACCTGGTCGCGGCCGGTCAGCCCGGACCGGACGACGCCGGCCTTCGCGAGCCGGTCGCCGAGGATCGGCCACAGCGACATCGACCGGACCAGCCCGACCGTCTGGATGGTCTCCAGGATCACCGTCCGGTTCGGGTCGGCGGCCAGGTCGCGCTCAGCCTTGCGCAGCAGCGCCGACTTGCCGAGCTGCCGCCCGCCGAACACGAACGACGGGCCCCGCCGGTCGGTGACCTTGCGGAGCTGCTCGGACCGCCCGTAGAACATCTCCTCCGGGACGCCGCCGGTCGGCGTGTAGGGGTCAGTGGAGGTGAACGGCGCCATCAGCGCCACGGCGACCGACCAGTCCTGCGGCCGGCACGCCAGGTAGGCGATCGCGGCGTCGTCGAGCACCCCGGCGACCGGCGCGCGGCGCTTGCGGGCGGCCTCGCCGAGCTGCGCGCGGTCGTCCGCCGACAGGACGCCGAAGTAGAGAGCGAGCACGGTCTCGCCCTCCGGCTGCCCGTTCAGGAGGTCGACGAGCTGCTGCGGGCCGGGGCGTCCCCAGTGCAGCAGCAGCCGGAGCCGCCCGCCGGACGGGCTCTTCTGCGACCCGAACGCGGGCAGCAGCGCCCCGCCGACCGAGCCGACGTGCCGGACGCCGTCGAGGACGATCCACATCCGGTCGGGGCCCTGGTCGGCGTCGCCCTGCGTCCCCTCCAGCCCGATCATCTTGAGCGTCGCGTCGATCAGCGAGCGCAGGTTCCCCGGCGTCTTGCTGCGGCCGTCGCGGAGGTTCAGCCACTTGCGCAGCCCCTCCCCCGCGACCCGGCGGGACGCCTCGCGCGTCTGCGGGATGTCGATGCCGGCGGTGGCGAGCAGGTCGTACAGCTCCGGCTCGGCGACGTCGCGGCCGGCGATCAGGGCGTCCTTCAGCGCGTCGATGTACCCGCTGGTCTCCTGCTTGCGAGCGCGTTTCCCGGTCTGCCTTGAGTGCCGGTGGAAGACGTCCGGGAACGCGGGGTAGAAGTGGGCGAAGTCGAGGCTTTCGGCCTTCTCCGGGAGCTGCTTGCCCGCCTTCAGCTGCGCGATGAACTCGCGGGCGGTGGTGAGGTCTCGGCCCTTGATGTGGTCTTCGATGCGCTTTGTGTCCGCTGTGCGGAGGTCGCCGGTCTGCCGCGCCTCGTCGAGCGCCTCGCGCGCCGCCTGGATGCTCGTTTTGCACCATTCGTCCAGCCGGGCGCGGAGCGCGTCGAGTTCGCGGCCGATCCGGTCGAAGTCGCGGCGGTCGCCGGCGGTGAGGAGCCGCACCGCCTCCTCGGCCTCGCGTTCCTCGCCTTCGGTGAGCAGCCCGTCCCGCCGCGACATGGCGATCAGGTCGCGCAACTGCTCGACATGCTCTTCCCGTTTGTCGCGGGCGGCGCGGACCAGGTCGTCCCGCCGGGCCCGCAGCCGCGCGGCGGCCTCCGGGTCGAGCGCCCGCAGGACGGAGACGACCGCCTGCGTGCCCTCGTGGTCGAGCCGCGCGGCCCGCGCCTCGAACACCGTCCCCCAGTCGGGGCGGCCGGCGTGCGCGACCGGCACGAGATCCGCCAGGACGATCTCACCGGCGGGCTGGAGCGTGCGCGGGTCCAAGGGGAGGTCGCCGGCCGGCAGCAGGTCCCGGTTGAGGACGTGCGCGGCGGGCGGCTCGGTCTCCGCCGGCTTGGCCCCGTCCAGCAGGGCGAACGTGCCGTCGAGCAGGTACCGGCGGGCGGCGGCGGCCGGCCAGCCCTGCCGGCCGCCTCTTA
>NZ_JABXFD010000531.1 GCF_013372625.1 Actinomadura sp. BRA 177
GTCCCGGGCCCCGCCCGATGTCCGGCTACGGGATGCCGCCCGGCGGCACCGGGCCGAACTGGGCGCCGGTGCCCGCGATGCCGCCGTCCTCGCGCGGCGGACCCGGCCTCGGGCTGCTCGCCGTCGTCGCGCTGATCGTCGCGCTGGTGGCCGGCGCGCTCGGCGCCGGGATCGGCGTGATCGCCACCAACGGCGACGGCAACGGCGGCTCGGTCAGCCTCGGCGGCAGCGACAGCAACGACACCAAGGTGCAGAGCCGCCCGCCGGACTCCGTCGCCGGGGTCGCGCAGCGGGTGCTGCCGAGCGTCGTGATGATCCGCGTGCAGTCCGCGCAGGGCGAGGTCGGCGGGACCGGCTTCATCGTCAACGGCGGCTACGTCGTCACCAACAACCATGTCGTCGCCGGCGCGGGCGGCGGGCAGATCCAGATCGTCTTCAACGACAAGAAGACGCTGCCCGCGACGGTGAAGGGCTCCGACCCGAGTTCGGACGTCGCCGTCCTCAAGCCGGAGGGGCAGCACTCGCTGCCCGCGCTGCCGCTCGGCGACTCCAGCAAGATCGCCGTCGGCGACCCGGTGATCGCGATCGGCTCGCCGCTCGGCCTGCAGGGCTCGGTCACCACCGGCATCGTCAGCTCGCTGAACCGGGCCGTGCCCACGCAGGGCGAGGGCGGCGGCGACGCGTCCTACCTGAACGCGATCCAGACCGACGCGGCGATCAACCCCGGCAACTCGGGCGGCCCGCTGGTGGACGCGAACGGCCGCGTCATCGGCATCAACACCGCGATCGCGACGCTCGGCGGCCAGTCCCTCGGCGGCGAGCAGCGCAGCGGCAGCATCGGCCTCGGCTTCGCGATCCCGATCAACCAGGGCAAGCGGGTCGCCGAGGAGATCATCCGCAGCGGCACCGTCCGGCAGGCCAAGCTCGGCGTCTTCCCGGACCCGCGCTACCAGGACGGCGGCGCCAAGATCATGTCGCAGCAGGTCAACGGGCAGGACCCGGTGATCAAGGGCGGCCCGGCGGACAAGGCGGGGCTGAAGCCCGGCGACGTCATCACCAAGATCGACGACAAGCCGATCGAGGACGCCACCGACCTGATCGCGCAGATCCGCAGCCGCGCCCCCGGCGACCAGATCAAGGTCACCTACCAGCGCGACGGCAAGGAGAGCACGGTCCAGGTGACGCTGGGCGCAGACTGACCGGAGCCTGGAGCGGGGGTGTGGGGGCTTCCCGCAATGACTCGCCAGGATCCGCAGGTCCGGTTCGTCCGGGCTCGGGATACGCTGAGGGGGCCGGTCCGCGGGGACCGGCCCCTGACGGCTTGTGGAGGACGGGTGTTCGACGTCGGACTCGGTGAGATGGCGGTGCTGGTCGTCCTCGCCCTGGTCATCTTCGGGGACAAGCTGCCGCAGGTCGCCGGGCAGGCCGGCCGGATGCTGCGGCAGTTCCGGCAGATGGCCGACAGCGCCAAGGCGGACCTGCAGGAGGGGCTCGGGCCGGAGTTCAAGGACTTCGACCTGAACGACCTCAACCCCAAGACGTTCGTCCGCAAGCACCTGCTGGAGGACGACGACACCTACCCGGCGACCAAGAACGGCAACGGCCTCTTCGACGACGAGCCGTCCTACGCCACCGCGGCCGGCCAGCTGAACGGCGAGAAGCCCCCCTTCGACAACGAAGCGACCTGATCGGTACGACGAAGGCCCCGCCGGACGTCCGGCGGGGCCTTTCTCGTCGCGTGTTACCGGCCCTTGGGGCTGATGCCGAGGGACATGCCGGCGAGGCCGCGGCTGCGGCCGGCGAGCTTGTCGGCGATGGTGCGCAGCTCCTTGGCGGCGCCGGCGTCGGGGTCCGACAGGACCAGCGGGACGCCGTTGTCGCCGCCCTCGCGCAGGCGCGGGTCGATCTGCACCTGGCCGAGCATGGGGACGCGGGTCCCGAGCGTCTTCGTCAGCGCGTCCGCGACCGTCTGGCCGCCGCCCTCGCCGAAGATGAACTGCTGCTCGCCGCAGTGCGGGCACGACAGGTAGGACATGTTCTCGATCACGCCGACGACCTGCTGGTGCGTCTGCGCGGCGATCGCGCCGGCCCGCTCGGCCACCTCGGCGGCGGCCTGCTGCGGGGTGGTGACGACGAGGATCTCCGCGGACGGCAGCAGCTGCGCGACGGAGATCGCGATGTCGCCGGTGCCGGGCGGCAGGTCCATCAGCAGGATGTCGAGGTCGCCCCAGTACACGTCCGAGAGGAACTGCTGGAGCGCGCGGTGCAGCATCGGCCCGCGCCACACGACCGGCTGGTTCCCGGCGGTGAACATGCCGACGGAGATCACGCTGACGTCGTGCGCCGTCGGCGGCAGGATCATGTCCTCGACCTTGGTGGGCGAGTTCCGCACGCCCAGCATCCGCGGCACCGAGTGGCCGTAGATGTCGGCGTCCACGACCCCGACCTTGCGGCCCTGCGCGGCGAGCGCGGCGGCGAGGTTCACCGTCACCGACGACTTGCCGACGCCGCCCTTGCCGCTCGCCACCGCGTACACCTTGGTCAGCGAGTTCGGCTTGGCGAACGGGATCTCCTTGGCGGGCTGTCCGCCGCGGAGCTTGGTCTGCAGGTTCTTGCGCTGCTCCTCGCTCATCACGTCCAGCTCGACCTGCACCGAGGCGACCCCGTCGAGTTTGGAGACGGCCTCCGTGACACGTTTGGTGATGGTGTCCTTCATCGGACACCCCGCCACGGTCAGGTAGACGCCGACGCGGACGGTGCCGTCCGAGGCGATGTCGACGCTCTTGACCATGTCGAGCTCGGTGATGGGCTTGTGGATCTCAGGATCGTTCACCGTGGCGAGAGCCTCGGTCACCCGCTCGGTAGTCAATTGGGAGGCCATGCGTCCATGGTATGAACCCGTGGGCCCTACCTGCTAATCAGGGTGGCCGTCCTCACATGTCGCGTGGGTCTCCATCGCGCGCGCGGCCCGCCGGCCGTAACATCGGTCCGGTGACCACCGGTACCCTCACGGCCGCCGAGCTGGTCGTCTGGCGGACGATGCTGCGGGCGCAGGCGCAGCTGTCCCGGCGCCTGCAGGCCGACCTGCTGGCCCGGCACGGCCTCGCGCTCGGCCCCTACGAGGTGCTCATGCATCTCGGCGAGGCGCCGGGCGGGCGGCTGCGGATGAACGACCTCGCCGACCGCGTCCTGCTGTCGCGCAGCGGCCTGACCCGGCTCGTCGACCGGCTGCAGCGCGACGGGCTGGTGGCCCGGCAGTCCTGCGCGGACGACGCCCGCGGCCTGTTCGCCGTGCTGACCGACGCGGGACGGGACCTGCTCGCCGCCGCGACCCCCACCTACCGGCAGGGCGTCCAGGACCACATGCTCAGCCGCCTGGACGAGGCCGACCTGCGCACCCTCGGGCACATCCTCGACAAGCTCGCCGACGAGCGGCTCCCCGGCTAGGGGACGTGCTCCTTCGCGTCCAGCTCCTTGATGATCTGCTGGAGCTCCGAGCGCAGGAAGTCGCGGGTGACGACCTCGTTCAGCGCCACCCGCAGCCCGGCGATCTCCCGCGTCAGGTACTCGGTGTCGGCGATCGTGCGGTCGTTGCGCGACCGGTCCTGCTCGTACTGGACGCGGTCCCGGTCGTCCTGCCGGTTCTGCGCGAGCAGGATCAGCGGCGCCGCGTAGGACGCCTGCAGCGACAGGATCAGCGTCAGGAAGATGAACGGGTACGGGTCCCAGCGCAGGAAGGACGGGGCGAACACGTTCCAGGCGAGCCACACCGCGATGAACACGGTCATGTAGACGATGAACCGCGCCGTGCCCAGGAACCGCGCGATCCGCTCCGACAGGCGCCCGAACGACTCCGGATCGTAGTGGGGGCGCGGCAGCAGCGTCCGGCGGATCTCCCTCGGCTGGTCCAGGCGGGCGGTCATCGGGCGTGTCGTCATCATGTCGTCCCCCGGAGAGCCTCTTCCTCGGGATCGGCGGACACCTCGGCGGCGGCGTCCATCGCCGTCTCCCGCCAGTCCTCGGGCAGCAGGTGGTCGAGGACGTCGTCGATCGTCACCGAGCCGAGCAGATGCCCGTTCTCGTCCACGACGGCGCCCGCGACGAGGTTGTAGGTGGCCAGGAACATCGCGACGGCCTCCAGCGACATCGTCGGGCGCAGCGGGTCCAGCTCGGTGTCGACGATCCCGCTGACGAGCGTCGGCGGCGGCTCGCGCAGCAGCTTCTGGAAGTGCACCGTGCCGAGGTACTGGCCGGTCGGCGTCGCGCTCGGCGCCCGGCACACGTACACCTGCGCGGCGAGCGCCGGGTTCAGGTCGGGGCGGCGGATCAGCGCGAGCGCCTCGGCGACCGTCGCGTCCGGCGGGACGATCACCGGGTCGGTGGTCATCAGCCCGCCCGCCGAGTAGTCGGGGTAGGTGAGCAGCCGCCGCACCGGCGCCGCGTCCTGCGGCTCCATCAGCGTCAGCAGCCGCTCGCGCTGCTCGGTCGGCAGCTCGCCGAGCAGGTCGGCGGCGTCGTCCGGGCCCATCGCCTCCAGCACGTCGGCGGCCCGCTCCACGCCGAGCTTGCCGAGGATCTCGACCTGGTCGTCCTCGGGCAGCTCCTCCAGGACGTCGGCGAGCCGCTCGTCGTCCAGCGCCGCCGCGACCTCGGTGCGCCGCTTCGCCGGCAGCTCGTGCACGATGTTGGCGAGGTCGGCGGCCTTCATCTGGCCGAACGCGGCGATCAGCCCGGCGGCGCCCTGCCCGTGCTCGACGGCGGAGAACCCCTCCACGGCGTCCCAGTCGACGACCAGGCTCTCCCCGCGCCGGCGCAGCCCGCGTCCCGTCCGGCGGCGGACGGCGACCTTGGTGACCAGCCAGTCCCGGGTGCGGGTCGGCTCCATCGCGACGTCCACCACGGAGACGGACTCGCCGGACTCGGAGAACCGGATCGTCCGGTCCAGCATCTCCGCGATGACCAGGGTCTCCGACTCGCGCTTGCTGAACCGCCGCACGTTCAGCCGCCCGTCGAAGATGATCGCGTCCGCCTCGATCACCGTCACCCGGGTGATCGGCAGGAACACCGTCCGCCGCGACGCGACCTCCACCACCAGCCCGAGCACCCGCGGCGGCCGCGGCGCCAGCCGCAGCCCGACCACGACATCGCGGACCCGGCCGACCTGGTCGCCGGCCGGATCGAACACCGCGATGCCCGCCAGCCGGGCGATGTACACCCGCGTCGGAGCTCCGCTCATGCCCGGGACACTACCCATGATCGCGCCCCTGATCCGGACCCGGCGTGGCACACCGGACTCTTCGGGCGCGGGATGTGTCACATTCCGCGCGGGCATCCCGTCCTAGGGTGCATGAGAGGCTTGACGACGATGACCGATGCCTTCGAGGAGCACCGGAACCTGCTGTTCGCGGTGGCCTACCGGATGCTGGGCACGGCGGCCGACGCCGAGGACGCCGTGCAGGACGCGTGGCTGCGCTGGTCGGCGGGGGACCGGTCCGAGGTGGCCGACCCGAAGGCCTACCTCGTCCGGATCACCACCAATGTGGCGCTCGACCGGCTGCGCTCGGCGCGGGCTCGGCGGGAGACCTATGTCGGGCCGTGGCTGCCGGAGCCGATGCTGACGTCCCCGGACATCGCCGAGGACGCCGAGCTGTCGGAGTCGGTGTCGATGGCGATGCTGGTCGTCCTGGAGACGCTGAGCCCGCTGGAGCGCGCCGTCTTCGTCCTCAAGGAGGTCTTCGGCTACCCCTACGCGGAGATCGCGCGGGCGCTGGACCGGTCGGAGACGTCCGTGCGGCAGCTCGGCACCCGCGCCCGCAAGCACGTGGAGGCGCGCCGCCCCCGGTTCGAGGCGGGCGGCGCCAAGCGGCGCGCCGCGACCGAGCGGTTCCTCGACGCGGTCCTCGGCGGCGACATCAACCGGCTCATGGAGGTCCTCGCCCCCGACGTCGCGCTGTGGTCGGACGGCGGCGGCAAGGTCCGCGCGCCGCGCCGGGCGATCTTCGGCGCCGGCAAGGTGGGCCGCTTCCTCGCCGGGATCAGCGGCGTGACCTACGAGGGCGTCGCCGCCGGCGACATGCGCTTCGAGCGCGTCGTGGTCAACGGCGAGCCGGCCGTCGTGGTGGCCGGCCCGGACGGCCCGATCAGCGCCTTCACCGTGGACATCGACCCGGCCGGGCAGGTCCAGACGATCCACCTGGTCGCGAACCCGGACAAGCTGCGCGCCCTCGCGGAGGGCCGCCGGCTGCCGATGTAGCTAGCGGTCGGCCTGCCGGCGCTTGCCGCCGAACATGCGCGGCGGCGCGACGGCGGTCGTCGCCGGGGTCGGGACCGGGCGGACGGTCGCGTACCCATCGGTGGCCTCGGTGATCTCGTCCGCCGGGGTCAGCCGGACGATCCACGACTCGGTCGCCCACGTCTCGATCTGGCCCTCGTGGGTGCGGGCGTTGAGGCGCTCCTTGGCGATGACCGGCGTCACGGCGTCCCACAGCTCGGAGCCCGGCTCGACCACCTCCACGTCGGCGATGAAGGTGAGGAGGCGTCCGCCCTTGTCCTTGCTGCGCAGGATCACCGGCACGTGCGCGGACTCGGCCAGGCCCGGCAGCGGCTGCTCGCCCTCGCCGCCGGTCAGCACGTACGCGGACCCGTCGTGCCACACATGCCAGGCGGCCCTCGGCTGCGGCAGGCCCGGCAGGTCCAGCCACAGCAGCCCCGACTTCTTGGCCGCCTCCTCCACCAGCGCCCTGTTCAGACCCATGCCCGAAGGGTCTCACACCGGCTGGATAGCATCCGGGCCATGCGCTCTCGACGTACCACCCTCGCCGTCCCGGGCAGCAACCCGCGCTTTATCGAGAAGGCGCAGGGCCTGCCCGCCGACGAGATCTTCCTCGACCTGGAGGACGCGGTAGCGCCGTCCGCCAAGGAGGACGCCCGCAAGACCGTCATCGCCGCGCTCAACGAGGGCGACTGGTCGGGCAGGACGCGGGTGGTGCGCGTCAACGACCTGGACACCCACTGGGCCTACCGGGACGTGATCGAGGTCGTCGAGGGCGCCGGGGCCAACCTGGACGCGGTCATGCTGCCGAAGGTGTCGGACGCCACCCACGTCCAATGGCTCGACCGGCTCCTGACGCAGATCGAGCAGGCCATGGACCTGCCCGTGGGCCGCATCGGGATCGAGGCGCAGATCGAGGACGCCCGCGGCCTGACCCATATCGACGCGATCGCCGCGTCCTCGCCCCGGCTGGAGGCCCTGGTGCTCGGGCCGGGTGACCTCATGGCGTCCCTCAACATGAAGACCCTCGTCGTCGGCGAGCAGCCGCCGGGCTACACCGAGGGCGACGCATACCACCACATCCTCATGCGGATCCTGATCGCCGCCCGCGCGCACGACCTGCAGGCCATCGACGGGCCGTACTTCAACGTCCGCGACGTGGACGCCTTCACGCGCGTCGCGCAGCGCTCGGCCGCGCTCGGCTTCGACGGCAAGTGGGTCCTGCACCCGTCGCAGGTCGATGCCGGGAACGCGGTGTTCTCGCCGTCCCAGGACGACTACGACCACGCCGAGCTGATCCTGGACGCCTACGACCACTCCCTCCGCGAGGGACGCGGCGCCGCCACCCTCGGCGACGAGATGATCGACGAGGCGTCCCGCAAGATGGCCCTCGTCATCGCCGCCAAGGGCCGCGCCGCCGGGCTGGCCCGCACCCGGCGCCTCGACCCGGCGGGGAACTGACGCCCCGTACGATTCGTCCCACACGCGAAGGGTTAACCGGGAGGGGTCACACGTGTCAGAACCAGGGGAGACCAACGGCGGGGCACCCCCGGACCCCACCCCCGCCGACCCGCACGCCCC
>NZ_JABXFD010000659.1 GCF_013372625.1 Actinomadura sp. BRA 177
ATCACCTGGCGGCCGCCGAGCGCCCCCCGCACCCCCGCCTCGTCCAGCGCCACCTCCACCTCCAGCCGCTCGCGCAGCACCGCCGCCGCGACCCGCCCCGCATCACCCGCCACCGGCACCCGGCCCAGCTCCGCCAGCGTCCGCCGCGACAACTCCGCGCGCGCCGCCGCCCCGTCCGGGCCGTAGTCGGTCAGCCGCGCCTCCTGCCCCGCGATCCCCATCAGCGCCGCCAGGCACGGATCCAGCGCGGCGAACGCGTCGGTGTACCGGCCGGCAAGGTCATCCAGAGCGGTCATCGCCTCAGGCTACGGCCCGCACCCCGAAAAGCGATCATGAAAATGTGCCAAAACACCCCGCCCCGCTACAGCGGCGCACCATCACCGCCGCCGTCACCGCCCGACTGCGACGGCGACGGGCTCGGCCCCGGCGTCGTCGGCGACTCCGACGGCGACGACCCGGGCGACCGCGACGGCGACGGCCCCGGCGACCGCGACGGCTGAGACGGCTGCGGGAACGACGGCGTCGGCTCCGGCGGCGGAGGCGGCGGCTCCTTCACCACCGGCTGGCACGCGAACAGCACACCCATCAGCAACGCCAGCACCAGCAGCGCCGCCGCCAACCCCACGACCGCCGCCACCAGATTCCGCTCCGGCGGACGCTCCCCCACCGGCGCCGCACCCGGCACCGGCGCCGGCGGCCGCGGCCGCCCCTCCAAAGC
>NZ_JABXFD010000707.1 GCF_013372625.1 Actinomadura sp. BRA 177
CGTATGCGCCGTCCGAGGAGCATGAGCTGCTGCGGCGTACGGTGCGTGAGCTGGCCGAGGCCAAGATCGCTCCTTTCGCGGCGGAGGTGGACGAGGAGTCCCGGTTCCCGCAGGAGGCCCTGGACGCGCTGGTCGCCAATGACCTGCATGCGGTGCACGTGCCCGAATCGTACGGGGGCGGCGGAGCGGACGCGCTCGCCACGGTGATCGTGATCGAGGAGGTGGCCCGCGTGTGCGGGTCGTCGTCGCTGATCCCGGCGGTGAACAAGCTGGGCACGGTCCCGGTGCTGCTGGCCGGCTCGGAGGAGCTCAAGAAGAAGTACCTGGCGCCGGTGGCGCGCGGGGAGGGCATGTTCTCCTACGCGCTGTCGGAGGCCGACGCGGGTTCGGACGCGGCGGGGATGAAGACCCGCGCGGTGCGCGACGGCGAGCACTGGGTGCTCAACGGCGCGAAGATGTGGATCACCAATGCGGGGGTGTCGGAGTACTACACGGTGATGGCGGTGACCGACCCGTCGGCCGGTGCCCGCGGCATCTCCGCCTTCGTGGTGGAAAAGTCCGATCCGGGGGTGTCGTTCGGTGCCAAGGAGCGCAAGCTGGGCATCAAGGGCTCCCCGACCCGGCAGGTCATCTTCGAGGACACCCGCATCCCGGCCGACCGGATCATCGGCGCCGAGGGCACCGGGTTCAAGACGGCGCTGGCCACGCTGGACCACAC
>NZ_JABXFD010000621.1 GCF_013372625.1 Actinomadura sp. BRA 177
TTGAAGACTGCATATATTGTTCCGTGTATTCTCGGGAGCTCTTAGATTTGTATTACTAGCAGGCTTAAATATTTGTAGTGACCCATGAGAAGTTGCTTTACTGTTTTTTTGTTTTCCAGGAGGAAGACGTCTTACGTGAGTGGATTCCGTCTCGTGTGCTCGGAGATTGGTATAAGTGACAGGCGGACGGCTGCGCCACGCGCCCCCAGGTCGCCGTCGTCGACCTGCAGCTGCCCGACATCAGCGGCGTCGAGGTGACCCGCCACCTGGCCGCCGCCGACCCGCCCGTCCGGGTGCTGGTGCTGTCGGCGAGCGGCGAGCAGCAGGACGTCCTGGAGGCGGTGAAGGCGGGCGCCACCGGCTACCTGCTGAAGTCCGCCGCCCGCGAGGAGTTCCTGGACGCCGTCCGCCGCACCGGCGAGGGCGACGCCGTCTTCACCCCCGGCCTCGCCGGCCTCGTCCTCGGCGAGTACCGCCGCCTCGCCGCCGCGCCCGCCCGCGAGGACGACGACGCGCCCCGCCTCACCGACCGCGAGACCGAGGTACTGCGCCTCGTCGCGAAGGGCCTGACGTACAAGCAGATCGCCCAGCGCCTCGTCCTGTCCCACCGGACCGTGCAGAACCACGTGCAGAACACCCTCGGCAAGCTCCAGCTCCACAACCGCGTCGAACTCGTCCGCTACGCCATCGAAAAGGGCCTCGACCAGGAGGACTGAACCCGTACGAGGTCGCCTACCTGCACGGCGGGGGACGGCACGCGATCGCCGCCTCGATGACGGCGCTCCGGCTCGACCGCGCCGTCGACGTCCACGCCGACGGGCGGCTGGTGGCGACCGGGCCGCCCGGCGACCTCGCCGGGGACGCGGCGCGGGAACTGGCGCTCGCCGAGGTCCGGTGGTCGTATGACGGCGGGTCCCCGCGGCGGACGCCCGGGGGAGTGGCCGTGCGGATTCGCGGGTACACCCGGGTCTTCGGACGCGGCGCGTCCCGCCGACCGCCGCGTCGGGGGAACGAGATGCCACCGCACGCGCCAGCGGCTATGGTCTAGACCAATGGCGGCGCGCCGGCACGTCCGGTCACGCGCGGGCCATGGTCGGAGCAGGTGAATCGAGGGAGGAGCCCGGTGGCGGGAGAAGGAGACGGCATGCGTGTCGGAGTGCTGACCGGTGGCGGGGACTGCCCCGGTCTGAACGCGGTGATCCGCGCGGTCGTCCGCAAGGGCGTGCAGGTCTTCGGCTACGAGTTCGTGGGCTTCCGGGCCGGCTGGCGCGGACCCCTCGAAGGCGACACCGTGGCCCTGGACGTGCAGGCCGTGCGCGGGATCCTGCCGCGCGGCGGGACGATCCTCGGCTCGTCCCGGACCAACCCGGTCAAGGTCGAGGGCGGCGTCGAGCGGATCAAGGACAACCTCGCCGGGCTCGGCGTGGACGCGCTCATCGCGATCGGCGGCGAGGACACCCTCGGCGTCGCGCGCGAGCTGTACGCCAACGGCGTCAACGTCGTCGGCGTCCCGAAGACGATCGACAACGACCTGAACGCGACCGACTACACGTTCGGGTTCGACACCGCGGTGAACATCGGCATGGAGGCCGTCGACCGGCTGCACACCACCGCCGAGAGCCACCACCGGGCGCTGATCTGCGAGGTCATGGGCCGGCACGCGGGCTGGATAGCGCTGCACGTCGGCATGGCCGCCGGCGCCAACGTCATCCTCATCCCCGAGCGGCCCTTCGACATCGAGAAGGTCTGCCAGTACGTGGAGAGCCGGTTCAAGACCCGGTACGCGCCAATCATCGTCGTGTCCGAGGGCGCCCACCCGGTCGACGGGCAGATGCAGCTGCAGACCGGCGAGCGCGACGCGTTCGGGCACGTCCGGCTCGGCGGCATCGGCCAGGCGCTCGCCGACGAGATCGAGAAGCGCACCGGCAAGGAGGCCCGCGCCACCGTGCTCGGGCACATCCAGCGCGGCGGCACGCCCACCGCGTTCGACCGCGTCCTCGCCACGCGCTTCGGCCTGCAGGCGATCGACGCCGTCAAGGACGGCGACTTCGGCAAGATGGTCGCGCTCCAGGGCACCGACATCGTCCGCGTCGGGCTGGACGAGGCGACCAAGGAGCTGAAGACCGTCCCGCTGGAGCGCTACGCCGAGGCCGAGGTCTTCTTCGGCTGACGTCCCCGCCTGGCGGGAACACGGGTATCGGGTCGCAGTGTTGCCCTCTCTGGGCCACACTAGAAGCACACCCCTTGTCCGGTTCCCGCCAGGAGGATCACGCATGACCACGCTCGACACCGCGCCGGCGGACGTCCGGGAGCATTCGCCGGTCGACGGCGAGCCGTGCGTGCTGCTCAAACTGGGCGAGGTCGTCCTCAAAGGCAAGAACCGCGAGCAGTTCGAGCGCCGCCTGGCCGACAACGTGCGGCAGGCCGTCCGGCCCATCGCCCGCGTGGACGTCGTCCGCCGCCACGGCGTGTTCATCGTCCGCAAGCACGACGCCGACCTGGCCACCATGGAGCGGGTCGCGCAGCGGATCAGCGACGTCATGGGCATCGTGTGGGCGCACCGCGCCTGGCGCGTCGGCAAGGACGTCGCCAGCGTCGAGCGCGCCGCCCTGGAGCTCATGGACGGCCGCACCGGCTCGTTCGCCGTCCGCGCCCGCCGCCGCGACAAGCGGTTCCCGATGACCTCCGTCGAGCTCGACCGGCACATCGGCGCCCTCGTCGCCGCCCGCTACGGCCAGCCCGTCAAGCTCAAGAACCCCGAGCACACGCTGTCCATCGAGGTCGACCGCGACGAGGTGTTCGTCTACTCCGGCGGCCTGCCCGGCCAGGGCGGCCTGCCCGTCGGGATGAGCGGCCGCGGCCTCGTGCTGATGTCCGGCGGCATCGACTCGCCCGTCGCCGCCTACCGGATGATGCGCCGCGGCCTGCGCGTCGACTACCTGCACTTCTCCGGCATGCCGTTCACCGGCCCCGAGTCGATCTACAAGGCGTACGCGCTGGTCCGCGAGCTGGACAAGTTCCAGGGCGGGTCGCGGCTGTTCGTCGTCCCGTTCGGCAAGGCGCAGCAGCAGATCAAGTCGTCCGGCGCCGACCGGCTCGCGGTGATCGCGCAGCGCCGCCTGATGCTGCGCACCGGCGAGGTCCTCGCCCGCCGGCGGCGCGACACCGCGCTGATCACCGGCGACGCGCTCGGCCAGGTGTCCAGCCAGACGCTCGCCAACATCACCGCGCTGGACGACGCCGTCGAGCTGCCGATCCTGCGGCCCCTCGTCGGCATGGACAAGATCGAGATCATGGACCAGGCGCGCCGCATCCGCACCCTGTCGATCTCCGAGCTGCCCGACGAGGACTGCTGCACCCTGCTCGCGCCCCGCCGCGCCGAGACCAAGGCCCGGATCGACGACCTGCGCAAGATCGAGAAGCGCCTGGACGTGGACGAACTGGCCGAACACCTGGCCGACTCCGTCCAGGAGCACCGCCCCGCCTACGCCGACCCGGCCTAGCGCGCGTCGAAGTCCGTAGGGCGCGGCGGCTCCGGGCCGTCCGGGCCCATCAGCGTGATGCGCTCGATCCGGACGATGCGGAAGCGGCGCCCGGCGACCGCGATGCCGTTGCGGCGGGACTCGTCCTCCATCAGCTCCGCCGCCTCGGCGAACCGTTCGACGTCGGCCTCGGCCGGGCTCTCCACCGCCGGCACCACGTGCCGGAAATAGGTGATCAGCGCGTCGCGGGCCTGCTGCGGGGCCTCGTGCAGCCGGCCGACCGGCCGCCAGCGCCGCTCGCTGCGCTCGGCCACCGTGAACGCGGGCGCCAGCGCCACCGGGGTGAGGAACGCGCCGGACGGCTCGCTGCCCGTCGCCGCCGCCGCGTCCAGCACCTGGCACAGCAGCTCCGCGGTCGCGAAGTCCGACGCCGGGCCGTCCGCGGGCAGCAGGTCGTAGGCGGGGGCGGCGCGGCCGGCGCCCAGCGGGTCCAGGTCCGTCGGGCGGGGCGGCTCGGGGCCGTCCGGGCCGGTGCGGACGAGCTGCTCGATCCGCACGATGCGGAACCGCCGCCCGCCCGCGCTCACCTCGTCGGCCTGCTCGTGCTGCACCGTGCGCGCCGCGGCGAGCAGCTCGCGCTCCGCGGCGCCGCCGGCGAGCGCGGCCAGGTCCTCCAGCCGGCCGGCGAGCAGCTCCCGCGCGCCCTGCGGCAGCGGATCGCACGGGCACAGCACCTGCCAGCCGCCCGCGACGTGCTCGGCGGCCGTGAACAGCGTGCCCACGACCACGAGCTCCGGGTAGGCGGACAGGGCGCGGCAGGCGTCCGCGAGCATCACCGCGGCGACCGGGTCGACGCCGTCCAGATCCTCCGGGAACAGCCGTCCCCCGGCGTCACCATCGCCCGTTGTCATGCCGGACATCATCCTCGCCGCGCCCGCCCCGGCCAATGGTTCAGACCAATTTGTTACCGGTGCGTTCTTATTGCAGTCCCCTCCTCCTTCGGGCCTTGACGGCCCTCCATCGTCGGGAACTGCGCGCGATCGCTGCATCGCATCCGACTCGCCTAGCGGCTCGCTGCGCGATCAGGTTCTCGCAGGCTCGAACCTGCCTTCGGTCGCGATCGCAGGCGTTGAGGTCGTCGCGTGGCTGGGGTGTCGGCTGAGGTCGCCTGTCCCGCGACACGGACACGCCCGCAGGCGCGAGCAGCGTCCGGCCGCGGGTGAACGGGATCGGGGGCAGCGGGACGGCCGCCGTCCCGGACAGCGCCTCGGCAACCTCACGGTCCTCCTCGCCATGTGACGAGGACGGACGCCACCGAGGCGGTCCCGATAGGAGTGTCAGGGTGATGCCTACGGGCCCGATTCCGTGTCCTCGCCGCCGCGATGAGTAGGGCGCAGCCCGCGTCGGGCGCCGACTGTCGCCGCCCCCAGCGGCCGGTCAGATTTGGCCGCCAGCAGCCCGATCAGGCCGGTGAACGCGGGCGCGCTGCCGATCGTGACGACGGTGCCCGCCGCCACGCCGGTGCGGCCCGCGGCGATGAAGAACGCGGTCTGGTACACGGTGATGCGAACGTGTCCAGGCCCATCAGCGGCAGGTTGCGGCGGTTACGAGCAGGCGACGGGGCCTGGCGCCGCCACGCGCGCAGACCGGGAGCGCGAGCCGCACTGGGCCGCCGGCGACGATGCGGCTCATGGTGATCGAGCGGGGGAGCCGCCCAGTCCACATGGGTCTGGGCGGCCTCCGTGCTCCCTCGCAGGGATACCGCCATCGGATGCCGGCGGCCCGCCTCGCGCGCCGCAAGGCGCCTCGAAGCGATCAGATGGGCACCGGATCCACTGTTCTCAACTCACACCAGCCATCGCCCCGATCCCGCAACGACCTGATCCATCGCGATCGCGTCCGAAGGCAGGTTCGAGCTTGCGAGAACCTGATCGCGCAGTGAGCCGCTAGGCGAGTCGGATGCGATGCAGCGATCGCGCGCAGTTCCCGACGATGGAGGGCCGTCAAGGCCCGAAGGAGGAGGGAACTGCCATAGACGGGGTGAGTGAGCGGCCGACGATGGGGGGCAGGTCGCGGACGAGCTTGGCGAGGTCGCGGAGGTCGCCGTCCACCAGGGCCTGCGGGCCGTCGCAGAGGGCGGTCTCCGGGTGCGGGTGCACGTCGATGATCACGCCGTCGGCGCCGATCGCGATGGCGGCGCGGGTCAGCGGCAGGACGAGGTCGCGGCTGCCGCCCGAGTGCGACGGGTCCACGATCACCGGCAGGTGGGAGAGGCGCTGCGCCACCGGGACCGCGGAGATGTCGAGCGTGTTGCGGGTCGCCGTCTCGAACGTGCGGATGCCGCGCTCGCACAGGACGATGTCGAGGTTGCCGCGCTGCGCGACGTACTCGGCGGCCATCAGCCACTCCTCGATCGTCCCGTTCATGCCGCGCTTCAGCATCACCGGCTTGCCGGCCTCGCCGGCCGCCTGCAGGAGGGCGAAGTTCTGCGCGTTGCGGGTGCCGATCTGCAGCATGTCCGCGTACGAGGCGACCAGCTCGACGTCGCCGGCGTCCACCACCTCCGTGACGATCGGCATGCCCGTCTCCTCCCGCACGTCCGCGAGGATGCGCAGCCCGGCCTCGCCGAGGCCCTGGAACGCGTACGGGGAGGTGCGCGGCTTGAACGCGCCGCCGCGCAGCAGCGTCGCGCCCGCGGCCTGAGCCATCTGCGCGGCGCCGAGCGTCTGCTCGGGGGTCTCCACCGCGCACGGGCCGGCGATCAGCGTCATCGTGCCGGGGCCGATCGGCACGCCGCCGACCCGCACGACCGAGCGCTCGCCGTGGTTCTCGCGGCTCACCAGCTTGTAGGGCGCCGAGATCCGGATCACATCGGTGACGCCGCGCATCCCGCGCAGGTTCAGCGAGCCGAACTGCTGGACGTCGCCGACGAGCCCGACGATGGTCCGCTCCACGCCGCGGCTGACGAAGGCGTCACCCCCCGCCGTCTCGACCAGTGAGACGACGGCCTTGATATCCGCTTCGTTGGCCTCGGGGGCCATGACGACGACCATTGGTGTGCTGCCTCTCCTGTTACGCCCCGGAACCCCGGTGGATCCCGCGGACGACCCCTGAAACAGAGAAAGCCCCGGGCCACTGGGCCCGGGGCTTCTCATTCCGTGGTCTGTCAGCGCAGCGCCTGGCAGACCAGCCACCCGGGCCGACCGTACCAAAAGAAATAGACGACGTTGCGCACGGACCCAAGCGTAGCCGATGTCCGGAGCGCCCATTCGCACCGCCCCCGGATATGGCTCAGCTCACGCCGGATGGCAGGATGGCCGCGTCATGAGCCACCCCGAACCTTCCGCACCGCGGCCGCCGGAGCTGCCGCCCGGCCAGTACGTCCCCCGGGGCTGGCCCGTCCTGCACTACGGCCCCGTCCCGAAGTTCCGTCCCGAATCCTGGGAGTTCCGCGTCTTCGGCGCCACGGAGTCGGGGGAGCAGCACCGCTGGACCTGGGACGAGTTCGACGCGCTGCCGAGGGCCCGGTCGGTCGCCGACTTCCACTGCGTCACCAAGTTCACCGTCCCCGGCAACGCGTGGGAGGGCGTCCCCGCCGCGGCGCTCGCGGAGCTGGCGCCGCCCGCCCCGGACGCCACGCACGTGATGGTCTGGGCCGAGTACGGCTACAGCGCCAACATCCGGATGAGCGACTTCCTCGCCGCCGGGACGATGTTCGCCACCCACCACGGCGGCGAGCGGCTGACCGCCGACCACGGCTTCCCCCTCCGCATCGTCGTCCCGCACCTGTACGCGTGGAAGAGCGTGAAATGGGTCCGCGGCGTCGAGTACATGGTGAAGGACCGCCGCGGCTTCTGGGAGGAGCGCGGCTACCACAACGTCGCCGACCCGTGGCGGGAGCAGCGCTACTCCTACCAGGAGGACGAGGGCGAGTCGCCGCCGCTGTGACGCGCCGGTTCCGCGCCGCGACGCGCGCGTGGCCGGGTGTGGCCCGATTCGAGTCGCTCGTAAATCGGCAACGGCCGGACCGCCGGGTACGGTAGACGTTACCGTAAGTCGTCATGGTCCTACCGTCCGTCGCGGATGCCGTGGTGTACGCCACGGCCGTCGGCGCCGCCTCCGGAGTCTGGGCGCTGCGCCGGTGGCTGCCCCTGCCGCACCGCGTGCCCGCCGACCCGGCCGAGCAGGCGGCGTTCGCGACCCTGCACCCGATCGCGCGGGCGGCGAAGCCGCCGCTCGCCGGGACCACCAACCACCCGGCGCGCCCGAGGCGGCGCCGGGCGGTCGGTGCGCACCGCACCCGTCCCGTCTACACACCCGGCACCGCCGACCATGCTGACAG
>NZ_JABXFD010000249.1 GCF_013372625.1 Actinomadura sp. BRA 177
GGGCGGTGTCGGCGGGATCGCGGGAGTCGGGGCCGTCGGGGCCGCGCCGCCCATGAAGCCGGCGTCCGGTGTTCCCTGGACGCCAGGGTTCTGTGGCTCGCCGGGCTCATTTTGGGCACCCGGACGTGCGGAGTCGCCGGGCGGGGGGTGCTGCTGCCCGCCCGGCCGCTGCGACCCGGGTTCCGGTCGGGGCTGGCTTGGATTACTCACGCGACCTCATCAACAGGGGACAACGGGTGTTGCCAGGGGCCCGGGGCGGCCCCCGGCCCTTGTTGCGACTCGTGCGCCGTCCGAAGAGTACTGTGCGGGCTGGTGAGCGGGGGGAGCGCATGCACGGCGAAAGTCCGTCCCGGCTGGTCAACGCCCCCGCCGCTGAAAACGGCCGGGTGGATCCTCCTTGATCGTCCGCCGTCCGGGGGGCTGCTCCCCGTGGTCGAGGACGTTCGACATGGCCGGGTGGTTCCAGGCGCCACTTTGGCATACTTCGGCCACATACACCCTGGATTCGCCGTATTCGGCGTCCCACCTCGGCGGTCGTCCCGCCCGCGCGGCGGAAGATCGTCTCCAACAGCGGTCACGGAGTGCAGTACGCCCCGCCGCCCCGCCGAGGCTCGATCCCGGGGGTTCTGGACGGACCACTTGCCATGAGGGGACCCCGTACGTATCTTGTCGATGTATCGAGTCGATACATTCACTCGATACATCGGATCGAGACATCGGCTTCTGCGAGAGAGGGAACCGGATGGCGGCCAGGAAGGGCGCGGGCGCGCTGGAGCTCGCCGTGCTCGGACTGCTGCACGAGGCCCCCATGCACGGCTACGAGCTGCGCAAGCGGCTCAACACGCTGCTGGGCATGTTCCGGGCGTTCTCCTACGGGTCCCTCTATCCGTGCCTGAAGCAGCTTCTCGCGGACGGGATGATCACCGAGGACCGTTCGGACGAGGAGAACACGCCACTGGCACTGCAGAGCCGCCGGTCGAAGATCGTTTACAAGCTCACCGCCGACGGCAAGGAGCGCCTCCAGCGGCTCCTCACCGAGGCCGGCCCGGCGGCGTGGGAGGACGAGGGGTTCGGCGTGCACTTCGCCTTCTTCTCGCACACCCGCGCCGACGTCCGGCTGCGCATCCTCGAGGGCCGGCGCAGCCGGCTGGAGGAGCGGCTGGAGAGCGTCCGGGCCGCGCTCGCCCGGACCCGCGAGCGGGTCGACTCCTACACCCTGGAGCTGCAGAACCACGGGCTGGAGTCGGTCGAACGCGAGGTCAGGTGGCTCAACGAGCTCATCGGGCGGGAGCGCGCCGAGCAGGAACAGCAAGCACTGTCAGCTAAGCGAATTGACCAGGACATGCCTCGGGACGAGGGCCGCTGAGTCGGCGACCCGGCGCCCTCGGGGGCGGGTGAAACCACATGTTCCACAAGAGAGAAGGAGCAACCGGATGGGTTCGGTGCGCGTAGCCATCGTGGGTGTGGGCAACTGCGCCTCTTCACTCGTCCAGGGCGTCGAGTTCTACAAGGACGCGGCGACCGACACACGGGTTCCCGGCCTGATGCACGTCCAGTTCGGTGATTACCACGTGGGCGATGTGGAGTTCGTCGCGGCGTTCGACGTGGACGCCAAGAAGGTCGGGATGGACCTGTCCGAGGCCATCCACGCCAGCGAGAACAACACGATCAAGTTCGCCGACGTCCCGCCGACCGGCATCACTGTGCAGCGCGGCCACACCTTCGACGGCCTGGGCGAGTACTACCTGGACATGGTCGAGGAGTCGGACGCCGAGCCGGTGGACGTGGTGCAGGCGCTGAAGGACGCCGAGGTGGACGTCCTGGTGTCGTACCTGCCGGTGGGCTCCGAGGAGGCCGACCGCTTCTACGCCCAGTGCGCGATCGACGCCAAGGTCGCGTTCGTGAACGCGCTGCCGGTGTTCATCGCGTCCGACCCCGAGTGGGCGCAGAAGTTCACCGACGCGGGCGTCCCGATCGTCGGCGACGACATCAAGTCGCAGGTCGGCGCCACCATCACGCACCGCGTCATGGCCCGGCTGTTCGAGGACCGCGGCGTTGAGCTGCTGCGCACCTACCAGCTCAACTTCGGCGGCAACATGGACTTCATGAACATGCTGGAGCGCAAGCGCCTCCAGTCGAAGAAGATCTCCAAGACGCAGTCGGTCACCTCGCAGATCCCGCACGAGATGCAGAAGGCCGACGTGCACATCGGCCCGTCCGACCACGTGCCGTGGCTGGACGACCGCAAGTGGGCCTACGTCCGGCTGGAGGGCAAGTCGTTCGGCGACACGCCCCTCAACCTGGAGTACAAGCTGGAGGTCTGGGACTCCCCGAACTCGGCCGGCGTGATCATCGACGCCGTCCGCGCCGCGAAGATCGCCAAGGACCGCGGCATCGGCGGCCCGATCCTGTCGGCGTCCTCCTACTTCATGAAGTCGCCGCCGGAGCAGTACACCGACGACCAGGCGCACGACGCGGTGGAGAAGTTCATCGCCGGCGAACTCTGAGCCCGGCCCCCGCCGAGCCTGACCGCGCGCTGAGAGTCTGATCACAAACTCTCCAAGGGACGCCCTGACAGTGGACATCCACTGTCAGGGCGTCCTTACTTCTGGAGAGAAAACGGTGATGTACCGGCCCCTTGTCACTCTGTGGCCCTACTGTGACACCGCCGGTGACTGCGCGCCAAGGTCCGAGTGTTCGAGGTGAGAACGTGACGGCACGCGAGATGTTCAAGGTGACGGTGGGGCTGACGGGGCTGGTGGTGGGCCTCGCCGGATGCGCGGGGGGAGGTGACGACGCCGCGGCGGGGCAGGGCCGCGACGGCGGGACGCTGCGGATCGTCGGGTCGTCCGACGTCGAGCACCTCGACCCGACCTCAGTGGCCAGTGTCGGCGCGTACGGGCTCGCCCGCACGTTCGCCCGGACGCTGTTCGGGACGCGGGCGTCCAACGACTTCCAGGAGACGGTCCCCGTCCGGCCCGACGTCGCGGAGCGTCTTCCGACGCGGGAGAACGGCGACATCAGCAAGGACCGCCGCACCTATACCGTGCGGCTGCGTGACGGCATCCGGTGGAACACGAAGCCGCCGCGCCCGGTGACCGCGCAGGACTTCGTCCGCGGCTTCGAACGGCTCTGCAACCCGGCGTCGCCGTCCGCCGGCAAGGGCTACTTCACGTCCACGCTCAAGGGGATGGACGAGTTCTGCGACGGCTACGGCGACGTCGACGGCAAGGACCCCGCGGCGATGGCGGCCTACCAGCGCGACCACGATTTCGCGGGCGTCCAGGCCAAGGACGACCGGACGCTCGTGTTCAAGCTGGAGCGCCCCGCCAGCGACTTCCTCAACCTGCTGACGCTGCCGTACACCGCCGCCGCGCCCAAGGAGTACGACGCCTACGTTCCGGACGGCCCGGAACTGCGACAGCACACGATTTCGGACGGTCCGTACCAGATCACCGAGTACCGTCCGGGGCTCTCGTACGTGCTGACGCACAACCCGGCGTGGCAGGCGGGCAGCGACCCGCTCCGCGAGCGGCACGTCGCGAAGATCCGCATCACCCTCGGGCAGGACTCGCCGGAGGCCGTCCAGCAGCAGATCGAGCAGGGCACCGCCGACCTCGCGTGGGACCAGCCCGTCCCGACGTCCGCGATCCCCCGGCTCCGCGACGACCCGCGGTTCGCGATCCGGGAGACGCCGAACAACAGCCCGTACCTGGTGTTCAACACGCGCAGCCCGAACAACGGCGGCGCGCTCGGCAAGCGCGAGGTCAGGCAGGCGCTGGAGTACGCGATCGACCGCAGCGCGCTCATCAAGATCGTCGGTGGGCCGTCGGTGGCGCGGCCACTGCACACCGTGATCCCGCCCGGCAACTCGGGATACTCGGCCGTCAACCACTACCCGACGCCCGGCGAGTCCGGCGATCCGGCGAAATGCCGCGAACTACTCGGCAAGACGGGCCACCCCAAACTCACGCTGAAGTTCCCTTACCGGACGAACAGCGTCCACAAACTCATCGCCCAGTCCATCGCCGAGAACCTCGACGCGTGCGGAGTCGGCACCGAACTCATCGCCGACTCCGGCGGCTCCTTCTACGCCGGCACCCTCGGCACGCCCGCCCGCGGCGCCGCCGGCGACTGGGACATCGCCGCCCCCGGCTGGGTGCCCGACTGGTACGGCAACAACGGCCGGTCGATCATCCAGCCGCTCTTCGACGGCCGCACCTACGGGCAGAACTCCACCAACTACGGCGGCTACAACAACCCCGAGGTCAACGCCCTCATCGACGCCGCCCTCACCGCACCCGACGCCGAGCACGCCGCCGGCTACTGGCAGCAGGCCGACCAGAAGATCATGGAAGACGCGGCGATCGTCCCGCTCCTGGACCGCGCCCAGACGCTCTTCCACTCGTCCCGCGTCCACGGCGCCCGCTACCTCCCGACCACCGCCGGCTACGACTACACACGGGTTTATTTGCAGTGAACTCCTCCTTCGGGCCCTAGAGGGCCCTCCATCGTCGTCCACTGCGTGCGATCGCTGCATCGCTCCGACTCGCCTAGCGGCTCACTGCGCGATCAGATTCTTGCTTCGCTCGAATCTGCCTTCGGACGCGATCGCGACGGTCCAGGTCCTTGCGTGGTCGGGCCGTGGCTGGGGCAGGTGCAGTAGTGGGTGGCGCACGGCTGGAGGGGGGCGGCCTTCTCATGGTGCGGTCGCGACGCCCCAGGCCCTTGCCCGGTCGCAGCGGCGGCTGAGACGGATGCAGTAGCGGGTGGCGCCCGGGCCGACGGTCGGCCTTCTCATGGCTGCGACCGCGACACCCCAGCTCCTGCCTGGCCACGGCGGCGGCTAAGGCGGGTGCAGTGCCCGGCCGGACGGACGGCGTTCTTACGGGTGCGATCGCGACAGCCCAGGCCCTTGCGTGGTCGCAGCGGTAGCTGAGGCAGGTGCAGGAGTGAGCGGCGCCCGGCTGGAGGAGGGGCGGCCTTCTCATGGGTGCGACCGCGACGCCCCAGGTTGTTGCGTGGTCGCGGCGGCGGCTGGGGCAGGTGCAGTGCTCCGCCGGACGGGCGGCGTTCTTATGGGTGGGGAGGACATATGGTGATCGCGTGAAGGCGGGACAGTTGCGGGAGATTCTGCGTGGGCGGGATTTTCGGCGGCTGTACGGGACGCGGCTGGCCTCGCAGTTCAGCGACGGCGTGTTCCAGGTCGCGCTCGCCGGCTACGTGTTCTTCTCACCCGAACGGCAGACGACGGCGGGCAAGGCCGCGGCGGCGTTCGCGGTGACGCTGCTGCCGTACTCGGTGCTCGGGCCGTTCGCCGGGGTGTTCATCGACCGGTGGCGGCGCCGGCAGATCCTCGTGTGGACGCCGGTGCTGCGGGCGCTGCTCGTCCTCCTCGTCGCGGGTCTCGTCGCCGCCGGGCAGGACGGCGCGGGCTTCTTCCTCGGCGTCCTCGTCGTACTGGGCGTCAACCGGTTCTTCCTAGCGGCGCTGTCGGCGGCGCTTCCCCATGTCGTACGGCGCGACCAGCTGGTGACGGCGAACGCGTTGTCGGTCACGTCCGGGACGATCATCGCGTTCGTCGGCGGCGGCGTCGGCTACCTGCTGCGCCTGCTCTTCGGCTCCGGGCACGAGGGGACGGCGCTGATCCTCGTGGCGGCGGCCTCTCTGTACGTGTTGGCGGGCCTGACCGCGACGACGCTGCCGAAGACACTGCTCGGCCCGGACGTGCCGGACATGTCGCGCATCCGCGACACGCTCGGCGGCGTCATGTCCGGCCTGGTGGACGGGGCGCGGCATCTCACGCGGCGGCCGCAGGCGGCGCTGGCGCTCGGCGCGATCTCGTTCCACCGGTTCCTGTACGGCGTCGTCCTCATCATGACGCTGCTGCTGTGCCGCAACCACTTCGCGGACGACCCCGACCGGGGCCTGGAGACGTTCGCGCTGATGCTGGGGGTCTCCGGCGCCGGGTACTTCACAGCGGCGCTGATCACCCCGGCGGTGGTGCGCCGGATCAGCAAGCAGGCGTGGACGGCATGGCTCCTCGCCCTGGCGGCAGTGAGCCTCCTCGTCTTCGGGACGTCGTTCACCGAGCGTCCCTGGGCGGTCGGCGCCTTCCTCCTCGGCGTCGTGTCGCAGGGCGTCAAGCTGTGCGTCGACACGACACTGCAGGAAATCATCGACGACGCCTACCGGGGACGGGTCTTCGCCGTCTACGACATGCTCTTCAACGCGACATTCGCCGCCGCCGCGGCCGCCGCCGCAACCTGGCTCCCCTCGGACGGCCGCGCCGCCCCCACCCTCCTGGTAGTGATCGTCGCCTACGCCGCCGGCGCGGTCGCCTACCGCTCAGCCGCCTCACGTCTCCGCCGCCCCACCACCGCATGGCGCCCTGGGTCAGCGGAGGGCGGCGGCTATGTGGAGGAGGTCGTCCTCCGTGCAGATGTACGGGGGCATCGTGTAGATCAGCTTGCCGAAGGGGCGTAGCCAGACGCCGTGCGCCATGGCGATCTCCTGGACGGACGTCACGTCCACCGGCTCGCGCGCCTCGATGACGCCGATCGCGCCGAGGACGCGGACGTCCGCGACGCCCGGGAAGTCGGCGGCGTCGTCCAGTTCGCTGGTCAGGACGGCTTCGATGGTGTCCACCTCGTCCCGCCAGTCGCGGGACATCAGCAGGTCGATGGACGCGGACGCGACGGCGGCGGCCAGCGGGTTCGCCATGTACGTGGGGCCGTGCATCAGGACGCCCGCTTCGCCCGAGGAGATGCCGTCGGCGACGCGGTCGGTGCACATGGTGGCGGCCATCGTCATGTATCCGCCGGTCAGCGCCTTGCCGAGGCACATGATGTCGGGCGTGACCTCGGCGTGGTCGCAGCCCCACAGCTCGCCCGTCCGGCCGAACCCGGTGGCGATCTCGTCCAGGATGAGGAGCAGGCCGTGCTCGTCGGCGATGTCGCGGAGGGCGGCCAGGTATTCGGGGGCGTAGAAGCGCATGCCGCCGGCGCCCTGGACGATCGGTTCGACGATGATCCCGGCCAGTTCGCCCGCGTGCTCGGTGGCGAGCTTGGACAGCTCGTCCAGGTACGCCTCGTCGGGCTCGGCGGAATATCCGAGCGGGGGCGGCGGCGCGAACACGTGCTTCGCGAGGACGTCGCCGAACAGATGGTGCATCCCGTTGACCGGGTCGCAGACGGCCATGTCGCCGAACGTGTCGCCGTGGTAGCCGCCGCGGACGGTGAGCAGCCGGTGCCGTTCGGGACGCCCCTGCGACCGCCAGAACTGCAGCGCCATCTTGATCGCGACCTCGACCGCCACGGACCCGGAGTCGGCGAAGAACACCTTCGTCAGCGGTTCCGGCGTGATCTCGACGAGGCGCTCCGCGAGCCGCACGGCCGGCGGGTGCGTGAGCCCGCCGAACATCACGTGCGCCATCTTGCCGAGCTGCCCGGTGACGGCCGCGTTCAGCTTCGGGTGGTTGTAGCCGTGCACGGCCGCCCACCACGACGACATCCCGTCGATCAGCTCGGTGCCGTCCGCGAGCGTCAGCCGCACCCCGTCCGCCGACACGACCGGCAGGACGGGCGCGGACGCGGGCATCGGCGCGTACGGATGCCAGATGTGCTCCCGATCGAACGCCAGCATCCGCTCGGCCTCACGCGGACTCATCCGCCCCAGCTGCAGCGGAATCACGCCTCATCACCCCCGGCGGCCGCATCACCGGCGCCCGCCTGACCGCCGCCCGGCGCACCCCCGGCCACCTCATTCCCCG
>NZ_JABXFD010000708.1 GCF_013372625.1 Actinomadura sp. BRA 177
ATTGTCTGCTGTGTGTTTTGTTGTGATGATACGGTCGCTGCCGAGTTCACCCCTCGCCTCTTGGTCGGCAGCGTCGGATGGGAAGAAGGGACAGGCGGCGGCAGGTGCCGGCCGGAGAAGTAGCCGCCGGCGCTCGCGTTCGGCATCCCGGCCCGCCGCGCGACCTGCCGGACGGTCAGGCCCGCGCCGTCGCGGAGCCGGGTCAGCTCCCGCGCGAAGTCCTGCCGCGTGACGATCCGGCGCGGATCCGGCGTCTCCGCGTCGCTGGCGGACGGTTCGGTGAGTGCCATCTGAACCCCCACGGCGAGCCCCAGGTCGTCTGACACTTCGAGTCAGGCACGTACTGGCCGCACCGAAAAGGTCAGATGACATAAACGCAGACATTCCGCCCGATTCCCGTGTTTTCCCGGAGTCCGCACCGTCCGTCGCCGTGCCGTGCCGCAGCGGAACCGGGGGACGCGTACGGCCTTGTACGGGCATTGGACGGGACGTTGTGCGCGCCCGGCCCGGGAGGTCTGCTGAGAAGGACCCCGATCATGACAGTGGTGAAGGCGGCACCCGGCCATGACGAGAGACGGCGCATTCGATCCCGACGCGTTCGACGACGGCGCGTTCGATGACGGCACAGGGCGCGGCGGCCCGGCGGGGCTCGCCCGGCGCCGGCGCCCCCCGGCGGAGCGGGCGACGGCGCCCCTCCTCTCCCCTCAACA
>NZ_JABXFD010000408.1 GCF_013372625.1 Actinomadura sp. BRA 177
TGTTACTCACCCGTTCGCCGCTCGAGTACCCCCGAAGGGGCCTTTCCGCTCGACTTGCATGTGTTAAGCACGCCGCCAGCGTTCGTCCTGAGCCAGGATCAAACTCTCCATTAAGGTCCAAACGACCACCAGCGGGGCGAACCGCCGGCAGCCAAACCTTGAAGAAAATCCCAGCATCACCATCCCCCAAAAAGGGACGGCATTGCCTCAAAGAAATCCCCACCACCCCGAAAGGTGGCCACGGGGCGACCCGGCCAACTGACCGAGCCGATAAAGGCACTGGCTTTTAACACGCTGTTGAGTTCTCAAGAAACGGACACCCACCGCGCCGAACCCCGCTCTCGCGGACCCCGGCTCCGGGGCAACCCTTCTAACTTACCCGTCCCGTCCCCGTTGTCAAGCCGATCAGCGAAGATCTTTTTGACGGTCGGAGGCGTTCCAGGCCCCCCGCGGCGACGAGCTACCCCCAGGCCGAAGACCTGGCGATGATCGTTCCGTAGGAGGTGCCCTTCGGGCCGGCCACCTCGCGGCGTCCTGCATCCCGTTCTGGGCTTTCGAACCACCTTACACCAGCCCGAGCACCGCTCGAACCGCTTTTCGGAGGTCCGCTCCCCTGGACCGGCCGCCGCGTATACGGCGTCCCGCATCCCATCTGGGGGCGTCACACAGAACCAACCCAGCTCACAACCGGGTTATTCCTGGTGGCTTCCCCGAGACCGGCCGCCGTACGGCGTCCCGCGTCTCCCGGGGCAGGAGAGACATTAAGGTCCGCCGTAGGCACCGTCAAATCGCGGCACTCGCGTCACCCGCGCACTCTTGTCACCCAGACACACCATCGACCCCGCTGACCTCGCCTTTCACGCACTACGTGTGTCGGGTCACAGTGAGGTAGCGTGCGCAGACGGCTCGTCCAGCGGCACCTGGCGCCACGGGTGGGCCATGGCTCCCGGCACGACACTCCGCCGAGGTCAGGAGGACCACCTCGTGAATGTGCCCGTCGCCATCCGCGCTTCCGCCGAGCGTCTCGTGGTCGCCGCGACGATGGGGCCCACGATCCATGACGTGCACGCCTGGCGGTTCAAGGTCGTTCCCGGCCTGATCGAGCTGCGCGCAGACCCCGACAGATTCCGCCCCATGCACGATCCCGTGGGACGGGGTCTGCATCTCAGCAGCGGCGCCGCGCTCGTGAACCTTCGGCTGGCCGCCGCTCAACTCGGGTACGCGGCCGTGGTGCGGCTGCTTCCGGACCCCGGACGCCCATCGGTCCTCGCCTCCGTGCGCCTGGCCGGACGTCACCGCGTATCCCGCGAGGAACGCCTCCTCTACGCCGCGACGCTGAAGCCCTTCCTCGCCGACCGTCCCGCGAAGGGCGTCCGGCCGGCGCTTCCCGTTGTCAACGAGCTGGTCGAAGCCGTCCGCCTGGAGGGGGCGACGCTTCACCCCCTGCCCGCAGGACGGGAGGCGACGAGCAGCGGGCGCGCGGTTCTCACCACACGGGGGGACTCCCCGGCCGAATGGCTCCGCGCGGGCCAGGCGCTCCAGCGGCTCCTGCTGAGCGGTATGGCCTGCTCGGTCTCCGTCTCGTTCATGTACGAGGCGGTCGGCGTGCCGGGGGCCGAGGACGTGACGGAACCCGGCGAGGTGCCGCAGGTGCTGCTCGAACTCACCCAGCGCGTGGACACCGGCCTACATGAGCCGCCGGTACGTCGAGATGACGAAGGACAGCGGCGCCGGCAGCGGGTCCGGTAGCCGCCGCAACCGCTCCCGGAGCCGATCGGCCGACACATGGTGCGCGCTCGGCCCCATTCCCACGAGCGTGGCCACCTCGTCGTGGGTCAGGACGGCCTCCGTCTCGATCTCCTGGCGCGAATCGAACTTGAAGTAGCCCGCGAGCGCGGCGTCCATGCGCTCGGTCTTGCGCCTGTCGATCGAGAGCAGCCCCAGAGGCTCCACAAGGGTGCCGAGATGCCGGGGCGACGGGGTCACGGTGAACAGCAGCCCGTCGTCGCGCAGTACCCGGTGGAACTCGGCGGCGTTGCGCGGCGCGAAGACGTTGACGACCGTGTCGGCGGCCCCGTCCCGCAGCGGGAGGGGGCGCCACAGGTCCGCGACGACGGCGCCCACCCGGGGATGGGCCTTGGCCGCGCGGCGGGCGGCGTGCTTGGAGATGTCCAGCGCCAGGCCGGCCACGCCGGCCGACCGGTCGAGGATCCGGCTCAGGTAGTACCCGGTGCCGGCACCCGCGTCGACCACGAAGGAAGGGGCGAACCGCGAGACGCTGTACGCCAGCTTGTCGGCGGCGGCGTCGAAGTGGCCCGCTTTGAGGAACTCGTCCCGGGCCCGGACCATCTCCGGGGTGTCGGCCGTTCCCGGACGGGCGTTGCCCGGCAGGAGGTTCGCATAACCCTGCCGCGCGATGTCGAAGGCATGCCCGCCCGGGCAGAGCAGTCCGCGGCCGGCCAGTTCGAGGTCGGCTCCGCACACGGGGCACACCAGGTAGGGGACGACATCGGCGAGCATCCGTCCATCATCGTCCATCCGGACGGCGGATCGGGCGTCACCGCCCGCTTCTTTGCCCGCGTGCCGCCCGCTCGCCGCCCCGCCGCCCACCGGCGTCCACCTGCGTCCATCAGACGCCGGTGCCACGGATCCCAGGGCGCGGGCGCCGGTCAGGACTCCGCGCGGCGGCGGACGTCCTCCATGTCGAGGCCGCGGACCTGCTCGATCACGTTCTCCAGCACCGGCTCGGGCACCGCGCCCGGCTCGGCGAAGACGATGAGCCCGTCCCGGATCGCCATCAGCGTCGGGATCGACCGGATCCCGAACCGCTCGGACAGCTCCGGCTCGGCGTCGGTGTCGATCTTCCCGAACACGATGTCCTCGTGCTTGCCCGAGGACTTTTCGAAGACGGGCGCGAACCGCTTGCACGGACCGCACCACTCCGCCCAGAAGTCCACCAGCACGATGCCGTCGGCCTGAGCCACCTTGTCGAAGTTCTCAGCGGTCAGTGTGACCGTCGCCATGTCGGTTTCTCCTCAGTCGGGGTATCAGGTCGTAGAGCGGCTAACAGCCTCGCAGTATTCCCCACCCGGGAATCACAGAGCGGTAATTAGCGTTGTCCCCCTAGGGAGATCGCACCGGAGAAGGGTCAGGATGGCTGCAACCCGTACCAAGGGCGACAGGGTCGACGTCACCGACAAGGATCTCGTCGGGGCGTACCTCGACCGGATCGGCCGTACCCCCCTGCTCGACGCGCAGGAGGAGGTCGATCTGGCCAAGGCGATCGAAGGGGGCCTGTACGCCGAGCAGCTCCTCGAGGACGGGAGGGCGCCCGCGGGCGCGACCCGCGAGGAGCTGGAGGAGCTGGCCGCGGCGGGGCTGCGCGCGAAGCAGCGCTTCGTCGAGGCCAACCTGCGGCTCGTGGTCTCGATCGCCCGGAAATACCCGACCGACTCGTTGCCCCTCATCGACCTCATTCAGGAGGGGAACCTGGGGCTGATGCGCGCGGTGGAGAAGTTCGACTACCGCCGCGGCTTCAAGTTTTCCACGTACGCGACATGGTGGATCAGGCAGGCGATCGGGCGCGGGCTCAGCCACACCGCCCGCACCATCCGGCTGCCGGTCCATGTGGAGGAGGAACTTTCGCGGCTGCGGCGCGCGGAACGCCAGCTCGGCCGGGAGCTCGGCCGGGAGCCGACTCGCGAGGAGCTGGCCGGGACGCTGGGCGCCGAGGCCGAGCACGTGGACGAGCTGCTGCGCTGGCGGCGCGACCCGGCGAGCCTGGACGCGACCGTCGACGACGCGGGCGAGACGCCGATGGGCGACCTGCTGGAGGATCCGGACGCCGTCACCCCGGAGGCGGAGATCCTCGCGCTGGACGACATCGAGGGCCTCGCCCGGCTGCTCGACCGGCTGCCGGAACGCGAGTCCGCGATCGTGCGCGCCCGGTTCGGGATGGACAGCGGGCAGCCGCTGTCGTACGCCCAGATCGGCGCCCGGTACGGGCTGAGCCACAACCGGGTGCGGCAGATCACCGACCGTTCGCTGCGGCGGCTGCGCCAGCTCGCGAACGAGACGGATCTGAGCGGCCGCCGGACGCTGGCCGAGGCACCCGCCCCCGCCCGGGAACGGGGACGGGAGCCCGCGGCCGCCGGGAGCCGCGCGGCCTGACCGTACCCGCGCGACACCCGCGCCGACCTGATCGCGAACCGGGCGGCCCCGGCACAGGGGCCGCCCGGTTCGCGTTCCCGGCCATGCCCCACCGTGCGAGGACGTCGCCGGGGCGGCAGTCGGCATCGCCGCGGCGGCCGGCCGCGGCGGAACTCGCCGTCCCGCACCGGGCGGGCGGTGTCATAGCCTTTCAAGGTGAGTACATCCGCCGTCACCGGGGACCTCGACGCCTGGCGCTCCCTCCCCGCCCTCCAGCAGCCCGATTGGGACGATCCGGACGAGGTCCGGGCGGTCGCCGCCGAACTGGCGACGCAGCCGCCGCTCGTCTTCGCCGGCGAGTGCGACCTGCTGAAGGCGCAGCTCGCGGACGTCGCACGCGGTGAGGCGTTCGTCCTGCAGGGCGGCGACTGCGCCGAGACGTTCGGCGGGTCGACCGCCGACGCGGTGAAGAACAAGCTGAAAACGCTGCTGCAGATGGCGGTCGTGCTCACCTACGCCGCCAGCGTGCCGGTCGTGAAGATCGGCCGGATGGCGGGCCAGTTCGCCAAGCCGCGGTCCAAGCCCGTGGAGGCGCGCGGCGGCGTGGAGCTGCCCGCCTACCGGGGCGACGCCGTCAACGGGTTCGCGTTCGACGCCGCGTCCCGCCGCAACGACCCGCACCGGCTGCTGAAGGCCTACCACTGCTCGGCGGTGACGCTGAACCTGTGCCGGGCGTTCACCAAGGGCGGTTACGCCGACCTGCGCCAGGTGCACGCCTGGAACCGCGACTTCGTCCAGCAGAGCCCGGCCGGCCGCCGCTACGAGCAGCTCGCCGCCGAGATCGACCGGGCGCTGACGTTCATGAAGGCGTGCGGGGTGAATCCCGACGAGTTCCACGGGGTGGAGTTCTACTCCAGCCACGAGGCGCTGCTGCTGGAGTACGAGCGGGCGCTGACCCGCATCGACCACCTCAGCGGCCTGCCCTACGACGTTTCCGCGCACTTCCTGTGGATCGGCGAGCGCACCCGGCAGCTGGACGGGGCGCACGTGGAGTTCCTGCGGCACATCCGCAACCCGATCGGGGTGAAGCTCGGCCCGACGACGTCCGCCGACGACGCGCTGGCGCTGATCGAGCGGCTGAACCCCGGCCGGGAGCCCGGCCGGCTGACCTTCATCACCCGGATGGGCGCGGGCAGGATCCGGGACGCGCTGCCGCCGCTGATCGAGAAGGTGCACCAGAGCGGCGCGCCGGTCGCGTGGATCTGCGACCCGATGCACGGCAACACGTTCGAGGCGCCCAGCGGGCACAAGACCCGGCGGCTGGACGACGTCCTGGACGAGGTGGCGGGCTTCTTCGAGGTGCACCGGGCCCTCGGCACCCACCCGGGCGGCATCCACATCGAGTTCACCGGCGACGACGTCACCGAGTGCGTCGGCGGCGGCCAGGGCCTCGCGGAGGCCGACCTGCACCAGCGGTACGAGACGGCCTGCGACCCGCGGCTCAACCGGGGCCAGTCGCTGGACCTGGCGTTCATGGTGGCCGAGCTGTACCGCAAGTCCGCCTGACCGCTCCTCAGCGCCCGCCCGGACACCTCCGGGCGGGCGGATCCGGCGGGCCGATCCGGGCCGCGAACGGCCGGAGCCCCCAATAGCCGGGGCACGTCCACACCGCAACCGGGCCGCCTCCGGTGAGCCTCGAACGGCCGGAACCCTTCATGGCTCGGGCGTGTCAAACGGCCAGCCGCGTCCGGTGAGCGCGCTCCCGCCGGAGGTTTTGCGCGGCGGCACGTTCCAGGGTGGAAACCCCGTCAGATGTCGACCTCGGCCCACACGACCTTGCCGCCGGTCACCGGGTCGGCGCCCCAGGAGTTGGCGAACCGGTCGACGATGAACAGGCCGCGGTGCGACTCGTCCAGTGGGCCGGGAACGGTCAGCCGGGGCAGCTGGGCCGCGCGGTCGCGGACCTCGACGCGGATCCGGCCGGAGCCGCGCAGCAGCCGCAGCTCCAGCGCGGTGCCCGCGTGCCGGACGGCGTTGGCGACGAGCTCCGCCACGATCGCGGTGACGAGCTCCTCGCGGTCCATCAGCGCCCAGGTCCGCATGGTCCGGGCGGCGAGCCGCCGCGCGTACTCGACGGCCTCGGTCTGCGGCGCCGCCCGCAGTGTGGTCTCGGTCATCGGGTCGGTCACTCCGCCCGCTCGCCGTTCTTCATCGTGTCCTCTCACCGCCCATCGGCCGGTGCCTCCTCCGCCGTGCCCTCGATCAGGAAGCGGTCGAGCCCGGTGGTGCGCAGCACGTTCTCGACCCGGCCGTAGGCGCCGGTGACGGTGAGCGTGGCGTTCTGGGCGCGCGCGTGCTTGTACGCCCGGACGAGGACGTTCAATCCGGAGGAGTCACAGAAGTCGACCGCCGCGAGATCGACGACGACCGCCCGCTCGCCCGCGTCCACCAGCTCGGTCAGCCGGGTGCGCAGCTCTTCGGAGGAGTGCAGGTCGATAGAGCCGCGCGCGGCGATCGTCGCGCGGCCGTCCTGTCGTGTCGTGTGCAAGGCAAGCCCCACGCCACCCCACCTTACCGATTGTTGGTCTCCATCATGACGCCCGTAGAACGATGAGGGCAATGTCGTCGTTCGACGGCTCGGGCCCGAAGTCGCGCACGGCGCGCTGGATCCGCGCGGCGACGGCGCCGGCGCTCAGCCCGGTGCAGCCGGCGAGGATCCGCTCGAGGCCGTCCCCGTCGCCGAGCAGCCGGTTCCCGGAGCGGCGTTCGGTGACGCCGTCGGTCACGCAGAGCAGCACCTCGCCGCGGCGCAGGTCGACGGTGTCGGTGTGGAACTCTACGCCGTCGAACACGCCGAGCAGCGGCTGGGCCGAGGCCGCCTCGCGCACCTTGCCGTCGGGGTCGAGGACGAGCGGGAGCGGGTGCCCCGCGCTGGTCAGCCGGATCCGGACGCCGTCGCGGCGGCGGGCGGCGATCTCGCCGTGCAGCAGGGTGAGCAGCCGGCCCCGCTCGCCCTCGCCGAGGATGAGCCGGTTGAGCCGGGTCAGCACGTCCGGGACGGACATGTCCTCGGCGGCGAGGATGCGCAGCGCGTGCCGGGCGAGCCCGGTGACGGCGGCGGCCTCGGGGCCGGTGCCGCACACGTCGCCGATGGCGAACCGCCAGCGGGCCGCAGAGGCGGAGCCGCCCGGGCGCGGGCCGCTCTCGAAGACGTCGTAGAAGTCGCCGCCGACCTCGCTGCCCTCGCCGGCGGGCTCGTACACCACCGCGACCTCCAGGCCGGGGATCTCCGGGATGCCCGGCGGCAGGAGGCTGCGCTGCAGGGCGCTGCTCATGGCGGTCTGCGCGGAGAACAGGCGGGCGTTGTCGACGGCGAGCGCGGCGCGGCGGCTGAGCTCCTCGGCCAGCTCGACGGCGCTGCGCGGGAAGCGGTCGCCGGGCGGGCGGCCGATGACGATGGTGCCGATGCGCCGGCCGCGGGCGATCAGCGGGAAGGCGTAGACCTGGTCGGCGGCGGTGTCGCCGGCCAGGTCTACGCCTTCCCGCTGATC
>NZ_JABXFD010000709.1 GCF_013372625.1 Actinomadura sp. BRA 177
CTGCGCGCGTGCGTTGTCTGTCGCGCGCGCACGGCGTCGTCCCCGAGCTACCTTGTCCGCCGCGGCGGCAGCGTCAGGTGGGGATGAGGGACGGCGCTGGCGGCGGCGCGCCCGCGGGCGCGCCGCCGCCAGCGCGTCGAACCCCCGGCCCCGCAGCTCCGCCAGCGCCCGCAGCGCCGCGTCATGCCCGGCCAGGCGCTCCACGTACCGCAGTGACCCCTTCGCCAGCGCGAACCCCCGCACCGCCACGATCGCCAGCGACAGCGCCGCCAGCTCCGGCCGCTGCGCCGCCCGCGCGATCAGCCACGCCGCCGCCGCGATCAGGCCCAGCCCGCACAGCTCCGCCGCCGCGCCCGCCAGGCCCGCGCCCACCAGCCGCACCACGTGCGGACGGACCGCACCCCACACGCCCCTCACGCCGCCTCCATCCGGGCCCGCCCGGCGACCCGGCCGCCCTCCAGCCGCAGCACCCGGTCCGCGACCCGCAGCAGCGCCGGACGGTGCGCCACCAGCACCGCCGTCCGACCCGCCAGGAGCCGCGCCGCCGCGTCCACCAGAACCCGTTCGCTGTGCAGATCCAGCCGCGCCGTCGGCTCGTCCAGCAGCATCACCGGCCCGCCCGCCAGGAACGCCCGCGCGATCGCCAGCCGCTGCCGCTGACCCGCCGACACCCCCGTCCCGCCCTCACCCAGCCGGGTCGCGTATC
>NZ_JABXFD010000064.1 GCF_013372625.1 Actinomadura sp. BRA 177
CGTCGTGAGGGGGGTGTGGGTTCGTTTGCTAGTTCTATTGTGGTGCTGTGAGAGCTGAGCGTGACGGTGGAGACTGGGCGGCCCAGTCAGTGTCTAGAGGGGGGCGGGGTAACTGAGAGGGGGACGAGACCGGGGGAGCAACAGTGGCGGAAGGGGGAAGCGAAAGTGGTGCGGAAGGGCGAGGCTGAATGCGGGCGAGGGGTTGAGATATATTGCAGGGGATCTAGGGCGTATGAGTGGAAGTGGGGGTGGTCCGCATGTCGTTGTGGTGTGTGAGGTGGGGGGGACGTGGGGGGAAGACAGTATGCGCTTGGGCGGGAGGGGCAGAGGTGGAAAAGCGACGGGGCCGGGCGTGCCGCGGGGCGGCCCGAGTGCCGGTGCGGGCGGCGGAGGCGACGGCGCCGGCGGCGGTGAGCGCGCCCGTGCCGAGCAGTCTGCGTCGGCTGACTCGGGTCAAGGGGAATCCCTCCTGGGGGGAAGTCCATGCGGGGGGACGGAAGGGTCACACGGCAGCTCACGCTAGGCCGCACCTCGAGTCAGAGTCGAGGGTTTCTCATGTTTGTGACCGCGTCGAGACGGCCTTCCCGCCCCGCCCCGGCGATCATCTAGAGTCCTGAGCATGGGGGAGACGCACAGCAGGGGAGAGACGCACGCGGCGCGGCGCCGCCGGCTGGCCGCGCTCGCCGCCGGACGCGACGCCGGCGCCGTCTTGGTGACACGGCTGGTCAACATCCGTTACCTGACGGGCCTCGACAGCTCCCGCGCGGCGCTGCTCGTCCCGGCCGACGGGCCCGCCGTCCTCGCGACCGACGGCCGGTACGCCGGCCTGGCCGCCGAGGTCTGCCCGGAACTGCCCGTCATCGTCGACCGTCAGGTCGCGCAGGCGCTGGTGGCGCGCGCCGCCGAGGACGGCCACGGCCGCGTCGGCTTCGAGGCCCACGACATGACCGTCGAGGAGCACGCCGCCCTCCTCGAAAAGGCCGCAGTCGAACTGGTGCCGCTCGGCCACCTCGTGGAAGAACTGCGCATGGTCAAGGACGAGGCGGAGATCGCCCTCCTGCGCGAGGCGTGCGCCATCACCGACCGCGCGTTCGAGGCCGTCCTCCCCGAGATCCGCGCCGGCGTCACCGAGCGGGCCGTCGCGGTCGCGCTCGAACGGGCCATGGTCGACTTCGGCGCCGAGCGTCCCGCGTTCGCGTCGATCATCGCGTCCGGCCCGAACGGCGTCGTCCCGCACCACCACCCCGGCGGCCGCGAACTCCAGGCCGGCGACCTCGTCACCATGGACTTCGGCGCCCTGTACGGCGGCTACCACGCCGACATGACCCGCACCGTCGCGATCGGCGAGCCCGCCGGCTGGCAGCGCGACCTCTACGACCTCGTCCACCGGGCGCAGCGGGCCGCGATCGGGGCCGCCCGGCCCGGCGCGGACACCAAGGACGTCGACGCCGCCGCCCGCGACGTCATCAAGGACGCGGGGCACGGCGAGGCGTTCCCGCACGGGCTCGGGCACGGCGTCGGCCTGGAGATCCACGAAGCGCCGCTCATGGGGTACGACAAGACCGGTAAACTGACGGATCGGGTACCGATCACCGCCGAGCCGGGGGTCTACCTCACGGGCCGGGGCGGGGTCCGCATCGAGGACACACTGGTGGTCCGCGCGGACGGCCCGGAGCTCCTCACCACAACGACGAAGGACCTGCTCGTCCTGTAGGCGCGCGGGTCCGCGACCGGGAGAACAGCCAGTGGCGACGACGAACGACCTGAAGAACGGCATGACGCTGAACCTGGACGGCCAGCTGTGGACCGTCCTGGAGTTCCAGCACGTCAAGCCAGGCAAGGGCGGCGCGTTCGTCCGCACCAAGCTCAAGAACGTGCTGTCCGGCAAGACCGTCGACAAGACCTTCAACGCCGGCACCAAGGTCGAGGTGGCCAGCGTCGACAAGCGGGAGATGCAGTACCTCTACCGCGAGGGCGAGGACTTCGTCTTCATGGACACCGAGACCTACGACCAGCCGCACATCTCCGGCACCGTCGTCGGCGACGCCGCGAACTACCTGCTCCCCGAGCAGAACGCGGTGATCGCCTTCAACAACGAGAACCCGCTGTACGTCGAGCTGCCCGCCGCCGTCGTGCTGGAGATCACCGAGACCGAGCCCGGCCTGCAGGGCGACCGCTCCACCGGCGGCAGCAAGCCCGCCACCGTGGAGACCGGCGCGCAGGTCCAGGTCCCGCTGTTCATCACCACCGGCGAGAAGGTCAAGGTCGACACCCGCTCCGGCGAGTACCTCGGCCGCGCCTGAGATGGCGGCGCGCACCAAGGCCAGGAAACTCGCGCTGGACATCCTGTTCGCGGCGGAACTGCGGGAGGAGGAGCCCTCGGCGGTGCTCGCCGGCCGCGGCCGTCCCAACCAGGACGAGCTGGCCGAGTACCCGCACGCCGTCCGGCTGATCGAGGGCGTCCAGGAGCACCGGGAGCGCATCGACGAGCTGATCTCCACCTACGCGACCGGCTGGACGCTGGACCGGATGCCCGCCGTCGACCGCAACATCCTGCGGATGGGCGCCTTCGAGCTGCTGTGGGTCGACGACGTCCCGGACGGCGTCGCCGTCAGCGAGGCCGTCGGCCTGGCCACCGAGCTGTCCACCGAGGAGTCCCCCCGCTTCGTCAACGGCCTCCTCTCCCGCCTCCAGCAGCTCAAGCCGTCCCTGACCCTCTAATGTGGGAGCAAGCGGTGCACTGTGGCCACCTCAGCCGACGCCGCAACCACGCAACGACCCCAACGCCTGCGATCGCGACCGAAGGCAGGTTCGAGCTTGCGAGAACCTGATCGCGCAGCGAGCCGCCAGGCGAGTCGGAGCGATGCAGCGATCGCGCGCAGGGCCCGACGATGGAGGGCCCTCCAGGGCCCGAAGGAGGAGGGCACTGCAATGAAACACAGCCGGGTGCGGAGTGCGGTGCTGTGGGACGCGCTGCGGACCGTGCTGGGCCGCATCACCCCCGAGGCCGGTCCGCGCGACGTCGTGGACGTCGGCGGCGGCACCGGCGGGTTCGCGGTGCCGCTCGCCGAGCTGGGGCACCGCGTCACCGTGGTCGACGCCAACCCGGACGCGCTCGCCGCGCTGGAACGCCGCGCCGCCGAGTCCGGGGTGCGGGTCCGCGCGGTGCAGGGCGACGCCGTCGACCTGCCCGACCTGCTGGGCCCGGACGCCGCCGACCTCGTGCTGTGCCACAGCGTCCTGGAGTTCGTGGACGACCCCGGCGCGGCGATGGCCGCGCTGACCGGCGTGGTCCGGCCCGGCGGCTCGGTCAGCGTGCTCGTCGCCGGGCAGGTCGCCGCCGCGCTGCACCGCGCCGTGTCCGGGCGCTTCGACGACGCGCGGCGGGTGCTGACCGACCCGTCCGGGCGGTGGGGCGAGGGCGACCGGATGCCCCGCCGCTTCACCCGCGAGACGCTGTCGGCGCTGGTCCGCGGCGCGGGCCTGCGGGTCGCCGAGCTGCACGGCGTGCGGATCTTCGCCGACCTGGTGCCGAGCGGCCTGCTGGACGGCGACTCCGACTCGGCCGACGCGCTGATCGCGCTGGAGTCCGTCGCGGCCGTCCACCCCGTCCTGCGGGACCTCGCGACCCAGCTGCACCTGGTCGCCGACAAACCGGCAGAGTAGCCGCCGTGAGCCGCAAGCAGCAGCTGCACCGGCCGGGGCCGCAGCCGGGGCCGCCCGCCGACGACACCGGCTGCCACATCCTGCACGTCGACATGGACGCGTTCTTCGTCAGCGTCGAGCTGCTCGAACGCCCCGAGCTGCGCGGACGTCCCGTGATCGTGGGCGGCGCCGGGCCGCGCGGCGTGGTGTCCGCGGCGTCCTACGAGGCCCGGACGTTCGGCGTGCACTCGGCGATGCCGATGACACGCGCGCGGCGGCTGTGCCCGCAGGCGGTCGTGCTGCCGGTCAGCCACGGCAAGTACTCGCGGGTGTCCGCCGCGGTGTTCGAGATCTTCCGCTCCATCACGCCGCTGGTCGAGGGCCTGTCGCTGGACGAGGCGTTCCTGGACGTGGCGGGCGCCCGGCGCCGGCTCGGCCGGCCCGCCGAGATCGCGCGGCTGATCCGCGAGCAGGTGCGCGACCAGCAGGGCATCACCTGCTCGGTCGGCGTCGCCAGTACCAAGTTCATCGCCAAGCTCGCCTCGACCCGCTGCAAGCCCGACGGGCTGCTCGTGGTGCCCGCCGACGGCGCCGTCGGCTTCCTGCACCCGCTGCCCGTCGCGTCCCTGTGGGGCGTCGGGGAGCGGACGGAGCAGAACCTCACCCGGCTCGGCCTCCGCACGGTCGGGCAGCTCGCCCAGGTGCCGCTCGCCACGCTCCAGCGCGAGCTGGGGAACGCGCTGGGCGCGCACCTGCACGAGCTGGCGTGGGGCCGCGACCCGCGCGAGGTCGTCCCGCACACGCCCGACAAGAGCATCGGCGCCGAGGAGACGTTCGACACCGACATCGACGATCCCGAGGTCATCCGCCGGTCGCTGCTGCGGCTGGCGGAGAAGACCGGCGAGCGGCTGCGCGAGAGCGGGAACGCCGGACGGACGGTCAGCGTCAAACTCCGGATGGCGAGCTTCAAGACGATCACCCGGGCGCGCACATTGAGCGAGCCGACCGACCTCGCCCGTGTGATCTATGTCACAGCATGCGAGCTGTATGAGGCGGCCGGGCTGGAACGGGTACGACTCCGTCTGGTCGGGGTACGGGTGGAGAACCTGGGCCCGGCCGGCGAGGCCCCCCGTCAGCTCGCCTTCGACGAGCCCGAACGCGGCTGGCGTGAGGCCGAGCGAGCCATGGACCAGGTCGCGCACCGGTTCGGCCGCGGCGCGGTCCGCCCCGCCGCGCTGGTGCGACGGGCGACCGATGGTGACGGACGTGACGGCAGGGACGGAAGACAATGAAAGAAGGCGGTGGGGTGACCGGCACCGGGCCCTCGACGGGCCGTTCGCTTTCGTACGCTCGACAGTGCTCGTATTCTGGGCATATCACCGTTGACGTTCGCGTCCCGCATCGGAGACCCCGTCGCGGAGCTGTCGTTGGGAGGTGCCGTGCCGCTCTCTGAGCACGAGCAGCGCATGCTCGAACAGATCGAATCGGCTCTGTACGCCGAGGATCCGAAGTTCGCTCACGCGGTCCGCTCGACCAACCCCCAGGTTCACTACAAGCGCCGGATCATCAAGGCCGCCCTCGGATTCGTCGTGGGCGTCTGCGCCCTGATGGCCGGCCTCGTGATCAATGAGGGCACGGTCACCATCGCGATCAGCGTGACCGGTTTCCTGCTCATGGTGGTGTGCTGCGTCTGGGCGTTGACGAGCTGGAAGCGGATGACCGGCATCGGAAACGAGCCCGCCGCCCCGAGCGGCGGCGGCTCGTCCCGTCCGGCCAAGGCTGGCTTCATGGAACGCATGGAAGAACGCTGGCGCCGCCGCACCGAAGGCGACTGAGCGGCGTCTGGAGCGGAGCTCCAGCGGAGCGGAGGACGGCGCCCGGCCTCGCCTGCGGGGTCTTGGTCGTCCTCCGGGGACGATGTGGCGTGCGCTGAACGTCCCGGCCGCGCGTGGATTGCCCACGTGCGGCCGGGACGTCGGCGTATCCGGGGGTCCCTGCCGCCGCTGGGCGGTCAGCGGCGGCGGAGGCGGGTGGGGAGGTCGTTCAGGCGGGCCGTGACGTCCAGTGCGCGGTCGGTGGCGGCGCGGAGGGCGGCGCGGGTCTGCGACATCGTGGACGGCGGCAGCAGGCGGGCGCGCCAGCGGGTGCGGCGGCCCACCGACGCGGCGAACGCCTCCCGGACGGTCCGGACGTCGGCGCGCAGCCGCTCGGCCGGCTCGGCGGAGCGGGATTGGGAGTAGCGGGCCAGTTCCTCCGCGCGGGCGATGCGGGTGATGGCCTGCGTGCTCGTGCCGTCCAGATCGAGCAGCTCGCCGAGGCGGCGGGCGGTGGCGCGCGGGGAGTCGCTGGCCCGCCATTCGAGTCCGTGGTCGAGCGCGTCGGCGCGCATCTCCTGCCAGGCGGCGTGCGCCACCCTCGCCGGGTCCGGCCGGGCCGCCCGCCGGGGCCCCGGCGGGAACTCCGGGCCGGGCAGCGGCCGGACGCCGGGCAGGGGCCCGCCATCGGGCGCAGGGTCGGGCGACCCGTTCGCCCTTGCCCGCGACAGGATGTCGGATGACAGCGCGGTCGACGGGGTGAGCGCGGCCCAGCGGCGGCGGCGGGTGAACGAGCGCAGGGCCATCGGGACGCCCATCAGCAGCAGCGTCAGCAGCGCGCCCGCCAGCCAGGGCGTCGCGGTGAACCCGTCGTCCTCGGCCTCCTGCGCGGAGGTGGTGCTGCCGGGGGCCTGGTCGTCGCGGTGCCGGGCGCCGGTGGTGGGCGAGGCGGTCGCCGCGTCGCCGGCGGCGGAGCTGTCCGGCGCCTGCGCGGACCCGCTGTCGCTCCCGCCGCCGGTGCTGACCGCGGGACGGCTGTAGGTCGGCGTGACCGCGGTGCCCTGCCCGGCCGCGCCGGACGGCGTCGGCTCGAACCGCACCCAGCCGGTGCCCTGGAAGTACAGCTCCGGCCAGGCGTGCGCGTCCCGCGACCGGACGACCCACTCGCCCGGCCGGACCTCGCTGCCCGGCGTGTACCCCATGGCCACCCGGGACGGGATGCCGAGGATCCGGGCCATCAGCGCCATCGACGCGGCGTACTGCTCGCAGTAGCCGCGCTTGCTGTGCAGCAGGAAGTCGACGAGGTCGCTGCCCTTCTGCGGCGCCGGCGCGGACAGGTCGTAGCTGAACCCGCCGGTGACGGTGAACCAGCGCTGCAGCCGCACGGCCTGCGTGAGCGCGGTCGCCGACCCGGCGGTGACCTGCTCGGCGAGCCTCCTGACCTGCTGCGGGACGTTCTTCGGCACCGCCGTGTAGTGCGCGACGATGTCGGCCGGGTAGCCGCCCGCGGCGGCGAGCTGCGCGGCGGTCGGGTCGGCGCGCACGCTCTCCACCGTGTAGGAGCGCCCGCCCGCCGAGTCGCGCAGTGAGTACAGCATCAGCGACGAGGGGTGCACCCGCCAGTCGCCCCTGATCGACACGCTGGTCGGGGCGTACGGCACCGGCAGGAACGTCATGTTCCGGACCTCGGACCGCACATGGACCCTGGTCGTCACCTTGTGCACGCGTCCGATGGACAGCCCGGGCGGCGGCGGAAGCGTCTGCCCGTAGACCACCCTGTCCTTGGCGCTGCTCTTCAGCGGGCTGTAGGTCCACCGGTCGCCGTCGAACCGGTCGAGCGCGTAGAGGCGCAGGTAGTCGGGGCCCTCGGCGTCGTCGGTCCGGTAGGTGAGCACGACGGAGTCGTCCAGCCGGGTCAGCTCCCGCTTCAGGCTGACGAGCGGGTCGGGCGTGGTCACGATCCGGTTGTCGCCGCCCGAGCCGCCGCCGAGGCCGAACACGCCGCGGTCCCGGGCCTGCAGCCGCGCGGCGTGTTCGGCCCTGCCTCTTATACACACCTCCGTGCCCACGAGACGGCCCCCGATCGCGTATT
>NZ_JABXFD010000505.1 GCF_013372625.1 Actinomadura sp. BRA 177
GTATTGGAGGAGGCGGGGGCCGTAGCAGGCGCCGCCTTCCACGTCGGCCGTGGCGGCGTAGAGGGAGGGGAGGGCGCCGGCGGCGGCGGACTGGGCCACCACCGTGTTGCCGATGCCGGTGGCCTTCTCCATGAAGGTGTTGCCCTGCATCTTGGGGCCGGTCTGCTGGAGGTTCGTGGCGGCGTAGCCGGGGTGGGCGGCGACGCTGGTCAGTTCGGGGACGCGGCGGTCCAGTTCCTTGGCGAAGATCAGGTTCGCGAGTTTGGCCTGGCTGTAGGCGGCCCACTTGCGGTAGCGGCGCTCGCTCTGCAGGTCGTCGAAGTTCAGGCGGCCCGTCCAGGCGAAGCCTGAGGTCACGGTGACCACGCGGGCGGACGCGGCGCGGAGGGCGGGCAGGAGGAGGCCGGTTAGGGCGAAGTGGCCGAGGTGGTTGGTGCCGAACTGCATCTCGAAGCCGTCGGCGGTGGAGCGGTGCGGGATGGCCATGACGCCCGCGTTGTTGACGAGGATGTCGACGGGGTCGTCGCCGTGCCGGGCCGCGAACGTCCGGACGGAGGACAGGTCGGCGAGGTCCAGGGTGCCGAGGGTGAGGTCGGCGTCCGGCGCGGCGGTCTTGATCCGGTCGAAGGCGGCCTGGCCGCGTTCGGCGCTGCGGCAGCCCAGCACGACGGCCGCGCCGTGCCGCGCGAGCTGGAGGGCGGTGTGGTAGCCGATGCCGCTGTTGGCCCCGGTGACGACCGCCCGTCGGCCGCGCAGGTCAGGGATGTCGTTCGCCGTCCAGCCGCGCATGGGCACCTCCGGGCTCAAAAGTAGACGGGGCATCGAATAGAGCGCAACGCCCTCCGGTGTGGCGCGATTCACAGCGGAGGGCGCGGCTGCGGGTCAGGCCGGGAGGTTCTTCTCGATGGCGTCGGTGACCTCGGTGGACTCCGGTTCGGCCTGCGGGGCGAACCGGGCCGCGACGGCGCCGTCCGGGCCGACCAGGAACTTCTCGAAGTTCCACCGGATGTCGCCGGTGTAGCCCTCGGCGTCCGGTACGCCGACGAGGCCCTGGTAGAGCGGGTGGCGGCCGTCGCCGTTGACCTCGACCTTCTCGGTCATCGGGAACGTGACGCCGTACGTCGCCGAGCAGAACTCGGCGATCTCGTCGGCGGTGCCGGGCTCCTGGCCCATGAACTGGTTGCAGGGGACGCCGAGGACGGTGAAGCCGCGCCCCGCGAACCGCTCCTGCAGCCGCTCCAGACCGGAGTACTGCGGCGTCAGGCCGCACTTGGAGGCGACGTTGACGACGAGCACGGCCTTGCCCTGGTACTGCGCGAGGTCCGCGGAGCCGCCCCGCAGACCGTCGATCTCTACGTCGAAGACAGACATGAGGCCGATCCTAGGAGATCGGCCGCAGTCCGCGGTGAGCGGACCGCCGGCGCTGGACGGGGGGACCCGCGCCGCCGGCCCGGTGCGCCCGCCGGTATCACCCGGCGGGGGCGGTCAGCTGCCCAAGGCGTTCACGAAGGCGGCGAGCTGGTTGCCCGCCGCGCCCAGCTGGTCGAAGGCGTTGTTGACCACTCCCGCCGCGTCCGTCGGTGAGCTCAGCAAGTAGAAGATGACGAACGCGATCGCCACATAGCGGAGGTTCTTCTTCATCCGTACGCCGTCCCTGGTTTGTAGCGCGCGACACAATTGACCCGATCCAATTGTGCCCAGCCGCGTCTGCCCGCAAAGCGCGATTTTACTGTGACGCGCGCGCCACCGCTTGGTGCCCCGGGCGCGAAGAAGCCCCGCACCGCCGGGGGTACGGGGCCTGGGAGCCGTCCGTCAGGTCGGGATCGCGCTCATGAACTGCGACAACGACTCCGCCGCGTTGCCGAGCCCGCTCAGGGCGTTGTTGACCAGACTCGCCGCCCCGTCGGGCTTGCTGATGACGTACCACGCCACGAAGGCGATGGCGGCGATCTTCATATGCTTCTTGTTCACTTCAACCACCCTCTGCGGTCGCTTGCCTACGCAGAGTGTTTCCCAGGGGTGGCCGAACGGAGATCAAGACCGGGCAAAGAGAGGGTCAGGTCCCGTTGGAGTGCTCGGTGATGTACGCGATGTACATCGGCCTGAGCGCCTCCCCGACCTCCCCCTCCCCCGCGTGCGTGAACTCCTCCAGCAGCGACAGGCCGTGGAACAGGTTGAACTCGGCGCGGTCGACCTCACCGGTGGCCGCCGCGGCGGCCGGGATCGCGCGCAGCAGCTCCCACAGGAAGCCGACGTCCCGCCGCTCCTTGGCGAGGTCCATCGCGCGCTCGTACAGCTCCTTGGACGGCAGCCCGTCCAGTTCCGCGGCGTTCGGCGTCACATCCGACATGATCCGACTGTAACCACGCGGGCGGCGCTCAACCGCGTCACTTGGTGATGACGTCCTGCGGGATCGGCTGGTCCTGCTTGAGCGCGCCGAACAGCTTGGACGCCTTGGCCTTGTCCCACGTGATGTAGGACCCGGCCGCCGCCGAGCTGCCGCTGCCGCCGATCGGGACGGTCGTCGTCACGCCGCTGCCGCCGCTCACGCCCTTCATCGCCCACATCATGCGGACCAGGTCGTACAGGTGGTCGTTCTCGTCCACGAGGAAGTTGCTGGTGGCGTTCATCGCCAGCGGGACGCTGCGGAACGGGTTGAACATCGTGCCGGGGCTCGTCGCCTTCTTCATCAGCGCGGCGAAGAACTGCCGCTGGTGCTCGACGCGTTCGAGGTCGGCGCGGGCGTACTTCCGGGTGCGGACGTAGCCGAGCGCCTGGCCGCCGTCCAGCGTCTGGCAGCCGGCCTTGAGGTTCAGGCCCGCCTTGGGGTCCTTGATGTCGTCCTTGACGCAGATGTCGACGCCGCCGACGGCGTCCACGACGCCCACGAAGCCGCCGAAGCCGATCTCGGCGTAGTGGTCGATGTGGATGCCGGTGGTCTTCTCCACGGTCTCCACGAGCAGCTTGGGGCCGCCGAAGGAGAACGCCGCGTTCAGCTTGTTCGACCCGTGCCCCCGGATCGGGACGTAGGAGTCGCGCGGCAGGCTGATGAGGGACGTCCCGCCGGAGCCGTAGTGCAGCAGCATCATCGAGTCGGTGCGGCGGCCGCCCGCGAACCCGGTGGCGAGCCGCTTCTGGTCGGCCTTCGTCAGGCCTTCCCGGCTGTCGGACCCGACGATCAGCCAGTTCGTCCCCGGCGTGTCGGCGACCCGGCCGGGGTAGTCGACCAGCACCGACTCCCGCTTCAGCCGCGAGTCCAGGTAGAAGTACCCGCCCACGATGATCAGCAGCAGCACGACGACGATCGCGCCGAGCACCCGCGGCCAGCGGCGCCGGCGGCGGCGCCGGACCGGTGCCCCGCCGCGCGGGCCGCCCTGGTCGTAGCGCGCCCCGGCGAGCTGGTCGCCCGCGTACGGGTCGTCGTACGGGTCGTACGGGTCGCGCCCGTAGGCGGCGTGCTGGTGGGCCCGGCGGTCGTTCATGCGTAGACCTTAGACAACGCGGAGGGTCCCGCGCGTCCATCCCGCGCATGATTGTCCGTCCGAACAAATCACCGCGTTATGTGACACATGAAGCGGACACCGTCCCCCTTACGGCGCACACTGCCCCCTGGCGGGAGTACGCAGGGAGGGTGGCGCATGGGTGGACGACGGCGTTCTTCGAGGTGGACGCGCCGCCGTGGCGGCGGCGGGCGGCGGGAGAAGGCCGGGCCCGAGCTTCCGGAGCTGACCGCGCACCGGTGGCACGAGAAGGACAGGGAGCTGGCGGAGACGGGCCTCGGCACCGTCGCGCGGCGGCTGCCGGCGGTGATCGCGCAGGCCGCGGGGCTGGCGTGGCGGGCGAGCCGGGTCGACACGATCGCGACGATCTCCCTCAACCTCGTCGCGGGGATCTTCACGGCGTTCTGGCTGCTGGCGACGACCGGCGTGCTCGCCGCGCTGTTCAGCGCGGCGCCGACGCCGTCCCGGGTCCGGGACGCGCTGCCGTCGCTGGCGCTGGTCGCGGGCGCGGTGGCGCTGCGGGCCGCGCTGCAGGCGGCCGCGGGCTGGTCGCAGTCGCGGCTGGACCCGCAGGTCCAGCGGCTCGCCGAGCTGCGGCTGTACGAGGCGACGACCGCCGTGCACCTGGCCGCGCTCGACGACTCCGACTTCCTGGACGAGCTGCAGCGCGCGCAGGTCCGGGGCATGATGTCGGCGCCGCGGGTCGTCCAGCAGGCGGTGGACGTCCTCACCGGGCTGGTGGGCATGGTGGCGGCGGCCGGGACGCTCGGCGTGCTGCATCCGCTGCTGCTGCCGCTGCTCCTGCTGACCGCCGTCCCGGAGGGGTGGGCGGCCGTGCGCAGCGCCCGGATGCGCTACCTGACGATGCTGTCGCTGGTCGAGGTCGCGCGGCGCAAGTGGATCCTGTCGGACCTGATGGTGGAGCGGAAGCACGCCGCCGAGGTGCGCTCGTTCACCATGCGCAAGTTCCTGCTGGACCAGTACGACCGGTCGGCCGCCCACCAGCGGAGCGTCGAGCTGGACCTGGCGCGCCGGCAGACGATAGCGCGGGTCACCGGCGACATGCTGAAGGGCGTCGCCACGGCGCTCGTCTACATCACGCTCGGGGTCATGCTGTGGAAGGGCGCGGTGCCGCTGGCGGTGGCGGGCACGGCGGTGCTGGCGATCCGGTCGGGCCAGTCGTCGCTGGCGAACCTGGTGTTCGCGGTCAACCAGTGCTACGAGGAGGGACTGTACTTCGGGGACTACCTGGGCTTCTGCGACGCCGCCGAGAAGCGGATCCCGCGCCGCGCGCTGGCCGCGGCGCAGGAGCGCGGGCGGCTGCCGGACGACTTCGCGCGCATCCGCGTCCGGGACGTCGTGTTCACCTATCCGGGCGCGGACACACCGTCCCTGCACGGCGTCTCGCTGGACCTGCGCAAGGGCGAGGTCGTCGCGCTCGTCGGCGAGAACGGGTCCGGGAAGACGACCCTCGCCAAGATCATGGCGGGCCTGTACGACCCGGACGCCGGCGAGGTGCGCTGGGACGACGTGCCGCTGTCCGCCGTCCCGCCGCAGGACGTGTGGGAGCGCATCGCCGTCATCGCGCAGGAGTACACGCACTGGCCGATGACCGCCCGGCAGAACATCACGATGGGGCGCGGCGCCGACCATGCCGGGGACGGCGAAGACCCGGCGATGCTCGCCGCCGCCCGCGCGTCCGGCGCCGACGAGGTCGTCGCGGAGCTGGCCCGCGGCTACGGGACGCTGCTGGACCGCCGTTTCAAGGGCGGCGCCGACCTGTCCGGCGGCCAGTGGCAGCGGCTCGCGGTGGCGCGCGGCTTCTTCCGGGACGCGCCGCTGCTGATCTGCGACGAGCCGACCGCCGCCCTGGACGCGCGGGCCGAGCACCAGCTGTTCGAGCGGATCCGCACCCACGCCGACGGCCGAACCGTACTGCTCATCACCCACCGGCTCGCCAGCGTCCGGTACGCCGACCGGATCTATGTGCTGGAGCGCGGTGAGGTCATCGAGGAGGGCGACCACGCGGCGCTGATGGCGCGCGGCGGCCTCTACGCCGACCTGTACTCCCTGCAGGCCGCCGCCTACGCGGCCGAGGGCCCGCAAGCGGCGGCCGGCTAATGGGGGCGGGCTAGAAGTAGAGGCCGTAGCCGCCGTCGTCCTCCCGGGGCGGGGCGTCGGGGAGGTCCGCGGGGCGCAGCAGCACCACCTCCGCCGCGTCGACCTCGCGGCCCTCGTCGTCCCCCGCGGTGATGCGCTGCGCCTGCCGGGAGATCGCCGCCTCCAGCAGGTTGCGGACGAGCCGCGCGTTGCCGAACGAGGGGCCGCGCGGGTGCGCGGCGACGCGGTCGCGCAGCGCCTCCAGCACGCCGGGGGCGAGCGCGAACCCGGCCTCCGCCGCCATGAACTCGAAGATCGTGACGAGCTCGTCGTCGGTGTAGTCGGGGAAGCGCAGCCGCTTGGGGAAGCGGGACTTCAGCCCGGGGTTGGCGTCCAGGAACCGCTCCATCTCGGCGTCGTAGCCGGCGACGATCACGACCAGGTCGCCGCGGTGCTCCTCCATCAGCCGCAGCAGCTCGGCGACCGCCTCGTGGCCGAAGTCGCGCCGGTCGCCGCCCGCGGACATCAGCGCGTACGCCTCGTCCACGAACAGGACGCCGCCGAGGGCGCGCTCGACCGCGCCCCGCACCCGCGGCGCGGTCTGCCCGACGAACTCGGCGACGAGGTCGGCGCGGGTGACCTCCACCAGGTGCCCGGACGACAGCAGGCCGAGCCGGGCGAACACGGCGGCGATCAGCCGCGCGATCGTCGTCTTGGCCGTGCCCGGGCTGCCCATGAACACCATGTGCCGGGCCGGGGGCGCCGGGGACACCTTGGCGTCGCGGCGCAGCTGCTCGGCGCGGACCTCGGCGACCAGCGCGGCCACCTCCCGCTTGATGTCGGCCAGCCCGATCAGCCGCTCCACCTCGGCGAGCGGGTCGCCGGGGACGTCGTCGCGGCCCCGGGTGAGGGTGCCCGGGACGTCCTCCAGCAGGATGACGTCGAGGGACTCGGTCTCGTCCACGATCCCGTCGGCGAGGACGCGGCGGCCCTGCATCGACACCGCCCGGTCGAGCAGGTTCGTCATGATCCGGACGTTGCCCGGCCCGCGTTCGCGCGGTGCCGCCTCGACCAGCGCGCGGACCTTGTCCAGCACGCCGGGGGCCAGCGCGAACCCCGAGCCGGCGGCCTTGGCCTCGAACACCCGCACCAGCTCGTCGTCGGTGAGGTCGGGGAAGCCGATCGTGCGCGGGAAGGACTCGGCCAGGTCGGGATGCGCCTTCAGCAGCCCGTTCATCTCCGCGTGCGGGCCGGTCAGCACGACGACGAGGTCCTCGGTGTGCGCCTGGACGCTGGTCAGCAGGACGTCCAGCACCTCGCGGCCGCGCGCGGCGTCCGCCGACACCGACACCAGGGCGTGCGCGTCCCGCACGAGCAGGACGCCGCCGTGCGCCTGCTCGACCGCCCGCCGCACCCGCAGCACGCTCTCGCTGGCGTACTCGCCGAGCAGGTCGGCGCGCTCCACCTCGACCAGGTGGCCGGACGACAGCACGCCGAGGTCGGCGTAGATCCGGCCCAGGATCCGCGCGATCTTGCCCTTGCCCGTGCCGGAGCTGCCGGTGAAGACCAGGTGCCGGGTCCGCGTCCGCGCGGTCATGCCCGCCTCGCGGCGCAGCCGCGCGGCCTTGGCCTCGGCGATCAGGGCGTCGACCTCGCGCTTGACGGAGTCGATGCCGATGCAGGCGGCCAGCTCGGCGAGCGGGTCGCTGTCGGCGGGACGGCCGGCGATGAGGCGCTGCGGCAGGTCGGCGTCCGTGACCTCCAGGGCGTCGCCGTCGCGGGCGCGGGCGGCGGCGACGGCCTCGCCCGCCATGTGCTCGGCCAGCCGGGCGCCGCGCAGGTCCGCAGCTGCGGGG
>NZ_JABXFD010000650.1 GCF_013372625.1 Actinomadura sp. BRA 177
CGGCGGGGGCGGGGGGGAGGGGGGGGGGGGGCGGCGGGGGCGGGCGGGGGCGGGGCGGGGCGGGGGGGGCCGGCGGGCGCGGGGCGCGCCGTGCGGCGGCGCGGCTGGGCCGTGGGGAGGGTCGCGCGCGGCGTGGGGGGCCGGCGCGGGTCCCGGTTGAGGACGTGCGCGGCGGGGGGCGCCCGCCGGGCCGGCGAGCCGGCCCGCCGGGGACCGCGAGGTCTCCGGCAGGTCCAGCCAGCCGAGCCGGCGGGCGGCGAGCGGGGCCGCGTCCGGCCCCCACAGCTTGGCGCTGCCGGACGCGAGCGAGCCCGGCACGCCGTCGGAGACGAGACGGTCCAGGACCGTCTCGCCCTCGTCGACGACCGCGCCGCGGATGGTGACCGAGATCCCCCCGGCGGTCACCACCGAGGTCACGCGCCGGCCTTCTTGGACTCCAGCTCGCCGGTGATGGAGTCGAGCATGCCCTTCCACGAGGCCGCGAACTTCTCCACGCCCTCGTCCTCGAGCACGCGCACGACGTCGTCGTAGTCGACGCCGACGTCCTTGAGCGCCGCCATGTGCGCGCGGGCGTCGTCGTAGGTGCCCCGGACGGTGTCGCCGCGCACCTGGCCGTGGTCGGCCTCGGCCACCAGCGTCGCCTCCGGCATCGTGTTGACGGTGCCCGGCGCGACCAGCTCGTCCACGTACAGCGTGTCGTTGAGGTCGGGGTCCTTCACGCCGGTCGAGGCCCACAGCGGCCGCTGGGGGCGGGCCCCCGCGTCCTTCAGCGCCTGCCACCGGTCCGTGCCGAACTTCTCCTCGTACAGCGCGTACGCGAGCCGGGCGTTGGCGAGGCCCGCCTTGGAGCGCAGCCCCTTCGCCTCGTCCGAGCCGATCTTGTCGAGCCGCTTGTCGATCTCGGTGTCGACCCGGCTGACGAAGAACGACGCCACCGACGCCATCTTCGACAGGTCGTGCCCGTTCTCCCGGGCCTTCTCCATGCCGGCGAAGAACGCGTCGATGACCGCGCCGTAGCGCTCCAGCGAGAAGATCAGGGTCACGTTCACGCTGATGCCCTGCGCCAGCGTCTCGGTGATCGCGGGCAGGCCCTCCGGCGTCGCCGGGATCTTGATGAACAGGTTGGGCCGGTCGACCAGCCACCACAGCATCCGCGCCTCGGCGACCGTCTTGGCGGTGTCGTTCGCCACCCGCGGATCGACCTCGATGGACACGCGGCCGTCCACGCCGCCGGTCCGGTCGTAGACCGGGCGCAGCACGTCGCAGCCCCACCGGATGTCGTAGGTGGTGATCGCGCGGGACGCCTCCTCGACGTCCACGCCGAGCAGCGTCAGGTCGCGGACCTGGTCGTCGTAGGCGTTGCCCTTGCTCAGCGCCTTGGCGAAGATCGTCGGGTTGGACGTGACGCCGACGACGTGCTTGTCCTTGACGAGCTCCGCCAGGTTGCCGGTGCGCAGCCGCTCCCGGCTGATGTCGTCCAGCCAGATCGACACGCCCTCGTCCGAGAGCCGCTTCAGAATCTCGCTCATCGTCCTCTCCTAGTTGCCGGTGGTGGAGCCGCGCCCGGCGCCGTGCACGCCCGCCCTGATCAGGCTGGCCTTCGCCGCCGCGACGACCCGCTCGGCGGTGATGCCGAACTGCTGGAACAGCGTCTTGTAGTCGGCGGACGCGCCGAAGTGCTCCAGGCTGACCGACTCGCCGTCGTCGCCGACGTAGGTGCGCCAGCCGAGCGCCACGCCGGCCTCGACCGACACGCGGGCGCGGACGCCGGGCGGCAGGACCTGCTGCCGGTAGGCGTCGTCCTGCGCCTCGAACCACTCCACGCACGGCATCGACACGACGCGGGTCGGGGTGCCCTCGCCCTGCAGCGCCGCGCGCGCCTCCAGCGCGAGCTCGACCTCGCTGCCGGTCGCGATGAGGATCACCTCCGGCTGCCCGCCGTCGGCGTCGGCCAGCACGTAGCCGCCCTTGGCGACGCCCTCCGCCGAGGCGATCTCGCCGCCGCGCTCGAACGTCGGCACCTTCTGCCGGGTCAGCGCGAGGCCCGCCGGGCGGTCGGTGTGCTTCAGGACGGTCCGCCACGCGACGGCCGTCTCGTTCGCGTCCGCCGGCCGGACGACGTCCAGGCCGGGGATCGCCCGCAGCGCCCACAGGTGCTCGACGGGCTGGTGCGTCGGGCCGTCCTCGCCGAGCCCGATCGAGTCGTGCGTCCACACGAACGTGACCGGCAGCTTCATCAGCGCCGCCAGCCGGACGGCCGGGCGCATGTAGTCGCTGAAGATCAGGAACGTGCCGCCGTACGGGCGGGTGCCGCCGTGCAGCGCGATGCCGTTGCAGATCGCGCCCATCGCGTGCTCGCGGACGCCGAAGTGCAGCGTCCGGCCGTAGCGGTTGCCCGGGAACTCCTTGGTCTGGAACTCCTCGGGGACGAAGGACGGCTCGCCCTTCATCGTCGTGTTGTTGCTGCCCGCCAGGTCGGCGGAGCCGCCCCACAACTCCGGCAGCACCGGCGCCAGCGCCGCCAGCACCTCACCGGACGCCGAGCGGGTCGCGACGTCCTTGCCGGGCTCGAACTCCGGCAGCGCCTCCTCCCAGCCGGGCGGCAGCGCGCGGGAGGAGATCCGGTCGTACTCGGCGGCCCGGTCCGGGTTCGCCGACCGCCACGCGTCGAAGGCCTTGCTCCACTCGGCGTGGTCGGCGCGGCCCCGCCCGCACACCTCGCGGGCATGCGCGAGGACGTCCTCGGGGACCTGGAACGTCTCGGCCGGGTCCATGCCGAGGATCCGCTTGGTCGCGGCGACCTCGTCCGCGCCGAGCGCCGAACCGTGGATCTTGCCGGTGTTCTTCTTGTTCGGCGCGGGCCAGCCGATGATCGTCCGCAGCGAGATCAGCGACGGGCGGGCCGTCTCCGCCCGCGCCGCGTCGAACGCCGCCGCGAGCGCGGCCACGTTCTCCTCGTACTCGCCGTTCTCGGTCCAGTCGACGTGGTGGACGTCCCACCCGTACGCCTCGTACCGGGCCCGCACGTCGTCCGACATCGCGATCGAGGTGTCGTCCTCGATCGAGATCTCGTTGTCGTCGTAGAGCAGCACCAGGTTGCCGAGCCGCTGGTGGCCGGCCAGCGCGCTCGCCTCGTGGCTGATGCCCTCCATGACGTCGCCGTCCGACGCGAACGCCCAGATCATGTGGTCGAAGGGGGACTCGCCCTGCGGCGCGTCCGGGTCGAACAGGCCGCGCTCGCGGCGGGCCGCCATCGCCATCCCGACCGCGTTCGCGACGCCCTGCCCCAGCGGGCCGGTGGTCGTCTCCACCCCGGCGGTGTGCCCGTGCTCTGGGTGGCCCGGGGTGAGGCTGCCCCACTTGCGCAGCGCCTTCAGGTCGTCCAGCGTCATCGGGTAGCCCGACAGGTACAGCTGGATGTAAAGGGTCAGGCTGGAGTGCCCGCAGGAGAGCACGAACCTGTCCCGGCCGGCCCAGTCCGGGTCCGTCGGGTCGTGCCGGAGGTAGCGCTGGAAGAGAAGGTAGGCGGCGGGCGCGAGGCTCATCGCCGTGCCGGGGTGACCGGAGCCGGCCTCCTCGACCGCGTCCATGGCGAGGGCGCGGATCACGTCCACCGCGCGCCGGTCCTGGTCGGACCACTCAAACGTGCTGTTGTCCCTGCTCACGGAACGCCAGGCTCCTCTCGAACCGGTGTCAAGACCACTGTGCATAGTTGTGCGGCGCGCCTGCCCCTGCCCCGTGCCGCCGCCCGGTCCGCGGCGGGTGAAGATCACGCCGCACCCCCGGCGAGCCTATCGCGCGGGGCGGCCGCCGCAGGCTGGTGCGGGAACGCGCCGCGTTCCGGGGGAGGCGGGGGTCCCGCGCCTTCAAGCACCCTTGCCCGGACGTCCCGCGGGCTAACCCCCCGCGCGGGTGATCCCGCGGGTGATCCGGACGCCCCGCGCCGGGGCCGCCGGGCGCGCCGGGCGACCCGGTGCGCGACCCCCGGAGGGGTCGGACTACAGTGATTGCGCGGCTGCCGGCAGTGGCCGTGGCAACAAAGACCAAGCCGAAGTCGCACCAACCCGAGGCCGGCCCGGAACGCGGGGGCACCGCCGAGGTGGACCGATTTCTCATCCCTAGTTGGACGTGGACGCAGTTGTGACGGTGCTCAGTAACAAGCGTGGGGTCGAGCTCGAAGAGCGGGCGCTCGTGCCGGTCCTCGCGCCCAACCCCGCCGAAAGCGCCGCCCGCCGGACGGTGGGCGCGAGCCTGCGCGCCTATGTGGCGCTCACGAAGCCGCGCGTCATCGAACTGCTGCTGATCACCACCATCCCGGTGATGTTTCTCGCGGCCGGCGGCGTCCCGCCGCTGTCCACGGTGCTGCTGACGCTGGCGTTCGGGACGATGTCGGCCGGGTCCGCCAACGCGATCAACTGCTACATCGACCGCGACATCGACGCCAAGATGCGCCGCACCCGGCGCCGCCCGCTGGCCCGCCACCAGGTCACCCCGGCCCGCGCCCTGATCTTCGGGGTCACGCTCGCCGTGCTGTCCACGGCCGGGTTCCTGCTGGCGGTCAACCCCGTCGCCGCGGCCGGGTCGCTGTTCGCGATCCTGTTCTACGTCTTCGTGTACTCGCTGCTGCTCAAGCGGCGCACCTCGCAGAACGTCGTGTGGGGCGGCATCGCCGGGTGCATGCCCGTCCTCATCGGCTGGGCCGCGATCACCGGGTCCGTCGCCTGGACGCCGTTCGTGCTGTTCATGGTGGTGTTCCTGTGGACGCCGCCGCACACCTGGACGCTCGCGATGCGCTACCGCGAGGACTACGCCGTCGCCAAGGTCCCGATGCTGCCGGTCGTCGCGTCCGAGCGCCGCGTCGTCACCGAGAGCCTCGTCTACACCTACGCCACCGTCGCCGCCTCGCTGGCGCTGTGGCCGGTCGCCGGGATGAGCCCGGTGTACGGGGCCGTCGCGGTCGTGCTCGGCCTGGTGTTCCTCGCCGAGGGACACCGGCTGCTGAAGGCGGTGCGCGCCGGGGTGACCGGCGTCCACCTGCGGCCGATGCGGTTCTTCCACCTGTCCAACGTGTACCTGGCGCTGCTGTTCACCGCCGTGGCGGTCGACCCGCTGCTGCACTGAGCCCGCCCCGGCCGCGTGGTCACCGCCGGTGACCGCCGGCCGGGCGTTACGCTCACGTCATGGCACGCATGGACCCGAAGGCGGTGCTCGAAGGCCGGGTTCCCGGACGGCCCCCGGTCGGCCTCATCGTCGGCATGACCGTTTCCGGGCTCTGCATCCTGGTCGCGTTCGGCGCCGACGCCGCGCTCGGCGGCGCGGGCTTCTGGGTCGGCGTGCTGCTCGCCATCCTCCCGATCCCGGTGCTGGTCGCGCTCGCGCTCACGCTGGACCGGCTGGAACCGGAACCGCCGCGCGCCCTCGTGTTCTCGTTCATGTGGGGCGCGGGCATCGCCGTGCTCGGCGCGCTCGTCCTGAACACCGCCGGGCTGCTGTACGTGACCGTGCCCATCTTCGGCGAGACAGAGGGCCACTTCGTCAGCGCCACGTTCGGCGCGCCCATCATCGAGGAGACGCTGAAGGGCGGCGTCCTGTTCGGCCTGCTGTGGTTCCGCCGCAACGAGATCGACGGCTTCGCCGACGGCATCATCTACGCCTGCATGGTCGGCCTCGGCTTCGCCATGATGGAGAACATCACCTACTACATGCGGGCGTTCGAGGACGGCGGCGCCCAGCAGCTCCAGGCGGTGTTCATCCTGCGGGGCCTCATCGCGCCGCTCAGCCACCCGCTGTTCACCTCCATGACCGGCCTCGGCGTCGCCTACGCCGCCACGCACCGGCGCGGCCAGGTCATCGCGCCGCTCGCCGGGCTGCTCGGCGCGATGATCCTGCACGGGCTGTGGAACGGCTCCGCGGGCGCGTTCGGCCTCGCCGGGCTCGGCATCGTCTACCTGTTGGACTTCTGCGTCCTGGTCGCGCTGATCGTCATCGTGTTCGTCGAGCGGCGCGGCACCGTCCGGCGCATCGAGTCCTACCTGCCGATGTACGCCGGGACGGGCCTGGTGACGCCGCAGGACGTGCGGATGCTGCGCTCCATCCCGTCCCGCCGGGCCGCCCGCCGCTGGGCCAGGCTGGTCGGCGGCGCGCCCGCCGGCCGCGCCATGACCGACTACCAGCTCGCCGCGACCGAGCTGGCGCTGCTGCACAAGCGCGCCGACCGGGGCGTGGCCGACCAGCGCTGGTTCGTCACCCGCCGCGACTCGCTGCTGGAGCTGATGTCCCTCGCCCGGCAGGCGTTCCTGCGCACGCCGCCGCGCCGCGGCGCGGACTGGCCGCCCGCCCCGCCGTGGGCGGGCCAGGGGCCGTCGGGGTTCCTGCCGCCGCGGGCGCCCGGCCCCTATGGCACGTAACCGGGGGGCGGGTCAAGGCCACGGCGACCCGGCCATACGATTGGTGCCGTGGCAGAGCGACGGTCGTCCAACCTCCCGACCCGGACCTGGAACGCCGTGTGGCGTCCGACCCCCGGGTCGCTCCGGCTGCTCGCGCTCCTCGGAGTCATCGGGAACGTGCTGATCGTGCTCAGCGGCGGCGCCGTCCGCGTCACCAAGTCCGGGCTCGGCTGCCCGGAATGGCCGCGCTGCACCGGCGACAGCCTCGTCCCGACGCACAGCCCCGACCACCACGTGCTGAACATGTCGATCGAGTTCGGCAACCGCATGGTCACCTTCCTGGTGCTCGCCATCGGCATCCTCGTGTTCGTCGCGGCGCTGCGGCTGCGGCCCCGCCGCAGGGAGCTCGTCTGGTGGGCGCTGGCGCAGCCGATGAGCGTGGTCGCGCAGGCGATCATCGGCGGCATCGTGGTCCTGACCAAGCTGCACCCGACGGCCGTGTCGCTGCACTTCCTCGTCTCCCCGGCGCTGCTCGTCTTCTGCGTCGCCCTCTGGGTCCGCGCCGGGGAGGGCGACGCGCCGCCGCGCCGCCTCGCCGGGCCGTGGACGCGCGGGCTCGCCGCCGTGCTGCTGGTGTCGTGCGCCGCCGTCCTCGTCGCGGGCACCGTCGTCACCGGCACCGGCCCGCACGCGGGGGACGCCGAGTCCCGCCGCTACGGCTTCAACATCACCGACGTCGCCCGCATCCACGGCGAGCTGGCCTGGCTCACCATCGCGCTGACCGCCGCCGTGATCATCGCCCTCTACCGGACGGGCGCGCCGGCCGCCGCGAAGCGGCGCGCGAACGAGCTGGCCGCGCTGATCGTGATCCAGGGCGCCATCGGCTACACCCAGTACTTCCTCGGCGTCCCCGCCGGGCTGGTGCTGCTGCACATGCTCGGCGCGGTGCTGATGTGGATCGCCGCGTTCCGCCTCTTCTTCGCCCTCCGCGACCGCGGCCCCGTCCTCGCCGCCGCACCGGCCCCGGTGGCCCCGCCCCAGGCGGAGGCCCCGCAACCCGCGTGATCGCTCAACGCTTCCGGAGGAACTCGCGGAGGCGGTCGAGGGGCCAGGTGTTGATGACGTCGTCGGGGGTCAGCCAGCCGCGCTGGGCGGTGCCCACGCCGTAGCGGATGTTGCGGTGGTCGGCGAGCGAGTGCGCGTCGGTGTCGATGGAGAACTTCACGCCGAGCCGCTTCGCGCGGCGGATCAGGTCGGCGGGCAGGTCGAGGCGGTCGGGGAAGCAGTCGATCTCCATCGCGGTGCCGGTGCGGGCGGCGGCGCGGAACACCTCGTCCCAGTCGGCGTCCACGGGCGGGCGGCGGCCGATGCTGCGGGCGGTGGGGTGCCCGATGACGTGCACGTGCGGGTTCTCGCACGCCCGGACGAGGCGGCGGGTCATCGCGTCCTGGTCCTGGGTGAAGTGGGAGTGGACAGACGCGACGCAGACGTCGAAGCCGGAGAGGAAGCCGGCATCCCAGTCGACGTTCCCGTCGGGGTCGATGTTCAGTTCGGTGCCGTGGAGCAGGACGAGGCCGGGGTAGCTCTTCTGGAGTTCGGCGACCTCGGCGCGCTGGGCGAGCATCTTCTCGTCCGTCATGCGCTGCATGACCAGGTTCGGGGCGTGGTCGGTGATCGCGTAGTACTCCAGGCCGCGGGCGTGCGCGGCGGCGACCATGTCGGCCAGGGAGGCGACGCCGTCGGTCAGGTCGGTGTGGCTGTGCAGGTCGCCGCGCAGGTCCTCGACGGTGACGAGGCGTGGCAGTTCGTCCTTGAGGGCCGCCTCGATCTCGCCGGTGTCCTCACGGAGCGTCGGGTGGACCCAGGGGAGGCCGAGGCGCTCGTAGACCTCCTCCTCGGTCTCCGACACGATCAGCTCGTCCGACTCGGCGTCGAACAGGCCGTACTCCGACAGCTTGAGACCCGCCTTCACGGCGATCTCGCGGGTGCGGATGTTGTGGGCCTGCGAGCCGGTGAAGTACTGCAGTGCCGCGCCCCACGACTCGGGCGGGACGACCCGCAGATCGACCTGCAGGCCCTTGGTGGTGCGGATCGAGGTCTTCTTGTCGCCGCCCACGACGACCTCCGCGACGAGCGGCAGCGCGGTGAACGCCTCCATGATCGGGTGCGGGTCGCGGGACGCGGCGAGGACGTCCACGTCGCCGATCGTCTCGCGCATCCGGCGCAGGGACCCCGCATGGGCGCAGCGCTCCACCTGCGGGAGCTTCGACAGGGTGGCGACGATCTCGTCGGCCACGCTGGCGGCGGCGTCGACCAGGACCCGCTCACCAGAGCTCCGCATCAGCTCGATGCCGCGGAGGATGTTCTCCTCGGTCTTGGCGCCGAAGCCCTTGAGGCCGCGCAGGCGGCCCTCCTCGATCGCGGCGGCCAGCTCGTCCACCGAGGAGATCCCCAGCTCCTCGTAGACCGTGAGGGCCTTCTTCGGGCCGAGCGTGGGGATGGCGGTCAGGGCGCGCACGCCGGCGGGGATCTGCGTGCGCAGCTCCTCCACCTGCCGGATCGTGCCGGTCGTGTTGTAGTCGAGGACCTTCTTGGCGATCGCCTCGCCCACGGTCGGGATCTTGCGGAGCCCGGCCAGGTCGAGGCCGGCGATGTCGTCGGGGTATCCGGCGATCGCCCGCGCGGCCTTCTCGTACGCCCTGATCTTGAAGGCGTCGCCGCCGGTGATGGACAGCAGGTCGGCCAGTTCCTGGATGAGGGCTGCGGCCTCGTCGTTCGCGCGTGCCATACGCCCGAGTCTAGAAGCCGGGTACGACGTTCCCGATGATCAGCGCAGGGGTGCGACCGGTCCGCCGGGATTGTCCATCCGGGCGCGCATGACCTCGTCGGCGATCGCGGACACCTCGTCCTCCGGCAGCCGCCGGTAGCCGTCGTCGGTGACGACCGCGATCGTCGGGTAGATGCGCCGCGTGGGGTCGGGCCCGCCGGTGGCCGTGTCGTCGTCGGCCGCGTCGTACAGGGCCTGCACGCACGCGGTGGCGGCGTCCTCCAGGGACAGGTCGCGCCGGTAGAGCTTCTTCAGCGCGCCCAGCGCGTAGGGGGAGCCGGATCCGTCGGCGTGGAAGTCGCGGGCTTCCTGCGGGGCGCCGGTGATGTCGTAGGTGTAGATGCGCCCTTCACCGGAGTCGGGGTCGAGACCGGCGAAGAGCGGCACAACAGCGAGGCCCTGCAGCGCCTGCGCGAGGTTCGCCTGGATGACCGCGCCCAGCCGGCGGGCCTTGCCCGGCAGCGACAGCGGGACGGTCTCCATCTTCTCGTAGTGCTCCAGCTCCACCTGGAACAGCCGGACCATCTCCAGCGCCAGCCCGACCGTCCCCGCGAACGCGACGGCGGAGAACTCGTCCGCGCGCTGGACCTTGTCCAGCTCCCGGTAGGCGATGCGGTTGCCCTGGGTGGCGCGCCGGTCACCGGCCATCATCACGCCGCTCGGAAACGTCAGCGCCAGCACGGTCGTGCCGTGCGGCAGCTCCGGGACGTCGCCCTCCGGCACCCGGTTGACGGGCAGCAGCTCGGGGGAGTGCAGGCGCAGGAAGTCGACGAACGACGCCGGCCCCGCCTCGAAGAACTCGGGCGGAATCCCCTGGTCCTCGCTCCGGCCGATCACGGCGACCCCTCTCCCCACACTGGACGACCCGTACCCCTTGATCTGAAACGTTAGCAGCGCGGAAACCAGCTCGAACCGTGGACAACCCCGCCATCGGCGATGTGACGTTCCGATGCGAGTTGATTACCCACTGCCATATGCTGAATCGGCAGAACGCCTGGAAGAGAGGAGGAACCATGCTGACCGGCAGGAAGTATCGGCTCGAACTCACCACCGAGCAGGCCGTTATGTGCGAGGAGTTCGGCAACATCTGCCGGGCGGTTTGGAACACTGCCCTCGACCAGCGCCGCGAGTACCGGCGCCGGGGCGCGTGGATGAACTACGTCCCGCAGGCCGCCGAGCTGGCCGAGGCCAAGCAGGACCACCCCTGGCTCAAGGCCGCCCCCTCCCACGTGCTCCAGCAGGTGCTCAAGGACCTGGACAAGGCGTGCCGGGACCACGGAACCTTCGCCGTCCGCTGGCGGTCCAAGGTCCGCTGGTCCCCGTCGTTCCGGTTTCCCGCCGGAAACCTCATCACGGTGGAACGCCTCGGCCGCAAGCGAGGACGGGCGAAGCTGCCGAAGCTGGGCTGGGTCGTCTTCCGCTGGTCCCGGCCCCTTGGCGGCCGGGTTCGTTCGGCGACCGTCCGCCGCAAAGGCGCACACTGGTTCGTCTCCTTCCTCGTGGAGGACGGCATCACCACACCCAAGCGGCACGTCATGCCGGACACGGCGGTCGGGATAGATCGCGGCGTGAAGGTCGCGGCCGTCACCAGCGACGGCGATTTCCATGACCGCAAGTTCATCACCGAAGGCGAACAGACCCGGTACCGGCGTCTTCAACAACGCCTCGCTCGTACGAAGAAGGGCAGTTCGAACCGCCGCAAGACCGTGGTGGCGATGAACAACATCATGGGCCGGGTCACCGACAGGCGAGCCGACTTCTGCGCATGGACGGCCAATCGCATCACAGCCCGCAACGCCCTGGTCGTGCTGGAGGACCTCAAGACCACGAAGATGACGGCCACCGCGAAGGGCACCGTGGCCGACCCGGGTGAGCGGGTCGCCCAGAAGCGGGGCCTGAACCGGGCCATCCTCGACAAGGGGTGGCACCGGCTCGAACTCGCCCTCACCGACGCGGCCCGGTACACCGGCACGACGGTGGTGAAGGTCAATCCCGCCTACACGTCGCAGCGGTGTTCCGCCTGCGGCTTGGTCACCGAAGGCAACCGCGAGAGCCAAGCGGTCTTCCGGTGCAAAGCCGAAGGATGCGGACACGCCGAGAACGCCGACGTGAACGCCGCGAAGAACATCAGACACGCGGGCGGACGGCCCGTGTCAGCCTGCAGAGACCTCGGGGCCGCCCGGTCTGCGAAGCAGGAACCACCGGGACCCCGCGAGGCAGTACCGGTCCGACCGGCGATCCCGCTGGTCGGGATCCCCGGCTTTGGCCATGGGGAGGACGCCAACCTTCCACGCTGCCACAGACCGCCCAAGACCAACCCCCACCTCAACACCATTGCCCAGGCCGCAACCGCTTGCACGGCTCACGCCTCGGGTGCTTGGGGTGGTTCCTTCTGACTGCGGGTGGCGCCCGCGCAGGCGATGATGACGCAGGCGATTGCGACCCATTGGCGTCCGGTGAGGATCTCGCCGAGTACCACCAGGCCGACGAGGGCGGCGACGGCGGGCTCCAGGCTCATCAGGATTCCGAAGACCCGGGCGGGTACCCGGCGTAGCGCCTCCAGCTCCAGCGAGTACGGGATCACCGACGACAGGAGGCCGACGCCGAGCCCGATCAGCAGCAGTGTCGGGTCGAGGAGGGCGCCGCCGCCGGTGGCGATGCCGCCCGGCAGCATGACCAGCGCTCCGATGATGCTGGCGAGGGCGAGCCCGGTGGTGCCGGGGATGCGCCGTCCGGTGGCGGCGGTGAGCAGGATGTAGGACGCCCAGCCGACCGCGGCGAGCAGCGCGAACATGATGCCGAGGAGGTCGGCGTCGCCGCCGCCCCGGGCGAGCATGACCACGCCCGCGCCGGCGAGCAGCACCCACAGGACGTCCCGTGCGCGGCGCGAGCCGGCGATCGCGACCGAGAGGGGGCCGAGGAACTCGATCGTCACCGCAACGCCCAGCGGGATCCTTGCGAGGGCCTGGTAGAACGCGAAGTTCATCCCGGCGAGGGAGATCCCGTAGCCGGCGACGACGGCGAGGCTCGTCCAGGAGTGGTCGCGCAGGACGGTCCGCAGCGCCTTGCGGGCCAGGAAGCCCAGCACGAGCGCGGAGGCCAGCAGCCGGATCGACACGACGGCGGTCGGCGGCATGCGGTCGAACAGGTGCTTGGCGAGGCCGGCGCCGACCTGCACGGAGACGATGCCGAGGAAGATCAGCGCGGGCGGCGGCACCGAGCCCAGGGACAGCGCGCGGACGCGGGCCGGGATCCGGGGCGCGCCGCCGAGCGACCCCGTCCCTTCAGCGAGCGCCACGTGCTACTCCCACCTGAAGAAGCGGGCGGCGAGGGCGAGGCCGGCGACGGCCCACACCGCGAGGACGAGCAGCGGCTGCGCGGGGAACGCGGCGCCGTCCTGCAGGACGTCGCGCAGCCCGCCCGCGAGGGCCGAGATCGGCAGCAGCTCCAGGGCGTCGCGCACCGGGCCGGGGAACTTGTCGAGCGGGAAGACGACGCCGCCGACGGCCAGCAGCAGGATGTAGACGAGGTTCGCGGCGGCGAGGGTCGCCTCGGCGCGCAGCGTCCCGGCCATGAGCAGCCCGAACCCGGAGAACGCGGCGGTGCCGAGCAGCAGCAGGACGATCACCGAGGCGGGGTCGCCGTGCGGTGACCAGCCGAGCGCCAGCGCCACCGCAAAGATCACCGCGGCCTGGACGATCTCGACCGCGAGCACGCTGGCGGTCTTGGCGGCGATGAGCCCGCCGCGCGGCAGCGGGGTGGCGCCGAGCCGCTTGAGGACGCCGTAGCGCCGCTCGAACCCGGTGCCGATCGCCTGCCCGGTGAACGCCGTCGACATGACCGCGAGCGCGAGGATGCCGGGCGCGAGGAAGTCGACGCGGCGGCCCGGACCGAGGTCCAGCAGCGAGGTGGCGCTGAACAGCACGAGCAGGACGACCGGGATGATCAGCGTCAGCAGCAGCTGCTCGCCGTTGCGCAGCACGGTGCGGAACTCGTAGCCGGCCTGCGAGGCGATCATCCGCGGGAGCGGCACGGCCCCCGGCGCCGGGGACAGGTCCAGTGGGGCGGTCACGCGCGCAGCTCCCGTCCGGTCAGTTCGAGGAAGACGTCCTCCAGGGTGCGGCGCTCGATCCGCAGGTCCTCGGTCAGGACGCCGTGCGAGGCGCACCAGGCGGTGACGGTGGCGAGCAGCTCGGGCCGCACGTCCGCCTCGATCAGGTAGTGCCCGGCGGGCGACTCCTTGGCCGCGCTGCCGGCCGGCAGCGCCGACAGCAGCTCGTCCAGGCCGAGGCCGGGCCGGGCGCGGAACCGCAGCTGCCGCTCGGCGCCGGTCAGCTCCTCGGGCGCGCCCTCGGCCACGACCTTGCCGTGGTCGACGATGACGACGCGGTCGGAGAGGCGCTCGGCCTCCTCCATGTTGTGCGTGGTGAGGACCACCGACACCCCGGCGGCGCGCAGCTCCTCGATCAGCTCCCAGGTGGCGTGCCTGGCCTGCGGGTCGAGGCCGGTCGTGGGCTCGTCGAGGAAGACCAGCTCGGGCCGTCCGACGATGGCGACGGCGAGGGAGAGGCGCTGCTGCTGCCCGCCCGACATGCGGCGGAACGGGGTGCGGGCGTGCTCGGTGAGGCCGAGCCGCGCCAGCAGGGCCGCCGGGTCGAGCGGCGTGGCGTGGAACGAGGCGACGAGCTTCAGGAACTCGCCGGCGCGGGCCGTCGCCGGCACGCCGCCGGACTGCGGCATCACCCCGACCCGCGGCTTCAGCGCGCGGCCGTCGGCGGCGGGGTCGAGGCCGAGGACGCGGACGGTGCCGGAGTCGGCCCGCCGGAACCCCTCGCAGATCTCGATCGTGGTCGTCTTGCCCGCGCCGTTCGGGCCGAGCAGCGCGGTGACGGCGCCCCGGGCGGCGCTGAACGAGAGGCCGTCCACGGCCCTGGCGGAGCCGTAGCGCTTCACGAGAGAGTGCAGCTCGACCGCGCCGTCTCGGCCGCCGCCTCCGGGGGGTGTCATGCCGACGAGTTTATGACCGGGCATGGACCGCTCCGCGCCGGGTCCCGCCGTCGCGCCGGGTGAAGGTCCGGCAAAGCCTCCGGGCGGAGGTCGATCCAGTTTTGCCCCGTCGGCCTCGGGGAATTGACGGCCTGTCGCCGGGCCGTCGCCGGTGGCCTGGAGGAGGTGGGGGATGCCGTTCCACGTCGGTTCGGAAGTCGGCCGGCTTCGCGAGGTCCTGCTGCACCGGCCGGAGCTGTCGCTGAAGCGGCTCACCCCGTCCAACGCGGCCGGGCTGCTGTTCGACGACGTGCTGTGGGTCAAGCGCGCGGTGGAGGAGCACGCGGAGTTCGAGGACGTGCTGCGCGCGGAGGGCGTCCGGACGCACCTGCTGTCCGACCTGCTGACCGAGACGATCGGGATCCCCGAGGCGCGCAAGCACATCCTGGACGCCGTCGTCGACCCGCACTGGTTCGGCCCGCTGGCCACCGACGCGATCCGCAACTGCTTCGACTCCATGGACGTGCAGGAGCTGGGCTCGTTCCTGATCGGCGGCATCACCAAGCGGGAGATCCTGGAGCGGATCCCCGAGCCCGCGTCCATCGCGTTCCACTCCATCGGCATGGACGGGTTCATCCTGCCGCCGCTGCCCAACCACCTGTTCACCCGCGACACGTCCTGCTGGATCTACGACGGCGTCTCGATCAACACGATGCGCAAGAAGGCGCGCATGCGCGAGACGGTGAACATGGAGGCGGTGTACCGCTGGCATCCGCTGTTCGCCGCCGGGTACGGCCGGCCCGCCGAGGGCGGCTTCCACGTGTGGAACAGCGGGACGGCGATGGCCCCGGCGACGCTGGAGGGCGGCGACGTCCTGGTCATCGGGAACGGCGCCGTGCTGGTCGGTATGAGCGAGCGGACGCAGCCGCAGGCCGTGGAGATGCTCGCGCAGTCGCTGTTCGCCGCCGGGTCGTGCACCCGGATCGTCGCGCTGCGGATGCCGCACAAGCGGGCGTTCATGCACCTGGACACGGTCATGACGATGGTCGACCACGGCGTGTTCACCGCCTACGAGGGGCTGGGCCTGCTGCCGTCCCACACCGTCGAGCCGGGCGACACCGAGAAGGAACTGAAGATCACCGATCACCCTCCCGAGGACATGTACCGGGCGATCGCCGCCGCGCTCGGCCTGGACGACGTCAAGGTCCTCGTCCCGACGCAGGACGTGTTCGCCGCCGAGCGCGAGCAGTGGGACGACGGCGCGAACGTCTTGGCCGTCTCGCCGGGCGTTGTCGTCGCCTACGAGCGCAACGCGACGAGCAACAACCATCTGAGCCGGAACGGGATCCAGGTCATCACCATCCGCGGCAGCGAGCTGGGCCGGGGGCGGGGCGGCCCGCGCTGCATGACCTGCCCGCTCGTCCGGGACGCCTGACGGCCCACGACACCCGGGAGACGAAATGGCGCTCGACCTGCGCGGCCGCAGCCTGCTCAAGGAACTCGACTTCACGCCGGAGGAGTTCGGGTACCTGCTCGATCTCGCGGCCGAGTTGAAGGCCGCCAAGTACGCCGGGACGGAACGGCAGGCGCTGACGGGCAGGAACATCGCGCTCATCTTCGAGAAGACGTCCACCCGGACGCGCTGCGCTTTCGAGGTCGCCGCGCACGACCAGGGCGCCCACGTCTCCTACCTCGATCCGAGCGGGACGCAGATCGGCCACAAGGAGTCGATGAAGGACACGGCCCGCGTCCTGGGACGGATGTACGACGGCATCGAGTACCGGGGGTCGAGCCAAAGGCTCGTGGAAGAACTCGCCGAGTACGCGGGCGTCCCCGTGTGGAACGGCCTGACCGACGAGTGGCACCCCACGCAGATGCTCGCCGACATGCTCACCATGCGCGAGCACAGCGACAAGCCTCTGCAGGACGTCACGTACGCCTATCTGGGTGACGCACGCAACAACATGGGCCACTCCTATGTGGCCGCTGGCGCGCTGCTCGGCATGAACGTGCGCATCGTCGCGCCGCGAACCCTGTGGCCGGACGACGAAACGGTCGTCCAGCCGTCCAAGACGGTGGCGGCCAAGACCGGCGCTGACATCACGCTCACCGAAGACGTAGCCGAAGGCGTGCGGGGCGCCGACTTCGTCATGACCGACGTGTGGGTGTCGATGGGGGAGCCCAAAGAAGTATGGGACGAGCGCATAGCGCTGCTCAAGCCGTACCAGGTCAACACCGAGGTCATGCAGGCGACCGGCAACCAGAACGTCAAGTTCATGCACTGCCTCCCCGCCTTCCACAACCGGGGCACCACAGTGGGGGAGGACATCTACCGGAAGACCGGCCTGGAGGCGCTGGAGGTCACCGACGAGGTGTTCGAGTCGGCCGCCTCCATCGTCTTCGACGAGGCCGAGAACCGGATGCACACCATCAAGGCGGTCATGGTCGCGACGCTCGGCCGGCCGGGCGGGTGAGGGGGACGGATGCGCGTGGTCGTCGCGCTCGGGGGGAACGCGCTGGTGAAACGGGGTGACATCCCCGACGCCGGAATGCAGCGCGGCAACGTGGACCGGGCGGTGCGGGCGCTCGCGCCGCTCGCCGAGAAGCACGAGCTGATCATCACGCACGGGAACGGGCCGCAGGTCGGCGTGCTGTCGCTGGAGAGCGTCAACGACCCGAACCTGACCCGGCCCTACCCCCTCGACACGATCGGCGCCGAGACCCAGGGGATGATCGGCTACTGGATGCTGCAGGCGCTGCAGAACGCGCTGCCCGGCCGCCAGGTGATGGCGATGATCAACCAGACGCTGGTGTCGGCGGTGGACCCGGCGTTCGAGGACCCGACCAAGTTCGTCGGGCAGGTCTACGACCGCGAGGACGCGGAGAAGCTCGCCGGCGAGTACGGCTGGACGATCCGGCAGGACGGGGAGCACTGGCGCCGCGTCGTGCCGTCCCCGCGCCCGCAGCGGGTGATCGAGACGCGGCTGATCCGCGAGCTGGTCCGGCTCGGCACGGTCGTGGTGTGCGCGGGCGGCGGCGGCATCCCGGTGTTCCGCAACGACGTCGGACGGCTGGAGGGCGTCGAGGCGGTGATCGACAAGGACCGCACCGCGGCCGTCCTCGCCGAGAGCATGGACGCGGACGCGCTGCTCATCCTCACCGACGTCCCCCGGGTGATGCGGAACTTCGGCACGCCGGAGCAGGAGGAGATCGTCCACACCACCCCGCACGAGCTGCGCGCCGAGGACTTCCCCGCCGGGTCGATGGGCCCGAAGGCGGAGGCGGCGGCGAGCTTCGTCGAGCGGACCGGCGACATGGCCGCGATCGGGCTGCTCGACCAGTGCGTGGAGATCCTCGCGGGCATCGCCGGGACGATCGTCACGCCCAACGCCACCTGGCCGCTGGAGAGCACCCTGTGACCACCGGGACGGCGCCGGGGTCGTTCGCCCGCAGCCTGCTGCGCACCAAGCCGGTCGACCGGATCGTCGCCGAGGGCGGGCAGGGCGAGGGCGGCGAGCTGAAGCGCTCGATGAGCCTGCTGCAGCTCACCTTCTTCAGCGTCGGCGCGACCCTCGGCACCGGCATCTTCGTCGTCCTCGGCGAGGCGGTGCCGCTGGCCGGCCCGGCCGTCGTGCTGTCGTTCGTGCTCGCCGCCGTCACCGCGCTGTTCTCCGCCCTCTCGTACGCGGAGCTGGCCGGGACGATCCCGGTGTCCGGCTCGTCCTACTCCTACGCCTACGCGACGCTCGGCGAGCTGGTCGCCTGGGTCTGCGGATGGTGCCTGCTGCTGGAGTACGCCGTGTCGGTGTCGGCCGTCGCGGTCGGCTGGGGCTCCTACCTCAACGCGTTCTTCGACTCGGCGTTCGGCTTCACGATCCCCGAGGAGATCAGCAACCCGCCGGGCGAGGGCGGCCTGGTCAACATCCCGGCCGTGGTCGTGGTGCTGATCGCCACGCTGCTGCTGCTGCGCGGCACGTCCGAGAGCGCCACCGCCAACACGATCATGGTGTTCCTCAAGATCGCCGTGCTGCTGTTCTTCTGCGCGGTCGCCTTCACCGCGTTCCGGTCGGGCAACCTGAGCGCCTTCACCCCGATGGGCTGGGCCGGGATCAGCGCGGCCGGCGGCAAGGTGTTCTTCTCCTACATCGGCTTCGACGCCGCCTCCACCGCGGGCGAGGAGGCGAAGAACCCCCGCCGCGACCTGCCCCTCGCGATCGTCCTGTCGCTGGCCATCGTCACCGTCCTCTACGTGCTGGTCGGCCTCGCCGCCGTCGCCGCGATGCACTGGCAGGAGTTCGAGATCAGCGGCGCGGAGGCGTCCCTGGCGCAGGTGCTGAACGTCGCGACGGGGGAGGCGTGGCCGTCGATGATCCTCGCGCTCGGCGCCGTGATCGCCATCGCCAGCGTCGTCCTCACCGTCATGTACGGGCAGACCCGCATCCTGTTCGCGATGTCGCGGGACGGGCTCGTCCCGGACGTCTTCCAGAGGGTCAGCCCCGGCCGCCGCGTGCCCGTCGCCAACACGGTCATCGTGGCGGTGTTCATCGGGATCCTGGCCGCGGTGATCCCGCTCGGCCGGCTCGTGGACGCCACCAGCATCGGGACGCTGTTCGCGTTCGCGCTGGTCAGCGTCGGCGTCATCGTCCTGCGCCGGACGCGGCCCGAGCTGCCGCGCAGCTTCCGGACCCCGTTCTTCCCCGTCACGCCGCTGCTCGGCGTCGCGCTCTGCGTGTACCTGATGGTCGGCCTCGGCGGCGTCACCTGGATCGTGTTCGCGCTGTGGTGCGCGGTGGGCCTGGCCGCCTACTTCCTGTACGGCCGCAGGCACTCGCGGCTGGCGGATGGATCTGAGGGAAGGGGGACGCCATGAACGACACCAACGGAATGCGGGTGCTGGTCGGGTACGCCCCCGACGAGCGCGGCGACGACGCGCTCGCGCTGGCCGCGCTGCTCGCCCGGACGATGAACGCGCCGCTGACGGCCGTCCACGTCCATCCGCCGCCGTGGCCGACCCCCGGCCCCGGCGCGGTGGACGCCGAATGGGTCGCCTACCTCAAGGGCCAGGCCGATGAGGCGCTCGCCGGCGCCGCCGCGCGGCTCACGGAGCTGGACGTCCCGGAGCGGGACGTCGAGCTGCGCGTGCACGCCCACCGCAGCAGCGGGCGCGGCCTCATCCAGGTCGCCGGGGACGTGGGCGCCGGCCTGGTCGTGGCCGGTTCGGCGCCGCGCGGGCGGCGCGGCCGCGTCGCGATCGGCAGCACCGCCGACCAGCTGCTGCACGGCTCGCCCGTCCCGGTCATGCTGGCGCCGCGCGGCTACGCGGCGCACCCGCCGAAGCGCATCGCGCGGATGACCCTCGCCTACTTCCAGCGCCAGGACGCCGACGGCCCGCTGACGGCCGCCGCCTCGATCGCCGAGCGGCTGGACGCCGAGCTGCGGCTGCTCACGCTCGTGCTCAGACCTCCCGGCCTCGCCGCGAAGTTCCGCGTCCCGGGCGGGGTGCTGGACCGCCAGCTCGCCCAGGCCGAGGAGGACCTGCGCTACGCCGCCGGGCTGTTCGGCGGCGGGACGCCGGTGGAGCGGCTCACCGCCATCGGGTCCGACATCGCCAAGACGCTCGGCACCGTCGATATGCTGCACGGCGAGGTGCTCGCCTGCCTGTCCAGCCACGACGGGCCGCTGCGCAAGGTCTTCCTCGGGGAGAGCTCCGGCAAGATCGTCCGCGCCGCGCCGTGCCCCGTGCTGCTGCTGCCGCGCGGCGCCACCGCGCCGACCGTGGGGGAGAAAGCCCAGGTTAGGTAAGGCTTACCTGCGTGAGCTACGACATCGGCGTTCCGGTGTTTCAGGGGAAGGAATTACGGCACACTGATGTTGTGAAATACGTGAGCGAGGATCAGACGACCACCGGAGGCGCCGCCGCGCGCCCTTCCGGCGTGCCGTCCAGCCCCGGTCACGTCGGTGGGGGCGGGTCTCTGTCGGGGGTCGGCTACAACACAGAGCGCGACACGCGCGCGCGGGTGGCCCGGCTGATCCTCGAGCACGGCCCGGTCACGGCGTCCACGCTGGGCGAGCGCGTCGGCCTCACGCCGGCCGCGATCCGCCGGCACCTGGACGCGCTGCTGGCCGAGGGGATGATCGAGGTCCGCAAGGCGCGGGTGCCGCAGACCCGGCGCGGCCGGGGGCGTCCCGCCAAGTGGTTCGCCATCACCGACGCCGGGCGCAGCGCGTTCGTGCACGCCTACGACGACCTGGCGGCGGGCGCGCTGCGCTTCCTCGCCGAGAAGGCGGGCGAGCACGCCGTCGCCGAGTTCGCCCGTCGGCAGATCGCCGACCTGGAGCGGCGGTACCTGCCGGTCGTGCAGGACGCCCCGCCCCAGCAGCGGGTCCGCACGCTCGCCGAGGCGCTGTCGGGCGACGGCTACGCGGCCGCCGCCGCCAAGGCGCCCCAGCCGGGCGGCGGCGAGCAGCTGTGCCAGCACCACTGCCCGGTCGCGCACGTCGCCGCGGAGTTCCCGCAGCTGTGCGAGGCCGAGACCGAGGCGTTCAGCCGGCTGCTCGGCACCCCCGTGCAGCGGCTGGCCACGATCGCCCACGGCGACGGGATCTGCACGACCCACGTCAGCCCGCGCTCCCTGTGCGGGACGGACCGGGCCGGCGATCCCGCCGCGAGCGTCACCCCCGGCGGGGACGCGGGGGACCAGGCGTCCCCCGAACGCACACAGATCAGTGACGAGGACTCCGGAGGGACGTCCCTATGACTACGGCAGCCCACCCTGAGCTAGAGGGGCTCGACAGGTACAAGTTCGGCTGGGTCGACTCCGACGAGGCCGGCGCCTCGGCGCGGCGCGGCCTGAACGAGGACGTCGTCCGCGACATCTCGGGCAAGAAGAACGAGCCCCAGTGGATGCTCGACCTGCGCCTCAAGGGCCTGCGGCTGTTCGACAAGAAGCCGATGCCCAGCTGGGGCTCCGACCTGTCCGGCATCGACTTCGACAACATCAAGTACTTCGTGCGCTCCACCGAGCAGCAGGCGACGTCCTGGGAGGAGCTCCCCGAGGACATCAAGAACACCTACGACAAGCTCGGCATCCCCGAGGCGGAGAAGCAGCGCCTCATCGCCGGCGTCGCCGCGCAGTACGAGTCGGAGGTCGTCTACCACAAGATCCGCGAGGACCTTGAGGAGAAGGGCGTCATCTTCGTCGACACCGACACCGGCCTGCGCGAGCACCCGGAGATCTTCCAGGAGTACTTCGGCTCGGTGATCCCGGTCGGCGACAACAAGTTCGCCGCGCTCAACACCACCGTGTGGTCGGGCGGCTCGTTCGTCTACGTCCCGCCGGGCGTGCACGTCGAGATCCCGCTGCAGGCCTACTTCCGGATCAACACCGAGAACATGGGCCAGTTCGAGCGGACGCTGATCATCGCCGACGAGGGCTCCTACGTGCACTACGTCGAGGGCTGTACCGCGCCGATCTACAAGTCGGACTCGCTGCACTCGGCGGTCGTGGAGATCATCGTCAAGAAGGACGCCCGCGTCCGCTACACGACCATCCAGAACTGGTCGAACAACGTCTACAACCTGGTGACCAAGCGCGCCGTCGCCTATGAGGGCGCCACCATGGAGTGGGTCGACGGCAACATCGGCTCCAAGGTCACCATGAAGTACCCGGCCGTCTACCTGCTCGGCGAGCACGCCAAGGGCGAGACCCTGTCGATCGCCTTCGCGGGCGAGGACCAGCACCAGGACGCCGGCGCCAAGATGGTGCACGCCGCGCCCAACACCTCCTCCAGCATCATCTCCAAGTCGGTGGCGCGCGGCGGCGGCCGCACGTCCTACCGCGGGCTGGTGCAGATCCAGGAGGGCGCCGAGCACAGCAAGTCCACGGTGAAGTGCGACGCGCTGCTCGTCGACCAGATCAGCCGGTCCGACACCTACCCCTACGTCGACGTCCGCGAGGACGACGTCGAGATGGGGCACGAGGCGACCGTCTCCAAGGTGTCGGAGCAGCAGCTGTTCTACCTGATGAGCCGCGGCCTCACCGAGGACGAGGCGATGGCGATGATCGTGCGCGGGTTCGTCGAGCCCATCGCGCGCGAGCTGCCGATGGAGTACGCCCTTGAGCTGAACCGGCTCATCGAGCTGCAGATGGAAGGAGCCGTCGGCTGATGGGGCTCGACACCAAGCCTCTCTCGACGCTGCACGAGAAGGCGTCTTACGACGTCGCCGACTTCGAGGTCCCGACGGGCCGCGAGGAGGAGTGGCGGTTCACGCCGCTGCGCCGCCTCCGCAACCTGCACAAGGGCACCGCCGCGGACGGCGGCAAGGTCCTGCTGGAGGTCGAGGCGGCCCCCGAGGTCACCGTCGAGACCGTCGGCCGCGACGACGCGCGCATCGGCAAGGCCTACGTCCCCGCCGACCGGGTCAGCGCGCAGGCGTGGAACTCCTTCACCGACGCCACCGTCGTGACCGTTCCGAAGGAGGCCGTCGCGTCGGCGCCGACCATCCTGCGCCGGCGCGGCGAGGACGCGTCGGCCGCCGCCTACGGGCACACCACCGTCGTGGTGGAGCCGTTCGCCGAGGCCACCGTCGTGTTCACGCACCGCGGCTCGGCGACCTACGCCGAGAACATCGAGTTCGTCGTCGGCGACGGCGCCCGCCTGTCGGTGATCAGCCTGCAGGACTGGGCGGACGACGCCGTCCACGTCGCCCACCAGCATGCCCGGCTCGGCCGCGACGCCCGGTTCGTCTCGCACAACATCTCGCTCGGCGGCGACGTCGTGCGGATCTCGCCGTCGGTCGCCTACGGCGCGCCGGGCGGCGACGCCGAGCTGTACGGGGTGTACTTCGTCGACGGCGGGCAGCACCTGGAGCACCGCCTCCTCGTCGACCACGCCGTCCCGCACTGCCGCAGCCGCGTCGACTACCGCGGCGCGCTGCAGGACCAGGACGCGCACGCCGTCTGGATCGGCGACGTGATCATCCGCGCGGAGGCGGAGGGCACCGACACCTACGAGCTGAACCGCAACCTCGTCCTCACCGACGGCACGCGGGTCGACTCGGTGCCGAACCTGGAGATCCTCACCGGCGAGGTCGCCGGCGCCGGGCACGCCTCGGCGTCCGGGCGGCTGGACGACGAGCATTTGTTCTACCTGCGGGCGCGCGGCATCACCTTCGACGAGGCGCGCCGCATGGTCGTCCGGGGCTTCCTCGGCCAGCTGGTCGAGCGCATCGAGGTCGCCGAGGTCCGCGACAAGGTCCGCGAGGCCATCGAGGAGGAGCTCGACCAGGGAGCGGCTCGATGACCACATCCGCGAAGCCCGGGGGGTCTGGGGGGGCGTCCCCCCAGAAGGGATACGTGAAGGTGTGCGCGCTGGAGGAGATCCCCGCCGACGGGGCCCTCGGCGTCGAGGTCGACGACACGCCCATCGCCGTCGTGCGCAGCGGCGCGGACGTGTACGCCGTGAACGACATCTGCTCGCACGCCGAGGTCTCGCTCTCCGAGGGCGAGGTCTACGACGGCACCATCGAGTGCTGGCTGCACGGGTCCTGCTTCGACCTGCGCAGCGGCAAGCCCACCAACCCGCCGGCCACGCAGCCGGTCGCCACCTACAAGGTCAAGGTCGAGGGCGGGGACGTCTACCTCTCGCTCGGCGACGACTGACCCCACGACGAAGGACTATACGCACTATGGCCACGCTAGAGATCCGCGACCTCCACGTCTCCGTCGGCGACGGCTCCGACGGGGCGAAGGAGATCCTGCGCGGGGTCGACCTGACCGTGCAGGCCGGTGAGACCCACGCGATCATGGGGCCGAACGGCTCCGGCAAGTCCACCCTGGCCTACGCGGTCGCCGGCCACCCCAAGTACGAGGTGACGTCCGGCACCGTCACGCTGGACGGCGAGGACGTCCTCGCGATGTCGGTCGACGAGCGCGCCCGCGCCGGGCTGTTCCTGGCGATGCAGTACCCGGTCGAGGTGCCGGGCGTGTCGGTGTCGAACTTCCTGCGCTCGGCGGTGACCGCCGTCCGCGGCGAGGCGCCGAAGCTCCGCGAGTTCTCCAAGGAGATGAAGACGGCGATGGACAACCTGTCCATCGACCCGGCGTTCGCGCAGCGCAGCCTGAACGAGGGCTTCTCCGGCGGTGAGAAGAAGCGGCACGAGATCCTGCAGCTGGAGATGCTCAAGCCGAAGGTCGCGATCCTGGACGAGACCGACTCCGGCCTGGACGTCGACGCGCTCAAGGTCGTCTCCGAGGGCGTGAACCGGTTCGCCGGCGGCGAGACCGGCGTGCTGCTCATCACCCACTACACCCGCATCCTGCGGTACGTGAAGCCCGACTTCGTGCACGTCTTCGCCGCCGGCCGCGTCGTCGCCGAGGGCGGCCCCGAGCTGGCCGACGAGCTGGAGAACGAGGGCTACGAGAAGTACCTGAAGGCGGGCGCGTCCGCATGACGATGTTGCCCGAGGAGCTGAAGAAGGACTTCCCGCTGCTGGGACGCACGGTCCGCGGCGGGCGTCCTCTGGTGTACCTCGACTCGGGGGCGACGTCGCAGAAGCCCGTCCGCGTCCTGGACGCGGAGCGGACGTTCTACGAGCGGCACAACGCGGCCCCGCACCGGGGCGCGCACCTGCTCGCCGAGGAGGCGACGGAGGCCTACGAGAACGCCCGCGCCTCGATCGCCCGGTTCATCGGCGCGACGCCCGCCGAGATCGTGTTCACCAAGAACGCCACCGAGGGCATCAACCTCGTCGCGTACGCGATGAGCAACGCCGCGACCGCCGGCCCGGAGGCCGAGCGGTTCGCGGTCGGCCCCGGCGACGAGGTCGTGGTGTCGGAGATGGAGCACCACGCGAACCTCGTCCCGTGGCAGCAGCTGTGCCGCCGCACCGGGGCGACGCTGCGCTGGTTCGGCCTGACCGACGAGGGCCGTCTCGACCTGGAGGACCTCGACGACCTGGTGAACGAGCGCACCAAGATCGTCGCGCTGACGCACCAGTCGAACGTGCTCGGCACCGTCCCGCCGGTGCGGCGGATCATCGAGCGCGCCCACGCCGTGGGCGCCCTCGTCCTGCTGGACGCCGCGCAGTCGGTCCCGCACCAGCCGGTCGACGTCACCGAGCTGGGCGCCGACTTCCTGGCGTTCTCCGGCCACAAGATGCTCGGCCCGACGGGCATCGGCGTCCTGTGGGGCCGGAGTGAGCTGCTCGAAGCGATGCCGCCGTTCATCACCGGCGGCTCCATGATCGAGGTCGTCCACATGGAGCAGACCACGTTCATGCCGCCGCCGCAGCGGTTCGAGGCGGGCGTCCCGATGACCGCGCAGGCCATCGGGCTCGGCGTGGCGTGCGACTACCTCGCCGAGCTCGGCATGGACCGCGTGCACGCGCACGAGGAGGCCCTCGTCGGCTACTCCCTGGAGCGGCTGGGCGAGATCCCCGGCGTCCGCATCATCGGCCCCGGCACCACCGAGGCGCGCGGCGGCGCGGTGTCGTTCACCGTCGAGGACATCCACCCGCACGACGTCGGCCAGGTCCTGGACGACCTGGGCGTCGAGGTCCGCGTCGGCCACCACTGCGCGTGGCCGATCTGCCGGCGCTTCGGCATCCCGGCGACGACCCGCGCGACGTTCTACCTCTACAACACCCTCGCCGATGTGGACGCGCTCGCCGACGGGGTACGGCACGCACAGAAGTTCTTCGGAACACACTGACCGGCGCGCCGGTTGTAGCGAGAAAGGCTTGGAAGGGACGACATGCAGCTGGAGGCGATGTACCAGGAGGTCATCCTGGACCACTACCGCAACCCCCACCACAAGGGGCTGCGGGAGCCGTTCGAGGGCGAGGCGCACCACGTCAACCCGACCTGCGGTGACGAGGTGACGCTGCGCGTCCACCTGGACGGCGAGGGCCAGGACGCCACCGTCGCCGACGTCTCCTACGACGCCATGGGCTGCTCGATCAGCCAGGCCAGCGCCTCGGTGATGTCCGACCTGATCATCGGGAAGTCGGTGAAGGAGGCGATGGCCGTCGGCGAGGAGTTCCTGGCCCTGATGCAGTCCCGCGGCCGGGACACCGAACCCGACGAGGACGTCCTGGAGGACGCCATCGCCTTCGCCGGGGTCTCCAAGTACCCGGCCAGGATCAAATGCGCCCTGCTCGCCTGGATGGCGTGGAAGGACGCGACCGCACGCGCACTCGGAGAGGCATCATGACCGACACGCCCGGCACCACCGTCCAGGAGGAAGAGGTCCTGGAGGCCCTGAAGGACGTCGTCGACCCCGAGCTCGGCATCAACGTCGTCGACCTGGGCCTGATCTACGGCGTCAACCTCGACGCCGAGGTCGCCACCATCGACATGACGCTCACCAGCGCCGCCTGCCCGCTCACCGACGTGATCGAGGACCAGGCCCACAGCGCCCTGGAGGGCCTCGTCAAGGACGTCAAGATCAACTGGGTCTGGCTCCCGCCGTGGGGCCCCGACAAGATCACCGACGACGGCCGCGACCAGCTCCGCGCCCTCGGCTTCAACGTCTGACCCGCACGCCCGCACCGAGGCCGCGCCCCCACCCGGGAGCGCGGCCTCTGGCGTACCGGGTCGTCCGAACGATGTACGCGGCATCCTTACCTGGGTGGACGAGGCATCGCGGCCGGGATGCTGAGATGGAGGCGTGCGAAGGGTCACCACGCGTCAGGACGCGCTGATCGCCGTGGCGGCGATGGCGGGCGGGCTCGTGCTGCTCGCCGCGAACGGCTACGCGAACTGGTGGGCGGGCTGGGAGGCGCCCGTCTGGGCGCGGGTGGCCGCGCTCGGCGGGCTGTGCGCGGCGACGCTGCTGCGGCGGACGGCGCCCCTGCTCGGGCTCGCGCTGTCCACGCCGTTCAACTTCCTGGACGTGGCGCTCGGGCCGGGGTTCGCGACCGCGGTGATCTACGGGGACGCGCTGTACGCGGCGAGCCTGTACGGGCGGCGCCGGACGGCGGAGTGGCTGCTCGGCGGGACGGCCGCAGCGACGCTGGCGGTGACGGCCGGGATCGGCCTGGCGGTGCACGAGGTCGCGGTGGCCGTCGTCGCGGGCGCGGTGGCCGGGGTGACGTGGGTGGGCCCGGTGCTGACCGCGATGGCGGTGCGCGAGCACCGGTCCCGGGCGGAGGCGGAGCGGCAGCGGGCCGAGCAGGTGGCGCGGCTCGCGGAGCTGGACCGGCGCGCCGCGGTGGGCGCCGAGCGGGCCCGGATGGCCCGCGAGCTGCACGACGTGATCGCCAACCATCTGAGCGCGGTGGCGCTGCACTCCTCGGCGGTGCTGCGGGTGCCCGACCTGGAGCGGGCCGAGATCGAGCGGGCGATGCTGGTCATCCGGGAGAACAGCGTGCAGGGGCTCGCCGAGATGCGCCGGATGATCGGGCTGCTGCGCGATGGCGGTGACGCCGACCCGGCGGCCCGGCCGCGGCTCGCCGAGCTGGACCGGCTCGTCCGGCACACCGCGCGGTCGGATCTGTCGGCGTGCCTGGAGGTCGCGGGGGAGCCGGCGGAGCTGCCGGCGGCGGTGGAGCTGGCCGCGTACCGGATCGTCCAGGAGTCGCTGACCAACGCGCTGAAGCACGCCGGGCCCGGCCGCGCGGAGGTCCGCGTCGAGTACGGGCGGCGGCTGGTGATCGACGTGCTCAGCCCGCTCGGCCGGGACGGCTCCCGGCTGCCGGGCAGCGGCAGCGGGCTGGTCGGGATGCGCGAGCGCGCGGTGATGCTGGCCGGGGAGTTCGACGCGGGGCCGGACGGCGGCCGGTGGCGGGTGCACGCCGAGCTGCCCGTGGAGCTGGAGAGGACGCCATGATCGAGGTGCTGGTCGCCGACGACCAGGCGGCGGTGCGGGCCGGCCTGGTGCTGGTCCTGCGCGGCGCGCCGGACGTGCGGGTCGTCGGCGAGGCCGCGGACGGGCTGCGCGTGGTGGAGCTAGCCCGGGAGCTGCGGCCCGACGTCGTGCTCATGGACGTCCGGATGCCGCGCCTGGACGGCATCAGCGCGACGAGGGAGATCGCCGGGTTCACCGACGTGCTGGTGCTGACGACGTTCGACATGGACGAGTACGTGTTCGGCGCGCTGCGGGCGGGCGCCGCCGGCTTCCTGCTGAAGGACGTGGACGCCGACAAGCTCGTGGAGGCCGTCCGGACGGTCGCGGCCGGCGACGGCGTCATCGCCCCGCGGGTGACCCGGCGGCTGATCGGCGAGTTCGCGTCCCGTCCGGCGGTCCCGGCGGAGGCGCCCGGCCTGGACGAGCTGACGCCGCGGGAGCGCGAGGTGTTCGCGTGCCTGGGGGAGGGCCTGTCGAACGGGCAGATCGCGGCCCGCCTCGACATGGCGGAGACGACGACGAAGACGCACGTCAGCCGTATCCTCGGCAAGCTCGGGCTGGCAAGCCGGGTGCAGGCGGCCATCCTCGCCCAGGAAACGGTCTCCAGAGGACTTTCCGGGCGTGATCCGCACGAGGGATCACCCGGCCCGCGCTGATCGCGCAGCGGCGGCCTCAGAGGCTGCGGGTGCCGGCGAGCGCCGCGACCAGGTACGTCGCGCCGCCGAGCGCCGCCAGCCAGACGTAGGCGGTGATGTCGGAGCCGCGCAGCGCCTGGACGACGAGGGCGCCGATCACCGCGACGGTGAGCACGTCGCCCGTCGTCGCGGCGGCGCGCAGGTGCGCGCGGGCCCGGGTGCCGGACCCGAAACCGTCGCTGATCGGCAGCGCCGGCTCGTTGCGGCGGTAACCCAGGTAGCAGGCGTATCCGGCGAGCGCGGCCAGCGCGATGAGGGCCGTCCCGGACCGCCCTTCGGCGGCCAGCACGGCCCCGACCACCACACCGGCGGCCAGGACGAGCCCTGGCACGGCCCACCGGCTGAGACTGCGGCGTTCGGGAGCGATCCACATGGTGCTCATCCTTCCCGATGTGCGCGCGAGCGGGACCGGCAACGCGCCGGGCTGTATCTTCTCGCTTCGTGGCGCAATTTCGAATGAACGGCTCGAAGATGCTCGCCGTCGACCTCGGCGGCGAGACCATCAGAGCGCTGAACGGGGCCATGGTCGCCTACGAGGGCGAGATGGCGTTCAAACGGCAGGGCATGACGGGCGGCGAGGGGCTGCGGGGCGCCCTCAAGCGGCGGATCGCCGGCGAGGGCATGACGCTCATGGAGATCACCGGGCACGGCACGGTGTACCTGGCGAGCGAGGCGACGGAGGTCACGCTCATCCAGCTCACCGGCGACACCCTGTTCGTCGAGTCGGAGAGCCTGCTGGCCCTCGACGGGAACCTGCAGACCGGCGTCCAGTTCGTCGGCCTGCGGGGCATGGGCACCGGCCAGGGCCTCGCCACCACCAAGGTGGACGGGCACGGCACGGTCGCGGTCCTGTCCGAGGGCCCGGCCATCGCGCTGGAGGTGACCCCGCAGACGCCGCTGTGCGTCGACCCGCACGCGTACGTGTGCCATCACGGGCAGCTCCAGCAGGACGTGGTCACCGACGTCAACTGGCGGACGGTGATCGGCCAGGGATCGGGGGAGAGCGTGCAGTTCCGGTATCAGGGACATGGGCTGGTCTACGTCCAGCCCGCCGAGCGCGGCGGAATTCTGGAGATCTGATGCCCGGATACCAGTCGATCAACTCCAAGATGCTCCAGGTGCCGATCGGGCCGGGGCAGGAGGTCTACAGCAAGCGCGGCGCGATGCTCGCCTACACCGGGCCCGTGTCGTTCGCCCCGACCGCCACCGCCGGGCAGGGCATCGGCGGCACGCTCGGGCGCGCCGTCGCCGGCGAGCGCAGCGCGATGATGCACGTCACCGGGCAGGGCAGCGTCATGTTCGGGCACCGCGGGCTGGAGGTCACCGTCATCGACCTGACCGGCGCCGACACCCTGTACGCCGAGGCCGACCGGCTCCTCGTCCACGACGCGGCCCTGCAGGTCGGGACGATGTTCATGGGCGAGCAGGGCGGCGTCCGCGGCATCGTCCGCGGCGCGGTCTCCGGGCAGGGCCTGTTCACCACGACGCTCACCGGGCACGGCTCGTGCGCGCTGCTGTCGCACGGCGGCGTGATGGAGATGCCGATCACCCCGCAGCGTCCCGTCCACGTCGACCCGCAGGCGTACGTGGCCCACCGCGGCCAGGTGCAGAACCGGCTCACCACGGCCGTCGGGCTGCGCGAGATGATCGGACGCGGCTCCGGCGAGGGCTTCCAGCTGGAGCTGAGCGGCTCCGGCGTCGTCTACGTCCAGGCCAGCGAGAGGAAGATCTGACCCGTGACCAGTTTCGGCACGCGGACCTGGAACCCGCACACGCTCCCGTCCAACGACAACGTCAACCCCTACGCCTTCAGCGTCGACCTCAACGGGCAGTGGTTCGCGCAGAAGGGCAAGATGATCGCCTACTACGGGCAGATCAGGTTCGAGGCGCTGTCGGCGGGGCCGCTGGACTCCCTCGTCGCGCACACGTTCAACTCCCCGCTGTACGCCCAGGACTGGATCGTCGCGCAGGGGCAGGGCAAGCTCGTCCTCGCCGACCGCGGCTTCGACGTCAACTCCTTCGACCTGGAGAACGGCAACCTCACCGTCCGGGCCGGGAACCTGCTCGCCTTCGAGCCGGGCCTGGAGCTGAAGCAGTCGATCATCCCGGGGTTCCTCACGCTGATCGGCACGGGACGGTTCGTGGCGGCCTCCAACGGCCCCGTCCACTTCGTCGAGCCGCCGATCCGGGTCGACCCGCAGGCGCTGCTCGGCTGGGCCGACTGCCCGTCCCCCTGCCACCACTACGACCACTCCTACATGCGCGGGGCGTTCGGCACCGCCCGGATGGTGTTCGGGATCGGCGGCCAGTCCGGCGAGGAGCACCAGTTCGACTTCACCGGCCAGGGCACCGTGATGATGCAGTCGTCGGAGGCCGTGATGAACGAGGACGTCCTGCTGCGCGACCTGGAGGGCCAGATCGGCCTCGTCGGCACGTCCGGGCTCCAGCGGCTGCACCAGACGATCGGGCAGCGCCTCGCCGCCGAGCGGCAGGGCTGACAGGGCCGACTTTCGGGGGCCCGGCACCCGGCCGGGCCCCCGAAGACCGGTCACGGCGCGGGCTCGGGCGCCGGCTTCATCACGCGCAGCGGCACCCTGAACGGGTCGCGGACGGCGGCCGACCGGCCGTACGGGCTGTCGGCCGGCTCGGAGTCGACCGTGCCGCCGCCCGCCCGCACCTTCCGGACCGCCGCGTCGGCGTCGTCGACCGCGAAGTACGTCGTCCAGGACGGGACCTCGGCGGAGCCCCCGCCGACCACGACGCCGGAGCCGCCGAGGATCCCGCCGATGTACCGGCCGTCGCCCGCCCGCCGCAGGACGAGGTAGTCCATGTCGCCCGGCATCGGCTCCGTCTCGTAGCCGAACACGGCCCGGTAGAACTCGCCGGCGGCCGCGGAGTCGGGCGTGGCCAGCTCGTTCCACACGAACGATCCGGGGGCGTTCACGATCCGGGATCCGGGGTGCGCGCCGCCCTGCCAGAGCCCGAACTGGCCGCCCTGCGGGTCCTTCAGGATCGCCAGGCGGCCCTGGTCCATCACGTCCATGGGCGGGACGACGACCTCACCGCCCGCGCCCGTGGCCCGGTCGATCACCCGGTCGCAGTCGGCGGCGGCGAAATAGACGCTCCACCAGTACTCGTCCGGCTGGTCGCCGGGGTTCTGCATCATCCCGGCGACGGGCTCGCCGCGCAGCATGCACATGTTGTAGTGGCCCCCTTCGGGGCCCGTGTCCTGGAACTGCCAGCCGAGCAGCGTCCCGTAGAACGTCTTCGCCCGGTCGAGGTCCGGGACGCCGATGTCGAGCCAGTTCGGCGTCCCGTCCGGCACGTTCCCCGTGACCTGGGTCATCCGGCCCACCCTCCTTCGTGCCGGGACCACCGGCCCCGGTGCCGTTCGCGCCGCACGCCACCACCCTCATACTGGCCCCCGCCGGCCCGTTCACACATGCCTTCCGGACGAGTTCCGCCCGGCACCCCGGCGGTCGCGTACACTGGCCGGATGGTTCCGCTCCCGAACTGACAGTGCGCCCGGCGCGCCCACGGTCTCCGAGGACCGCGCGGCGCGCCGTTTCGTGCGCCTGTCCACCGAGCCGTCCGTCAGGGGAGCCCTGTCACTGTGATCATCGCGAAAGACATCGAGCTGCGCGCCGGACCCCGGCTGCTCATCGAGACTGCCACGTTCCGGGTCAACCCCGGCGACCGGGTCGGCTTCGTCGGGCGCAACGGCGCCGGCAAGACCACCCTCACCAGGGTGCTGGCCGGGGAGGCGCAGCCCGCGCAGGGCGCCGTGACGTCCTCCGGCACGATCGGCTACCTGCCGCAGGACCCGCGCGGCGTCGACCTCGACGAGCTGGCCCGCGACCGGATCCTGTCCGCGCGCGGGCTGGACGAGGTGATCCGCAAGCTGCGCGCCGCCGAGGACGCCATGGCGACCGCGACGGGCGCCGACCGCGACAAGGCCGTCCGCCGCTACGGGCGCCTCGAAGAGCGCCTGCACGTCCTCGGCGGCTACAGCGCGGAGGCCGAGGCGGCGTCGATCGCCTCCAGCCTCGGCCTGCCCGACCGGGTGATGACCCAGCCGCTCGGGACGCTGTCGGGCGGCCAGCGCCGCCGGGTGGAGCTGGCCCGCATCCTGTTCTCCGGCGCCGACACGCTGCTGCTGGACGAGCCGACCAACCACCTGGACGCCGACTCGATCGTGTGGCTCCGCGACTTCCTGAAGGGCCACCAGGGCGGCCTCGTCGTGATCAGCCACGACGTGGAGCTGCTGGACGCGGTCGTCAACCGGGTGTTCCACCTGGACGCCAACCGCAGCGTGATCGACATCTACAACGTCGGCTGGAAGAAGTACCTCGACCAGCGCGAGACCGACGAGCGGCGCCGCAAGCGCGAGTCGGCCAACGCGCACCGGCAGGCGTCCGCGCTGCTGTCGCAGGCCGACAAGATGCGCGCCAAGGCGACCAAGGCGAAGGCGGCGCAGCAGATGGACCGGCGGGCCCGGCAGCTGCTGTCCGGCGTGGAGGGCGAGCGGCAGGCCGACAAGGTGGCCAAGATCCGCTTCCCGGAGCCGGCGCCGTGCGGCAAGACCCCCCTCACCGCGGAGGGTTTGTCGAAATCGTACGGATCTTTGGAGATTTTCACCGACGTGGACCTGGCCGTCGACCGGGGCAGCCGCGTCGTCGTCCTCGGCCTGAACGGCGCCGGCAAGACCACGCTGCTGCGCCTGCTGGGCGGCGTCGACAAGCCCGACACCGGCTCGGTGGTGCCCGGTCACGGCCTGCGGATCGGCTACTACGCGCAGGAGCACGAGACCCTGGACGTCGGCCGCTCCGTCCTGGAGAACATGCAGTCGGCGGCGCCCGGCATGGCGCCCGTCGAGGTCCGCAAGATCCTCGGCTCGTTCCTGTTCTCCGGCGACGACGTCGACAAGCCCGCGGGCGTCCTGTCCGGCGGCGAGAAGACCCGGCTGGCACTGGCGATGCTCGTGGTGTCGAGCGCGAACGTGCTGCTGCTGGACGAGCCCACGAACAACCTCGATCCGGCCAGCCGCGAGGAGATCCTCGGCGCCCTGCGGACGTTCGCCGGGGCCATCGTCCTGGTGACCCACGACGAGGGCGCGGTCGAGGCGCTCGCACCGGAAAGAGTGATTTTGCTGCCGGATGGTGTGGAAGACATCTGGAGTGACGAGTTTGCCGATCTGGTGGCGCTCGCGTGACCTGCGAGGTGACTTCCGCAGATCTTTTCTGGCCGAGTGGGTAGCCGAACAGCCGGGAATGACTGATCATGGCGGGGGATAACGCAGCGGTCACCACATCACTACGGGAGGTACTCGTGGCCGAGACCCTCAAGAAGGGCACCCGCGTGACCGGTGCCGAGCGCGACAAGCTGGCGGCGGACCTGAAGAAGAGGTACGACTCCGGCGAGAGCATCCGCGCCCTGGCAGCCGCCACCGGCCGCTCGTACGGTTTCATCCACCGGATTCTGACCGAGTCCGGCGTCAACCTGCGCGGTCGCGGTGGCGCGACCCGGGGCAAGAAGTCCTGACCGGACCCCTGCCCCCGGATGAGCGCACCGCCTGATCCGGCGCCGCGGCCGGCCGAGTAGGGTTCGGTCGCGGCGGCGGACCGGGCGAGCGGGTCCCGTCCCGTGGACGGCGGGGCGGGCCCGCATAAAATGCTCATCGAGAGGAAAGACCAGTGGGGGACGCGACAACGGCGGGACGGCCGGAAACGGCCAGCCCGGACCTCGGGAAGGCCGGGCTGCGGCTGGAGGTGGACGGCGCGGTCGCGACCGTCACCCTGGACCGGCCCGAGCGGCGCAACGCCATGACGTTCGACACATGGCGGGGCCTGGCCGCGATCGGGCGCTCCCTGCCCGCGGACGTGCGCGTCGTCGTGCTGCGCGGCGAGGGCAAGTGCTTCTCGGCGGGCATCGACCTCGGCATGTTCTCCGGTGACGGCGAGGGCTTCAGCGACGGCTCGGACGCCGCGGCCACCGACCGCTTCATCGCCGAGCTGCAGGAGGGCTACACCTGGCTGCGGCGCCCCGACATCGTCACGGTCGCGGCCGTGCACGGGCACGCCATCGGCGGCGGGTTCCAGCTCGCGCTGGCCTGCGACATCCGCGTCGCGGCCGACGACGCCAGGTTCTGCATGAAGGAGCCCGCGCTCGGGCTCGTCCCCGACCTGACCGGCACCAAGCCGCTGGTGGAGATCGTCGGCATCGGGCGGGCGCTGGAGCTGTGCCTGACCGCGCGGACGGTCCTCGCCGACGAGGCGGCCCGGCTCGGCATCGCCGAGATCGTCGTCCCGCGCGACGGCCTGGACGGCGCCGTCCGCGACCTGGTGGCGTCGCTGCTCGCGGTGAACCCCGGCGCGGCCGTCGCGACCAAGCGGCTGCTGTGGGAGGCCGCCGAGAACACCCTTGAGGAGCAGTGCGCCGCCGAGCGCCGCGAGCAGATCGGCCGCCTCCGCGAGATGTTCGGCAACTGACCGTACAGGGGTGGGCCGGAGGCCCCCGGCCCACCCCTGAGAGGGCTACTTGAGCGAATGCCGTCTCAACCTCGACCTCCCGGCACGCTCTCGCCTTGACGTGCTCCCCTAGCCCAGGAGCCGGAGACTCGGCCTGAGTCGCACCTTGAGGGGCGACACTTCCGCGGCTTCCTGTTTCACCGGGGTTCCGCCACGGCGAACCGTGGTCTTACATCCCCTCCGCAGGCGTTTAACGTCTCCGCCTCCCCCGAGTTGTGGTCGAGAGTTTCCGTCCAGCGGCGACTGTCACGCTGTGTCCGTCGTGACGCTTCGGAGCTTCCGGAGTCACCCTTCGCCCCGCACGTCGAACACGTTAGCGATACAGCGTTCCGTCGTCAACTAGACACGGATTGTATATATCGGTTGGCCATTCTCAAAGATTGCTCGTCGGTGTTGACATGGGCGCCCATGCGACGGGTGTCGGTGCCGTAGTCGACCAGCAGCGCCGTCAGGTACGGCGACCGGCCGTCGAGCGAGGCACGCAGCGAGACCGACGGGATGCCGTCGACCCGGACGGCGCTGGGCAGCGGCCCGGTCAGGTAGGCGAGCCGGTTCGGGTCCGCCTGGTCCTCGTTGACGAGGAGCTGCTCGGCGGTGCGGGTCTTGCCCGCGTCCACGAACGACTGCGTCTCACCGTGCCGGGGCCAGAGGCCGAGCGCGCCGGGCTGCCCGGACGGCCCGGCGTTCAGGCTCAGCGGGACGGTACGGGTGCCGGGGACGGGCCAGTCCCGCGCCGTCTCCCATGTCCCGTCCGCGTGCTGGACGTCGACGCGCGGCTCGTGCTCGATCCCGTTGCGGATGCCGTAGAGGTACCGGTCGAACCAGTGCAGCGTCTGCCGCAGCCACTCCTCGACCCGCCACCGGAACGGCGTCGAGTGGTTGCCCTGGTGCAGCCACAGCTTGAGCGGGACGCCGGTCTTCTTGAGGGCGTTCCACCACTGCACCGAGTTCTTGATCTTGACGTTCCAGTCGTTGAGCCCGTGCACGACCATGACGGCGGCGCGCACCTTCCGCGCCTGGCCGACGTAGTCGCGCTCGACCCAGACCTTGGAGTAGTCGCCGGTCTCGCGGTCCTGCGCCGCCTCGATCCCGTCGATGACCTGCTCGCAGACCTCGGGGTTCTCGCGGGTCAGCACCGCCTTGGCCAGGACGTCCAGGTCCTCGCCCTGGTAGCCGCCGGGCGCGACCACGCCGCCGCCCGCGCGGTAGTAGTCGTACCAGCTGGAGATCCCGGCGATCGGGACGATGGCCTTCAGCCCCTCGACGCCGGTGGCGGCGGCCATGTTCGGCAGCGTCCCGTCGTAGGACTGGCCGATCATGCCGACGTTGCCGGTGGACCAGGACGCCTTCACCGGCGTCCCGTCCGGCGCCCAGCCGCGGGCGCGGCCGTTCAGCCAGTCCACCGCGGCCTTGGCGCCCGCCTGCTCGCTGCGGTCCCCGGACGTGGGGCAGCCGGTCGAGCCGCCCGTCCCGATGCTGTCGAGGTCGGCGACCGCGTACCCGCGCGGCAGGAAGTAGTTGTCGTAGTACCCGGGGAAGATCTCGGCGAGGTTGCGCGCCGAGCTCGTCAGCGCGTGCCGCTGCGCGTCGCCGATGTCGACGGGATGGTTCGGGACGTTGTTGATGCCGGCCCAGTACGGGCTCGGCTCCAGGATCGTCGGGACCTTCAGCCCGGCGGTGTCGGTCTCCTTGGGGCGCATGATCCGCATCTGCACGCGGTCCCGCACGCCGTCGCGGTCGCTGTCGGCCGTGGTCTCGATGTTGACGGTCTGGGTGACGGCGTCGGCACGGGAGAACACCGGCTGCGTCTCGCCGTCCTTCACGGTTACCTGGGGGGTGCCGTCCCTTGTGGGGACGTCCGCCGCCGCGGGGAGCGCGGTCGTGGCGAGCAGCGCGGCCGTGACGGTGATCACGCCGATGCCGCCGCCGGGGAGGCGTCGTTTCATCTGTGGGCTCCTGGGGGGGTGTGAGCCTGGGAATGTTGATCACGGTCGCACCGGCGCCACGGGTTGTCCAGAGCCGTGCACGCCGTGATTACGCCGTGAGCGGAGCGGGGAAGCCCGGCGGGCGGGGCGGCGTTGTGCGGGCCGGATACTGAGATGCTTACTTGATTACGCCGATGACGATGATGTCGGCGGCAGGGACCCTCCGGAGGCAGATGTGGGGATGCCAGGCAACGGCTGGCAGGTGATGGCCTCGTTCCGCAAGGACAGCTCCGTCACCCAGCAGAAGCTCAAGCCCGGCACCGTCGGGCGGATCGCGGGGTACGCCCGTCCCTACGTCCGCGAGCTGGTGATCTTCCTCGCGCTGAACTCGCTGGCCGCGGTGATCGTCGTCGCGAACCCGCTGCTGCTGAAGTCGATCATCGACAGCGGCATCGTGCCCGGCCGGCAGGACGTCGTGATCTGGCTCGCCGTCGCGGTCGCGGGGCTCGCGTTCGTGGAGGCGGTGCTCGGCCTCGCGCAGCGCTGGTTCTCGGCGCGCATCGGCGAGGGGCTGATCTACGACCTGCGCAGCCAGGTCTTCGCGCACGTCCAGCGGCAGCCGGTCGCGTTCTTCATGCGGGCGCAGACGGGCTCGCTCGTCAGCCGCCTCAACAACGACGTGATCGGCGCGCAGCGCGCCCTCACCACCACGCTGTCGTCGGTGGTGTCCAACGTGATCAGCCTGCTCCTGGTGCTGGCCACGATGCTGTTCCTGTCGTGGCAGGTGACGCTGATCGCGCTGCTGCTGCTCCCGATCTTCATCCTGCCGGCCAAGTGGGTCGGCAAGCGCCTGCAGCGCGTCAGCCGCGAGCAGATGGTGCTGGACGCCGAGATGGGCTCGCTGATGACCGAGCGGTTCAACGTCGCCGGCGCGATGCTCGCCAAGCTGTACGGGCGGCCCGCCGAGGAGGAGGAGAACTTCTCCGGCCGCGCCGCCCGCGTCCGCGACGTCGGGATCATCGCCGCCATGTACGGGCGGGTGTTCTTCACCGCGCTGACGCTGGTCGCGGCGCTCGCCACCGCCATGGTCTACGGCGTCGGCGGCGTCCTCGCCGTCAACGGCACCCTCCAGCTCGGCACGCTCGTCGCCCTCGCGACCCTGCTGACCCGGATGTACGGGCCGCTGACCGCGCTGTCGAACGTCCACGTGGACGTCATGACGGCGCTCGTCAGCTTCGACCGGGTCTTCGAGGTGCTCGACCTCAAGCCGCTGATCCGCGACCGCGACGACGCCCGCACGCTCGGCGAGGAGCGCACGCCGTCCACGAGCCTGACGAAGGCCCCGTCGATCGAGTTCGACCACGTCCGGTTCGCCTACCCTGCGGCGGACGAGGTGTCGCTGGCCTCGCTGGAGTCGATCGCCCGCACCGACACCTCGCCCGGCCGGGAAGTCCTGCACGACGTCGACTTCAAGGCCGGGCCGGGGCAGCTCGTCGCGCTCGTCGGGCCGTCCGGGGCGGGCAAGTCGACGATCACGCACCTGGTGTCGCGGCTGTACGACGTGTCCGGCGGCGCCATCCGCGTCGGCGGCGCCGACGTCCGCGACGTGACCCTGGAGTCGCTGCGCGCCGAGATCGGCGTCGTCAGCCAGGACGCGCACCTGTTCCACGACTCGATCCGCGAGAACATGCGCTACGCGCGCCCGGACGCGACCGACGAGGAGATCCTGGCGGCCGTGGACGCGGCGCACATCGGCGACCTCGTCGCCGAGATGCCCGACGGCCTCGACACCGTCGTCGGCGACCGCGGCTACCGCCTGTCGGGCGGCGAGAAGCAGCGCCTCGCGATCGCGCGGCTGCTGCTCAAGGCGCCGTCCGTCGTCGTGCTGGACGAGGCGACCGCGCACCTGGACTCGGAGTCCGAGGCGGCCGTGCAGCGGGCGCTGCGCACCGCCCTCGCCGGCCGGACGTCGCTGGTGATCGCGCACCGGCTGTCCACGATCCGCGAGGCCGACCAGATCCTGGTGGTCGACGGCGGCCGGGTCGCCGAGCGCGGCCGGCACGAGGAGCTGCTGCTGGCGGGCGGCCTGTACGCCGAGCTGTACCGCCCCCAGTTCTCGCACCAGCGGGACGGGGAGTGGCGGGACGGGGAGCGGCGGGCCGAGCCGCTCGGCGCCGAGTAGCGCCGCTCAGGGGCCGGTCTGGTAGCCGAGCCGCCGCAGCTCGGGGCCGGCGACCTTCTCGACCTGCGCGGCCTGCCGCGGGGTGAGCCGGTCGCGCCACGACCCGACCCCGCCGTCGCTCGCCTCGCCGACCCGGACCAGGCCCGAGAACGCCGTCTTCGGGATCGGCGCGTCGAGGTACTCCGCCAGGCCGGCGGCGACGTTGCGCGGCCGCGCCACCAGTTCCTCGTACCGGACGGTGAGCAGCTGCTCCTCGGGGACCTGCTGCCGCAGCTTCGCGCTGAGCCGCACCGAGCCGCGCCAGCGCAGCGCGCACTTCACGGCGGTCGCCGCGCGCGGCCAGCGGTTGCGGTCGGTGTGGTCCTCCACGCCGAAGAACGGGTTCGGGAACACCGTGTCGAGGTTGGCCAGGCCCGGCTTGAACCAGGCGAGGCAGCGCTCGTCGTCCAGCATGTCGGCGACGGCGTCGCGGCCGTCCCGGATCACCTGGACGAGCTGGGCGTCGGGGAAGGCGTCCAGCAGCACGTCGGCGCTGTAGAGCAGGTCGGGGGAGGCGTCGGCGAACCGGGCGAGCCCCTGCGGGTCCACACACGGCTTGGGCAGCTCGCCCTCGGGCACCCGGCGGCCGGGCGGGACGGGCCGGCGCCCGGTGCCCCGGCTCTTTGACCCCACTGGCGCTGCCGACCAAAGGGACAACGCACACACCCGCACGCCC
>NZ_JABXFD010000167.1 GCF_013372625.1 Actinomadura sp. BRA 177
GGGCCCGCCGGCCGCGTCCTCACGCCCGCGCTCGGCGCGCTCGGCCGGCTGCTGGCTCCGTAGCCGGTTTTGGCCCGCACGGGGTTTTCCTGCGCGCCGGAACATGCGACCTTGGCAGGAACCAGCCGGGCGGCATCGGCCCGGCGACCGGCACCGGAGCGTGAGGCATGCGGATTCGCGACATCCTGCGGCGGAAGGGAGACACGGTGGCCACGGTGGGGCCCGATGCCACCGTGCGGCAGCTGCTCGCCGTCCTGGCCGAGCACAACATCGGGGCGGTGGTCGTCTCGCCCGACGGCACGTCGATCTCCGGCATCGTGTCCGAGCGGGACGTGGTGCGGCGGCTGCACGACCGCGGCGCGGGGCTGCTCGACCGGCCCGTCTCCGACATCATGACCGCGGAGGTCCGCAGCTGCGGCCCCGGCGACCAGGTGGAGGACCTGCGGCGCACCATGACCGAGCACCGGTTCCGGCACGTGCCCGTCGTCGAGGACGGCCGGCTCACCGGGATCGTCAGCATCGGCGACGTCGTCAAGAGCGCCATCGACGAGCTGGAGAGCGAGCGCGAGCACCTCGTCGGCTACATCCAGGGCGCGCCCTAGCCCCCCGGGTCAGACGTAGGCGGGCAGCGGGCGGGCGGCCGGGGCGGCCTGGACCTCCCGGTAGGCCAGGGCGAGGCGCTCGGCGGCCGTCCGCAGCGTGTCCGGCGGCAGCACGTACGGCAGCCGGACGTAGTCCTCCAGGACGCCGTCCGCGCCGAACACCGGCCCGGCGACGACCCGGACGCCGAGCCGCTCGGCCGTCTCGGCGAGCGCCGTCGCGACAGGCGCGCCGATCCGCGCCCACAGCGACATGCCGCCGGCGGGCGGCCGGAACTCCCAGCCGGGCAGCAGCTCGCGCAGCGCCCCGGCGAGCGCGTCCCGGGCGCGCAGCAGGGTCTCGGCCCGCTCGGCGCGGACCTCCTCGACCCGCAGCAGCAGCTCCCGGACGATCAGCTGGTCGAGCACCGGGCTGGCCATGTCGAACGGCTCGCGGGCCACCACCAGGCGGCGGGCCAGCGGCGCGGTCGTGCGGACCCAGCCGATGCGCAGCCCGCCCCACAGCAGCTTGGACGCCGACCCGACCGTGACGACCCGCCCGCCGGTGTCGTAGGCGGCGAGCGGCGCCTCGCGCGGCGCGTCCGGGTCGTGCGCCAGCTCGGCGAACGTCTCGTCGGTGACGAGGAACGCGTCGGCGCGGCGGGCGGCGTCCACGAGCGCGGCCCGGTCGTCCGCCCCCATCAGGTATCCGGTCGGGTTCTGGAAGTCGGGGATCGTGTAGGCCATCCGGACGGCGGCCTGCCGCATGGCGCCCGCGATGAGCTCGATGTCCCAGCCCTCGTTGACGCCGACGGGGACGAGGCGGGCGCCGCGGCGGCGCAGCGCGCCCAGCGCGTGCGGGTAGGTGGGGCGTTCGACCATGACCGCGTCGCCCGCCTCCACCAGCAGCTGCGTCAGCAGCGTGAACGCGTGCTGCGCGCCGGTCGTGACGACGATCTGGTCGGCGCGGGTCGGGACGCCGCGCGCCGCGTACCCGTCCGCGATGACCTGCCGCAGGCACGCCAGCCCGGCCGGCTCGTAGCCGGGCCCGGAGCTGTAGCGGGGCAGCTCGTCGACGGCGGCGGCGACGGCCTCCTCGAAGATCGCCGGGGCTGCGGGGGTGGCGCAGCCGAGGTCGATGAAGGACGCGTCGTCCGGCGCCGGGTAGGCCTTGCCGAACCGGCCGCCGGGCGGCGCGGTGCGCCGCTCGGCCGACGACATCCGCACCGGCGGCAGCGCCGTCCAGCTGCCCGCGCCCTGCCGGCTCTCGATGTAGCCCTCCTCGCGCAGCCGGTCGTAGGCGGTCGTCACCGTGGTGCGGCTGACGCCGAGGGCGGCGGCCAGGTCCCGTTCGGCGGGCAGCCGGGTGCGCAGCGCGAGCCGCCCGTCCAGGACGAGGCCGCGCACCGACCGGGCCAGCGCGGCGTACACCGGGCGCTCCGCCGACACGTCGCCCAGTAGCCGGGCCAGGTGCGGGCCGCTCACGTAACGGGTGCTCATACAAGCCACTTTCGCACAATTGGCCCTATAAAGACCAGTCCACTTCACGCCAATCTGGTCCAGAAGATGGCCACTGATGGCGCAAGGAGCGGATAATGGCCTTGATGGCACGGCGACTCGTGCAGCTTTACGTCGGATTGGCCTTGTACGGTTTCGGGATCGCGCTCCAGGTGTCGTCCGGCCTCGGGAACGATCCGTGGGACGTCTTCCACCAGGGCCTGTCCCGGCGCTTCGGCCTGTCCATCGGCGCGTGGATCATCATCGCGGGCGCCGTCGTGATGCTCGCGTGGATCCCGCTGCGGCAGCGGCCCGGGATCGGGACGATCAGCAACGTGCTGCTCATCGGCGTGTTCGCCGACCTGTTCCTGTGGCTGCTGCCCGAGCCCGACGCCCTCGCGGCGCGCTCGGCGTACCTCGTCGTCGCGGTCCTCGTGGGCGGTGTCGCGACCGGCTGCTACATCGGCGCGGGCCTCGGACCCGGCCCTCGCGACGGGCTGATGACCGGCATCGCCGCGCGCGGCCACTCGGTCCGCGTCGTCCGGACCGGGATCGAGTTGACCGTGCTCGCCGCCGGCTGGCTGCTCGGCGGCACGGTCGGCATTGGAACGCTCCTATACGCGGTAGCGATCGGCCCGCTGACCCACGTCTTCCTGCCGATCCTGACCATCAAGCCCCCGGCCAAGGAAGCAGCCCCGCAACCGACCCCGGAACCCACGCACGCCTAGCGCCCGTTGACTTGCGGCGTGTTGCCCTTATGGGGCGCCCCATAAGGGCAACACGCCGCAAGTCAACGGAGGGTTAGCGCGCGAAGAGGCGGGTGATTTGTTCCGCTACCGCCGTCAGGAGGGGGGCGGCGTGCGCCTTCAGGTCGTCCAGGGTGCTCGGGCCGTCGGCGAGGCTGAAAGCGGCGGTGAGGCCGAGCGCGTGGAGTTCGTCCAGGGGTCCGGCCACGCCGCCGGCCAGCGCGACACACGGGACGCTGTGGCCCCGCGCGAGCGTCGCGACGGCGGAGACGACCTTGCCGCCGGCGCTCTGCCCGTCCACCCGGCCCTCGCCGGTGATGACGAGGTCGGCGCCGGTGAGCGCGGCCGGGAGCCCGACCGCCTCGGCCACGAGGAGGGCGCCGCCGGACGGTTCCGCGCCGAGCACGCCCACGAGGCCGCCGCACGTGCCGCCGGCCGCGCCCGCACCGGGCAGGTCGTGGACGCGGACGCCGCCGCGCGCGGCCAGCACGTCCGCGAAGACGGTGAGGGCGGCGTCCAGCTCGGCGACCTGGCCGGGCGATGCGCCCTTCTGCGGGCCGAACACGGCGGCGGCGCCGTCCGGCCCGGCGAGCGGGTTGGTGACATCGCAGGCGACCCGGAACCGGGCCGCGCGGACCGCGTCCGGCACCCCGGAGTCGTCGATCGAGGCGAGCCGGGCGAGGGCCGCGCCGCCCGGCGGCAGCTCGTTCCCGGCGGCGTCCAGGAAACGGACGCCCAGAGCCCGCAGCAGCCCGGTGCCGCCGTCGGTGCTGGCGCTGCCGCCGATGCACACGAGGACGTCGCGGGCGCCGCGCCGCACCGCGTCGGCGATCAGCTCGCCGGTGCCGGTGGTGGCGGCGTTCATCGGGTCCGGCGGGACGTCCTCCACCAGCGGCAGCCCCGACGCGGCCGCCAGCTCCACCACCGCGGACCGCCCGTCGCCGGACAGCGCGTAGCGGGCCTTGACCGGGCGGCCCAGCGGGTCGGTGGCGGCGACCTCGACGGCGTCGCCGCCACGGGCGCGCAGGAAGCAGTCCAGGGTGCCCTCGCCGCCGTCCGCCATCGGCACGGCGGCCACCTCGGCGTGCGGCACGGCCCGGCGGACGCCGGCCTCGACGGCGGCGCACACCTCCGCCGCCGACAGGCTCCCCTTGAACGAGTCGGGCGCGACGACGACCCGCATGATCAGCGCTCTGTGCCCATCTGGGGGGCGACCCCCAGACCCCCGAAGGTCGGTGCCCGACGATCCTCGCTCCGCTGGCGCTCCGCTGCGGTCGTCACTCACCGCTCTGCGGCCAGCGTGGCCAGGACGGAGGCGAACTCCTCGGGGAGCACCATCGTGTCGCCCTCGTAGCGGGTCTCCAGGTAGGTCAGCTCACCGGCGCGCCACCAGTACAGGTGCGGGCTGAGCGAGCCGGGGCCCTCCTCGTAGGCGCGGTGGGCCTGCGCCTGGAGCTCGGTCGCCGCCGCCACGGCCGCGCGGTAGCGGGCCCTCGGGTGCCCTTCGGCGATGCGGAGGGGGTGGGCGACGATGAGGCTGCGGTTCGGTGCGATGACCAGTGCCCCGTACGGGCCGATCGGCAGGTACTCCTCCAGCCACGCCAGGTGGGTGACGGCGTAGAACGTCCAGCCGTGCAGGACGGAGACGCGGACGCCGCCGAGGTCCTGCTCGTCCAGCTGCAGGGGGCCGTCGGCGCGTACGTTGGCGCGGCCGAGCATGAACAGCGCGTCGCCGGACACCGGCCAGCCGTTCATCTCCTCGGTCGTGACGGTCCGCACGGTGGTGGGCGTGTCGACGACGACGGCCTCGATCAGGCCGGGCGCGAACGGCCGGGCGGCGAGGACGCCGTTGTCGGCCTCGGCCGGGTAGATGCGGGTGCGCAGCAGGTGCTGGGCGAGGTCGAAGTCGCTGAGGTCGAGGGGCTCCTCGATCGCGGTGACGATCGTGGTGACGTGGTCGGAGACCAGCGCCGGCCAGTCGTTGCGCGGCACGAGGCGGGCGAGCTGCCGCAGGTCGCGCAGGCTGACGTGCAGCCGGTTCGCGCCCTCCAGCAGCATCACCTCGCCGGCGGCGCGGGTGCAGCGGTAGCCGAGGCTCTCGGCGACCAGTACGAGCAGCGAGTCGAGGGTCCCGTCGTCCCAGGCTTCGGGACGGGCATGGCGGCCGCTCATCGCGCACCTCCCGGGGGCGCTTCGAGGGTGAGCGCGCCGGGTTCCGGCACGGCGGGGTGCGGATCTTGCGGGGAAGCCGTCAGCACCGCGGGGGCGCCGAGTTCGAGGGTCAGCTGGCGCGGGCCGTGCCCGGCGGGGACCCCTGCCAGGACCGGGACGCCGAGCGGGCCGAGCCGGGCGGCGAACACCGCGTCCAGTTCGGCGGGGTCGCCGCAGTCGCGCCAGGAGCCGAGCGCCACCCCGGCCGCGCCGTCGAGCCAGCCGGACTGCAGCAGCTGGACGAGCATCCGGTCGATCCGGTAGGGCGCCTCGGTGACGTCCTCCAGGAACACGATGCGGCCGGCGGCGGGCGGCGGGGCGTACGGGGTGCCGAGCAGCGCCACGAGGAGCGAGAGGGTGCCGCCGGTGAGCGGGCCCTCGGCGCGTCCCGGCCGGAGGACGTGCGTGCCGGGAAGGGTGACGGGGCCGCCGAACAGGGCCGCGCGCAGGGTGTCGAGCGTGTCGCCGCCGGGTTCGTCCTCGGCGAGGAGGCCGGCGGGCATGGGACCGAAGGACGTCGTGACTCCCAGGCGCGTTCCAAAAGCGGCGTGCAGTGCGGTGATGTCGCTGGAGCCGTGCAGGATCTTCGGTGTCGCGGACGAGTCCGTCGCGGCCTCCAGGGCGTCCCAGTCGAGGTGGTCGAGGACGCGGGTCGCGCCGTAGCCGCCCCGCGCGCAGACCACCGCGCGGACGTGCGGGTCGCACCAGGCGTCCCGCAGGTCGGCGGCCCGGTCGGCGTCGCTGCCGGCCAGCCGGTGCCAGTCGTCGCGGACGGGTCCCGTGGCGCCCAGGTTGACACGGTCGAAGGCGTGCTTCCCGACCACCGCGTCAAGGCCGAGGTCGCGCAGCGCGGCGCAGCCGGCCTGCAGCCGGGCGGGCTCGGCCGGACCGCTGGGCGCGATCACCGCGACCCGGTCGCCGGGCCGCAACCGCCCGTACCTGCGGGTCTTCCGGGTGAGGCTGCGACCGCCGGGCACGCCGACGGCGGCCGCGGCCGGCGGCCCGTCGGCCGTCTCCGCGCGGGCGCCCCCGCTTTTCAACCCGATCCCTCCTCGCACCGCGACGGATAGAGCTTGTCAGGATCCGGACGCCAGTGGAAGAGGCTCCCGGTCACGACCCGCCAACAGATCATCGCCACCGGGTCACGGCCCCGTGCCGAACGCGAGGCCGGCGAGCCGGGGCAGCGTCTCGCCGATCGGCCGGCGCAGCACCGCGTCGGCCAGCCCATCGTACGGCGTCTCCTCGGCGTTGATGATCACCAGCCGGGCGCCGTGGTCGATCGCCTCCAGGCAGAGGCCGGCGGCGGGCTGCACGGTCAGCGAGGTGCCGACGGCCAGGAACAGGTCGCAGGAGCGGGCGGCGGCGATCGCCGCGTCCAGGACGTCCCGGTCCAGGGCCTGCCCGAAGGAGATCGTCGCGGACTTCTGCACGCCGCCGCAGCCGGCGCACGGCGGGTCGTCCTCGCCGGCGTCGACGCGGGCGAGGACCTCCGGCATGGGGGTGCGCAGGTCGCAGGACAGGCAGACGGCGTCCCGCACGGTGCCGTGGATCTCGATGACCTTGGCGGCGGACGAGCCGGCGCGCTGGTGCAGGCCGTCGATGTTCTGGGTGATCAGGGCGCGCAGCCGCCCGGCCCGCTCCAGTTCGGCGAGCGCGGCGTGCGCGGCGTTGGGCTCGGCGTCCCAGACGGGGTTGTCGCGGCGGGACCGCCAGGCGCGGCGCCGCACCTCGGGGTCGGCGAGGTAGGCGCCGATCGTGGACATCGCCTCCGCCGCCGGGTCCTTCGTCCAGACGCCCTGCGGGCCGCGGAAGTCGGGGATGCCGCTGTCGGTGGAGATCCCGGCGCCGGTCAGCACGGTGATCGCCGCGACCTTGGGCAAAAGCTCGGCGAGCGTCAGGGGAGCGTCCACCCTGACATGGTAGGCGCCGCCGCGGGGTGGACGCGGCGGGCGGCGTCCGTCCCGGTTAACGGATGGGTATCGGGCGGGCCCTTACGCAGGGTCACGGACCGACCGGCCCGCAAAAGGTGACAAACTGTGCCCCGTATGAGGTCGACGCCGCACATCCTGGTGGTCAACGGCACCAAGGTCCGCCGCCCGGTGTTCATCCTGGGGGCTCCGCACTCGGGTGCGGAGCTGCTGTCGCGTGCGGTCAAGCGGTCCCCCAGCTTCCACCTGACCACCGGCCGGCCCGGCGTCCTGCGCGTCACCTACGCGTTCGCGCGGCAGCCCTCGATCGCGACCGAGCGCGGCAAGGGCGCGGCGCGGGTGCTGCGGGACGCCTACGCCGAGGCGTGGCAGGTCTCGGCCCGGGCCTGCGCGCAGTGCCCGGACGAGTGCCGCGAGATGGCCGGGCTGCCGCCGCGCCCGCCCGTCCCGCCCGGCCATCTCGCGGCACTCGTCCGGGCAC
>NZ_JABXFD010000587.1 GCF_013372625.1 Actinomadura sp. BRA 177
ACCTGGTCGACGTGCGCCAGATCGGCGGCGACGCCGACGCCGAGCAGCCGGGCGGACGTGCCCGGGTCGAAGCCCTGCAGCCAGCCCGCGCCCGACAGGCCGGCCGCGTCGATCACCTCCAGGCCGACGAGCCCGGGCGGGGCGGCGGCCAGGAACCGGGTGGCGAGGGACCAGGCGTAGGCGGCGGAGTCGCCGGGCATCGTGCCCTGGGAGATCCACACGGCGCGCCGCCACGGCAGCCGCAGGACGAGCGGTATCCGCAGGTCGGGCAGCTCGGCGGTGGACAGCCGGCCGAGCAGGACGCCGTCGGCCAGGTCGGTGCGGGGCCGCCAGGTCAGCCAGGACGGCGCGTCGAACGGCGCGACCTCCGCGGGGACGTGCGGCTCCACGCGGGCCAGCTCGTCGCGGAGCTGCGCGGCGTCGGCGCGCAGGCGCCGGTCGGCGGCGGCCATGAGCTCGTCGAAGCGGCCGCGGGGGCGGCGTCCGGCGATCTCCTCGTTGCGAACGGTCAGCGCGTGCTCGGTCGCGGACCGGAACGCGGCGAGGGAGCGGCTCGCGTCCTCCCAGATCAGCCAGCAGCGTTCCAGGTAGTCGACCTCCGTGGCGGGCGGCGGCGCCGGGGGCGGCGCCGGCTGCCACGGCAGGTGCTTACGCCACATCAGACGCTGCCGACGCCAGAGACGATGACAGCCGACGGACAAG
>NZ_JABXFD010000487.1 GCF_013372625.1 Actinomadura sp. BRA 177
GTTCGGTGGGGGTCGTGGCGGTGCGTCGTCAGGGCGGTCGTGGTGTGGGCGTGCGGCGCGGCCGCTGTGGCGGGTGGTGGTGGGGGGTATGGGCACCGGGGCCGGGCCGGCCTGACGGGTGGCGGCCGCGGTCCGGGCGGTGGCGTCGAGGCCGAGCTGGACCAGGCGGGGCAGGACGGCGGCGGCGCGCGTGAGCCGGCCCGGCCCGCGCGCCGGGCCCACCGCGGGCAGCGCCGGGTCGAGGAGCCCGCGCAGGATGTCGACGACGCCGATCCCGTCGGCGATGGCGTAGTGGAACAGGACCACGACGGCGTCCGGGCCGGCGGATCCGCGGCGGACGAGCCAGAACCGCCACAGCGGGCGCCCGGGGTCCAGCGGCTCGGCGACGAGGCGGGCGACGAGGCCGTCCAGCGCGCGCCGCCCGCCGGACGCCGGCAGGTCCACCTCCCGGACATGCCGGCGCAGGTCGACGGTGCCGGTCTCCACCCAGCGCGGCCGCCGGAACGCGCCGCCGGGGCGGACCCGCTGGGTGAGCCGCGGCAGCCGGGGCAGCCGCTCGGCGAACAGGGCGCGGACCCGCTCGGCGGAGGGCCCGCGCCCGGTGAACTCGGCGACGCCGCCCACCACCTGCGGGACGTCCCGGCTCTCCACGTGCAGGAAGAAGGCGTCGGCGGCGGCGGCGCGCCGCTCCCGGCCGGGG
>NZ_JABXFD010000443.1 GCF_013372625.1 Actinomadura sp. BRA 177
GAGCCACCACATCGGGGGTCCGGGGGTCGCCCCCCGGGTGGATGCCGGAGGCGACAAGGTCCGCGCTTTCCGCGGACATGCGTCGGCCATCGGTGTAGGGCGGGCGGGACTCGAACCCGCGACCGGGAGATTATGAGTCTCCTGCTCTGACCAGCTGAGCTACCGCCCCGAGGCCGTTCCCCCGGTGACGGTGGGGGTTTTGCCGGGTGCAATCTTAGCGGTGGTGGGGGTGCGCGGACGTTGTGATGTCCTCCTTTTGGCGGGGGGATGTCATACCAGGAGGCGAGTGACGGGCGTGGTGACCGGTCGGTAGGGTCCCGCGTATGTCCAGACGCATGCTCGCTCTCGTGCCCGTTCTGCTGGCGCTGGTGTTCACCGGTGCCTGTGATGGCGGAGGGGACGGGAAGAAGGCGGATTTCGATGCCGCGCAGACGCTGCGGCAGGCGGCGGAGGCGATGGGGGCGTTGCAGAGCGTCGGGTTCTCGCTGGAGTCGGAGGGGAAGACGCCGGTCATCGTTAAGGGCGGCGATATGAAGCTGCTGCGGAGCGGGGACGCGCAGGGGACGTTGACGGTCGAGCAGTCGGGCCAGAACGTGGAGATGAAGGTCGTCGCGCTGGGGGACAGTATTTATCTGGACGCGGGGACGGGCGGCTGGCGGAAGCTGCCGAAGGCGCTGGCGGCGAGCGTGTACGACCCGTCGGCGGTGCTGGATCCGCAGCGGGGGATTCCGATGCTGCTGACGTCGGCGAAGTCGCCGGAGCCGGAGGCGGTGGAGAAGGTGGGCGGCAAGGACGCGTACCGGGTGGGGGCGAAGCTGCCGAAGGCGCAGATCGCGGGGCTGATCCCGGGGATCAACCAGGATATGGACGGCCAGGTGTGGGTGGACAAGGCCGATCACCGGCTGGTGAAGGTGCGCGGGCAGTTCCCGAAGGGCGGCGCGGTGGTGATCTCGTTCACCGAGTTCGACGCCCCGTACAAGATCAGCGCGCCGAAGTAGGGCGGTGCGGGTGAGGGAGCGGCGCCGGGTCGCGATCGGGGCGGGCGGCGCGGTGGTGCTGCTAGCGGCGCTGGACGCGTATGTGGTGACGACGGTCCTGGTGCCGATGGTGAAGGACGTCGGGATCCCGATCAACCGGCTGGAGCGGGTGACGCCCGTCCTGACGGGGTTCCTGCTGGGCTATGTGGCGGCGATGCCGCTGCTGGGGCAGTTGTCGGACCGGTTCGGCCGGCGTCCGCTGCTGCAGGCGTGCCTGGTGTTCTTCGCGGTGGGGTCGGTGGTGACGGCGCTGGCGCAGGGCGTGCCGGTGCTGACGGCGGGGCGGGTGGTGCAGGGTGTCGCGGGCGGCGCGCTGCTGCCGGTGACGATGGCGCTGGCCGGGGATCTGTGGGAGGAGCGGCAGCGTCCGGTGGTGCTCGGCGCGGTGGGAGCCGCGCAGGAGCTGGGGAGTGTGCTCGGCCCGCTGTACGGGGCGGGGGTCGCGGCGGTGCTGGATTGGCGGGCGATCTTCTGGATCAACGTGCCGCTGGTGGTGGTGGCGATGGCGGCGGTGCAGGTGGCGGTGCCGGGCGGGCGGAAGGAGGGGCCGCGGCCGGGTGTGGACGTGGTCGGCGGCCTGCTGCTGGCGCTGGGCCTGGGGCTGCTGGTCGCGGCGGTCTACAACCCGGAGCCGGAGGAGTCGGCGCTGCCGCCGTGGGGGCTGCCGGTGCTGGGCGCGGGCGCGGTGGTGCTGGCGGTGTTCGTCCTGTGGGAGGTCAGGTCGCGGACGCGGCTGCTGGATCTGTCGGGGGTGCGGCGGGGGCCGCTGCTGGCGACGCTCGGCGTGAGCCTGCTGTCGGGCGCGGCGCTGATGGTGACGCTGGTGGACGTGGTGCTGGTGGCGCAGACCGTCCTGCACAAGGACACCACGGAGGGTGCGCTGCTGCTGACGCGGTTCCTGGTGGCGCTGCCCATCGCGGCGGTGGCCGGCGGGCTGATCGCCCGGCGGGTGGGGGAGCGGTGGCCGATGGCGGCGGGCATGGTGATCTCCGCCGGCGGCTACCTGCTGATCGCGGGCTGGCCGGCGGATCTGGCGAACGCCTCGTACGGGCCGCTCCCGCGGATGGACGTCGATCTCGTGGTGACCGGTCTCGGTCTCGGCCTGGTGATCGCGCCGGTGTCGTCGGCGGTGCTGGCGTTCGTCCCGGCGGCGCAGCACGGTGTCGCGTCGGCGGCGGTGGTGGTGGCGCGGATGATGGGGATGCTGCTCGGCATCTCGGCGCTGTCGGCGTGGGGTTTCTACCGTTTCCACGCGCTGACGGCCGATCTGCAGCCGCCGCTGCCGTTCCTGATGTCGAAGGACGAGTTCGCGCGGCAGATGAAGGTCTACAACGCGGCCTTGCAGGACGCGCTGCGCACCGAGTACCAGGAGATCTTCTGGATCACCGCCGGGATGTGCGCGCTCGGGGCCCTGCTGGCGCTGGCGGTCCGGTCCCGGCGGGATACCGGCAGTCCGGAGGCGGACAGTCCGGACGATGGCCTGAATCGGTCATCAACCCGGCATATAGGACGCGATCCGGGAAATGATTCGGCCAGCGGCGATGTGCCGATCAACGAACTCGGGAATATCCTCGGTAAAGAAGGCTAAAGAGCCTCTTGCCGGGAGGGCGCTCCCCGGGGAGGTGAACGCAGATGCGCAGGTCAGGCATCCGTCGCGGAGGCATGCCGCTGGTCCGGCTGCGCCGCCGGCTCGGCCTGGAGCGGAACGGGCTGCGCCGCCGGGTGGACCGGGTCCAGCGGCTGGTCGCCCTCGGGCTGCTCCTGCTGCTGCTCGGCGCGGCGCCGCCGCTGGCGGCACTGGCCTCGTCCTGGTCCTACGACGCCGGGACCCGCGCGGAGCAGGCCGAGCACGCGAACCGGCACCAGGTGGTGGCCACCGTCACCTCGACCGGCGGGATCGGCTCGTCCGGTGACCGCTACATCCACGAGACCGTCCAGGCGACGTGGCCGGGCGGGAACGGCGAGCCCCGCGTCGGGACGCTGCCGAGCTGGAAGAACGTCAAGGTCGGCGCGCACCGGACGATCTGGATCGACCAGCACGGTGACCCGACCGTGCGTCCCCGCCCGCACAGCCGCACGGTGACCGACGCCGTCTACGCGGGCGCCGCCGCCGTCCTCGGCTGCGCGATACCCGTGCTGTTCGCGTACGCACTGGTCCGCCGCCGCTGCGACCGGCACCGCGACGCGATGTGGGAGGCCGACTGGGCGCGCATGGACTCCGCCGGGCACAACCCCCGCTCCTGACCCGCTAAGGGGCGAGGAGCGCGCGGGCCGTCTGGATCAGGGCGGCGTTGTCGCAGGCCGGGGAGCCGTCCGGGAGCGTGAGGGTGTCCTCCAGCCCGATCCGGACGTCCAGGTTGTGCCGGACGGCGAGGCGCAGCACCGGCCAGGCGCCGCCGTCCTCGCCGTGCAGCAGGATCGGCCGGTCGTGCCGGGTGCCGATGTCGTGCAGCAGTGCCTTGGCCGTGCCGGGCGCGGTCACCGGGTCGGTGTCGGTGACCTCGGCGAGGATCCGCAGCACGTGGTGGGCGTGCGGCCAGTGCAGGAACCGCTCGACGGCCTCGGTGCCGGAGAACAGGCCCGCCTCGATCGCGACGCCCCGCTCGAACAGCGCTTCGGCGACCAGTTCGGCGCCGCTCTCGTGGAAGTTCACCGACGCGTGGTCGGGCAGGACCGTCCAGGAGCGGATCAGCGCGGCGCGCTCGCCGGGGTCGGGTGCCGTCCAGGCGCCGGTGGTGATGCCGACGTGGATGGACGGGGTGGTCGCGCGGACGGCGGTGACCGTCTCCGCGACGTGGAACGCGTCCAGGGTGTCGGTGCCGGCGTCGTCCTTCGGGTGCAGGTGCGCGTCCTCCGCGCCGACGTCCGTGGCGGCGCGGACCTCGGCGGCGACCTCCTCCGGCGTGACGGGTACGTCCTTGGTCCGGGATCCGTTCGGGCAGACCTGGAGCATGGTCCGATCTTCTCAGGTGCGGGTCAGGGGATGATGACGCAGGGTCCGCCTCCGCACACGTCCACGACCGTGCCGGTCTTGAGGAAGGTGGCCTTCTGGCGGCGGGCGTCGGCGTTGTTGCGCGGATCGGAGTGCGGGTCGCGGCCCTGCGTCGGCGGGGTGTTCGTCAGCGGCGGGGCGGGGGAGCCGCTGTCCCAGACGACCATGGCGGAGCCGTCGTAGGACGAGCCGAACGTCGGGATGCCCCAGTAGGGCACCTTGTCCGGGTTGCGGCCCGGCCGGACGGCCGGGGCGTGGATGTGCGCGCCGATTGTGCGGGCCTCGACCTCGGCGGCCACGGGCGCCACCTGGTGGTCGCCGAACGCCACGTGCATCAGCACCCGGTGCTTCGGCGTGTTCGGCAGCGGGTCGCCGGTCATGTGCCAGGCGTAGCCGTTGGCCTCGCCGCGGTCCCACAGCATCTGGATCAGCGCGATGCCGATCTGCTGGTCCAGCTTGTCCGGGTAGAACAGGTCGAGGACCTGCGCGTACTCGGGGAAGTCGGCGCTGCGGTTGAGCAGCGTGCTGTAGTTCATCGCCGGGACGCCGAGGACGGCGCGCCGGATGTCGGGGGACACGGCGGTGAGGGCACCGCCCATGATGCCGCCCTGGCTGTTGCCGTCGTAGGTCAGCTCCGCCTTCGGGTCGATCAGCGATGTGCCGGCGTCGTTCTGGAACGCCTTGTTGCCCGCGAACCCGCGGGTCATGGCGCGGCCGAGGAAGGTGAAGTTGAGCAGGCTCTGCTGGAGGCGGTCGGCGACCGTCCGGAAGCGGGTGAGGTCGGCGAGCGCCGTGATCACGTTCGGGACGTCCTCCTCGGACATGCCGATCCAGCGGGTCGCGCAGAACATGAAGCCGTGCTCGGCGGCCATGGACTTGACGTTGCCCGCGTCGACCTCACCTTCGCTGCCGAGGAGGCCGTGCCCGTAGAGGGCGGGACGCGCCGGGTCGGTGAACGCCGACTTCGGGATCTCGCACTGGAACGGGACGGCCTGGGAGTTGCCCGGCAGCTGCGACGGCTGCCCGTCCCAGCCCCGGTGCAGGGACGATCCGGGCAGGCCGCCGTACTGGTCGAGGTAGCTGGGCGCCCAGACGACGCCCCTGACCTCACGGGCGATCTTGTCGTCCACGTCGTTGGTCACCTGCGTGACGAGGAACGACGGCGACCGGTCGCCCAGCTTGCGGAGCGCCTCGTCCCGCAGGTGCAGGTACGGCCCGGCGAGGCTCTGCCTGCTCGCGACGGTGAAGTCCCACGCGAGGTAGAGGCCGTCGCGGCTCACCCCGTTCGCCTGGAGCGCCGCCAGGACCTTCTTCTCCGCCCGCTGCCGCTTGGCCAGCGGGTCGCCGGACGGCAGATCAGCGCCGAGGATCTTGGCGAACGCGGCGTTCGGCCTGATCAGGTTCCCGGACGCGTCGCGCAGGTTGCGGAACGCGACCGCGTAGTGGTGACCTTCGCGGAAGTTCTTCGCCGGACGGACGATCAGCGCCTTCCGGTCATCGGGCGCGTTCGCGTCCAGTTCCGCCCAGTACGGCCAGCGCTCGCCGGTCGCGGTGTCCACGATCACGATCGGCGCGTCGGCGTCCAGCGAGGAGCCGATGTCGGTGATCGGCGCGGCGCCGCTGCGGGTCGGATCGACGCCCGGGACGCGGAGCAGCAGCGGCGATCCGGGGGAGAACCCGTCGGACCGGTTCCACTCGCCCGGCGACACCGGGATGCCCAGCGCGTTCTTGAGCGTCGTCTGCATGTGGACGCGGCGGCCCGTCGCCGTGCCCCCGTCCGCCACCGTGTACCAGTCGCTCGGGAACGGCAGCAGGCAGGCGGCCGGGTCGATCGGATCGCAGCCCGCGCCGGTGTCGGCCGCCGCGGCCGGCGGCGGGGCGGCCAGCAGGGCGGCGCTCGCGGCGACCGCCGCGAGGGCTGACAGCGTGCGCTGGGGGAGACGCAACGTCCACCTCCGGAAGATCCGCGGCGTTCAGCGGGATCTTGGTCTCACCGGAGGCCGAGGTCAATGGGTGTCCGAATGTGGTCACCCTCCTTGTCGGCCGAGGACGGCCCGTACGAGCGCAGGACGACCGGCGTCCCCAACGCGTCCTCGACCGTCGCCACGGGGTCACCGAGCGGCGCGTAGACGGGCCGCGCGCGGAGCAGGCGGCGGGTGAGCGCGGCCTGGCGGTCCAGGTCGGGCGGGCCGGCCTCCAGGCGCTCGGTCCGCTCGCCGTCCAGGTCGTAGGCCCGGCAGACGCGCAGGTCTGGACGTGCCCCTGCGACGTCCAGATGCGTGACCGCCAGGCCGTCCGCGCCGCCCGCCGCGTCCAGCGCGTAGCGGAGCGCGACGGCGTCGAGGTGGCCGACCCGGAACGCGCCCTGCCAGCGGCCCGTGCCGTTGTGCCGGTCGGGGAGATCGGCGGTCAGCGCCGGGTCCTCGGTGACGAACGGGCCGGGGCCGTGCCGGGTCGCGTAAGCGCGCAGCACGCCCAGGCGTGTCGCCGACGCGCCCGCCTCGGCCAGCAGCGTCTCGGCATTGGCGAACGTCGTCGTCGACCAGGTCGTGTACGGGTGGAATCCGTGCCACTCGTCCAGCAGGACGCCCTGGGCCCCTTCGAACACCACGGTCCCGGCGCACAGCAGGCCGCGCAGGTGATCGCCGCCGACGATCTGCACCCGCTCACCGAACGCGGTGAAGGCGTCCGCGCAGGCGTCGACGTCCGGGACGTCCTCGCCGCCGGGGAACGCGTCGCGGTACCAGTCGCGGACGGCGGCGAGCCGGCGCCGCAGCCGCGCGGGCGACAGGCAGTCGCCCGCGCGTGGCGCGTCCTCGAGCGCGAGCGCGTAGGACGCCGTCTCGCCGATGCCCATGCCGCACGACCCGTGCCGGGCCGCGCCGCGCGCCGACTCCCGCGCGCGGTTGGCGGCCCGGTGGTACGGCGTCGTCAGCAGCGCGTCGCCGTCCACGGTGAGCCGGTCGAGCGCGTCACCGACGCCGAGCGCCCGCAGGTGATCGGCCTCGGTGGCGAGGGAGAGGGGGTCGACCAGCATGAGCCGCGACAGGTGCGTCCGCACGCCCGGCGTGAACGTCCCCGAGCCGAACTGGGCGAACGTGTGGTGCCGCCCGTCCGGCGTGACGACGTTGTGCGCGGCCTGCGCGCCGCCGTTGAACCGCACGACCGCGGCTACCGGGGACGACGCGCAAAGGTGGTCTACGACCGTGCCCTTGCCCGCGTCCCCGAAGCCGAGGTCGACGACGATCACGTGGTCCATGGGCTAGTGCCGTAGCAGGCAACGTTCGCCCTGTTGTGATGTGACACGCCGTCTTGAGGCTGTGCCCGGCGCCGTGTGGCCGTCACCCTGTCCGGGTGGCAGAACGAGTACGTGTACGCGAGATCGACG
>NZ_JABXFD010000417.1 GCF_013372625.1 Actinomadura sp. BRA 177
GCGTCGTGTGGCAGGAGTACCTGGAGGCCGTGCCCGCGCCCGCCCGGCACCGCGCCTCCGGCGGGCGCCGGCCCGCTCTCCGGGCCGGCCTGGTCTCCTCGGTCATCACGTTTCGCCCCCACTCTGCACGGCGCCATGCCGCCCCTGGTCAACGCATTGATCAACACGGTAGGCACCGGAGCGGACGGCGTTGATCCCCCGCCGGTCCCCATCGGGCTCCTACCTGCGAATGAGCCGCACCCGGCGGCAGGCCCCCTGCCCTCCACCGTGCGCGGTCCATTCTCCCAGCTCACCGGCCGGAAAGCGGCGCCATGGGCGACCGCTTGCGGCCAGTCGATCACGGAATGCAGTGAACCGTCGCGGCCCTTCCCACGTTCAGCGCCGGGAAGATCGCCAGTGTCACATGCCGCCCGTCACATGCCGTTCATCACGGGCCGCCCGTCACGGGCCCGTCACGCGCCGCGCTGCGCGCGCGCCGAGGCGTACAGGCATACGGCCGCGGCCGTCGCCAGGTTCAGGCTCTCGGCACGGCCGTAGATGGGCACGCGGACGACCTCGTCCACATGCCGGAGTATCTCATCGGGCAGCCCCCACGCCTCGTTCCCGAACACCCACGCGGTCGGGCGCGCGAGCAGCCCCTCGTCGATCGCCGCGTCCAGGGTGCGGTCGCCGGCGCCGTCGGCGGCGAGCACGGTCAGGCCCGCGCCCTTCAGCTCCGGGATCAGCGCGTCGAACCGCGGGCCGGTGACGACCGGCAGGTGGAACAGGCTGCCCGCCGAGGCGCGCACGCACTTGCCGTTGTAGGGGTCGACGGACGCGTCGGTGAACACGACCGTCTCCGAGCCGGCGGCGTCGGCGGTGCGCAGCACGGTGCCCGCGTTGCCCGGATCGCGGACGTGCGCGAGCACGGTCACCAGCCGCGGACCGACCTCCAGCGCCTTGCCGAGCGGGACGTCGACGAACTCGCAGACCCCGAGCAGCCCCTGCGGGGTGACGGTCTGCGCCAGTTCGGCCATGACCTCGCCGCTGACCCGCAGCACCGGCGCGCCGGCCCGCTCGGCGGCGAGCACCAGCTCGGCATGGCGGGTCTCCGCCTCCGCGGTGGTGAACAGCTCGGCGAGCGTGCCGGGGATCTCCAGCGCCTCCCGCACCGCCTGCGGCCCCTCGGCGAGGAACCGGTTCTCGCGGCGCCGGAAGGCGCGTTTGGCGAGCCGCCGAGCGGCCTTCACCCGTGGTGATCGGAGAGAGGTCAGCTCGCGGCCCGCCATGTCGCTGTAATCGCCCGTGTGCCGGTCGCCCGGCTCAGGCCGCCTCCGAACCCTCGGCCGGGAGCGCGTCCTTGGCGACCTGGACGAGCGCCGCGAACGCCGCGGCGTCGTTGACGGCCAGCTCGGCCAGCATGCGGCGGTCGACCTCGACCTCCGCGGCCTTCAGGCCCTGGATGAACCGGTTGTAGGTGATGCCGTTGGCGCGGGCCGCGGCGTTGATCCGCTGGATCCACAGCCGGCGGAACTGGCCCTTGCGGTCCTTGCGGTCCCGGAAGGCGTAGGTCATCGAGTGGAGCTGCTGCTCCTTGGCCTTGCGGTACAGGCGCGAACGCTGACCGCGGTAGCCACTCGACCGCTCCAGGACGACCCGACGCTTCTTGGCGGCGTTGACGCCCCGCTTCACGCGTGCCACGTGTTGAACTCCTTCGTGGGGGCCGGGCCGCACGGGTCCCGGCCGGTCACCGATGTTCCTGGTCGAGTGCTACTTGCGCAGCAGCTTCTTGATGTTCTTGGCGTCGGCGTCGGCCACCACGGCCGGGCCGGACAGCCGGCGCGTCCGCTTGGACGGCTTGTGCTCGAGCAGGTGGTTCTTGTTGGCGCGGCGGCGCATCACCTTGCCGGAGCCGGTCAGCTTGAAGCGCTTCTTGGCACCACTGTGGGTCTTCGTCTTCGGCATGGTCGCCGTCGTCTCCCTCTGTCCCTGGCCCCCGTGCGTGCGGCACGGGGGCGCACCTGATCGGCACACCGCACGGAGGTCCGTGGACGCGCCAGGTCAGGCTTCAATGTACGTGCGCCGCGACCCCGCTCTGCCGCGAGGTCGCGGAGCCGGGGCCGCCGCGAGGCCGGTCCCGGGCGGCCGTCAGGCGGTCTCGGTCTCCTGCCCGCGGGCCGCCTTCTTCTTGTGCGGACCGATCACCATGATCATATTCCGGCCGTCCTGCTTGGGCCGCGACTCGACGAAGCCGAGCTCCTCGACGTCGTCGGCGAGCCGCTGCAGCAGCCGGTAGCCCAGTTCGGGACGGGACTGCTCACGACCACGGAACATGATCGTGACCTTCACCTTGTCCCCGGCCTTCAGGAACCGCACCACGTGACCCTTCTTGGTCTCGTAGTCGTGCGGGTCGATCTTCGGGCGGAGCTTGATCTCCTTGATGACCGTGTGCGCCTGGTTCTTCCGCGCTTCACGCGCCTTCATCGCGGACTCGTACTTGAACTTGCCGTAGTCCATGAGCTTCGCGACGGGCGGACGCGCGGTGGGCGCCACCTCGACGAGGTCGAGGTCCGACTCACGCGCGAGTTCAAGGGCCTTGGCGATGGGCACGATGCCCACCTGTTCGCCGTTCGGGCCGACGAGCCGGACCTCGGGCACGCGAATGCGGTCGTTGATACGCGGTTCGGCGCTGATGGGACCTCCTTGGGGCCGTTCTCAAGTTCGTTGGACCGGTCGTACCCCGAGGCTTCCACGAGAAAAGCCCCGCACGACTCACGCACGGGGCCACCTTCGGTCTCCTCGGACGGACGAGCCGTCCGGGGACGACGGCGGGACGGACGCGCACGCCCGTTCGCCGGACCGATGACCCACCGGCCTTCCAGCCGGTCAGGTGGGAGGTGGCCTCCGCTTGAGCGCCCTCTACACGCGATCGCTCGGGTCGCGCGCACAGGGTCGGTCGGCCACCAAGACTACCATCCCGTGGGGCCGTGCGTGACATGCTGGCGCAGGCCATTGTGGACTTTCGGCCACGTCGGCTGACCGGGGCCAATGGATGCCTACGTGAAGTACGCCACTCACGTCAACATCCCCGGGAGTCCCGCCATTCCCGCGCCGGGCGGGCCGTGGAGGTCCGCGGACGCCGGGGCGGGGGCGGGAAGGTGAGGATGTTGTGGCCGGGCGGGCGTCTCGGCGCGCGGGGCCGCGGTTGTTACGGTGGAGCGGAGACGGCCCGGTGGGGCCGGCACCAGGGAGGTTGTTCCCGCGATGCCCTCGGTCGAGGCCGGCCCGGCCGGCCCCCTCACCGCCTTGTCGCCGATCGCGCTGCAGTTCGCGCAGAAGGCGTTCATCGTGTCCGCCGGACGGCTGCTGCTCGTCCGCAAGTCCGCGTCCGACCCGTTCCACCCGGGCCGCTGGGAGGTGCCCGGCGGGCGGCTGGAGGTGGAGGCCGACCTCGACCTCGACGACCACATCCGGCGGGAGGTCTGGGAGGAGGTCGGCCTCAAGATCGATCCGGGGCCGCCGTTCCATCTGTGGCAGTGGTACATGCCCGACCGCGGGCCGCGCGGCGGGCAGATACGCGTGGTCGCGGCGGCGCGCCGCTGCCGGCCGGTGACGGTGGACGCCACCCTCGGCAACCAGGAGGAGAGCGACCATCTGGACGGGTGCGCCTGGGTACCGCTCGACGAACTCGGCGGCTACGACCTCATCCCGAGCCTGCGCCCGGTGATGCGGGCGTTCCTGCTCCCGCCCGGCTGACCGCCGCGCATGGCCCCGTCCCGATCGCCCGTCGAGTGGCCGGGGCTCGACGGGCCCGCCGAGCGCCGGTTCGCGATGTTCGTCATCGGCGACGCCGCGATCGAGGTCCGCGCGTCCCTGCCGGACGTCCGGTTCGCCGAGGTGCGCGCCGACCGGCTCTCCTACGCTCCCGCGCGGGCCATGGTCGCCGGGACGGCGGTGAATCTGGCCCGGTGCGCCGTCCGCCACTTCCGCCGGGTGGGCGTGCTGGCGAAGATCGGCGACGACGCCTACACGCCGGTGGTCCGCCAGGAGTTGCGGCGGATCGGCGCGGCCGACCACCTGCGCGTCGAGGCGGGCGTGCCGAACGGCGTCTCGGTGATGCTGCGCGACCGCCCGCTCGGCGGCGGCCCGTCCTGGACGACCAGCAGCCGGACGCCCGGGCCGCCGCCGAGCGGGCGGCGCTGGAGGAGGCGGCGCGCATCGCGGGCGCGGCGGGGACGCGGGTCGCGTTCGACCTCGTCCCGCACGACATCGACGCGCGGCTCCCGGCGTCCGGCGTGCTGCCGGTGCTGGCCCGCGCGGACCTCGTCTTCTCCGAGGCGCCCACGCTGGCGCGCCTGCTCGGGCAGCCGGCGCCGGCCGGCGGCGACGAGGTGCGGAGCCTGCTGCCGGTCCTTGACCGCGCGGTGCCGGGATCCCCGCTGTGGCTGCTGCGGTTCGGCCCGACCTGCCTGGAACGGGTGCTCGCCTACCAGCGCGGGCGGCTGCTGATGGAGTACTCCACCGGCTACACCGGCGATGCGGTGCGCGCAGGGTTCGGCGATCGACTGGCCTCCTGCGAGCTCTACTGGTGGCTGTCGGAGGCCTGATCCCCGGGCGGGAGGCCGGCCAGTGCGGCGCGCAGGGCGGTGAGCGTGCGCAGGAAGCGCCGCCGACTGCCGGGCAGCCCGAACGTCTCCTGCCAGCGCCATGTCACGTCCGGTCCGGTGGACGTCACGGCCCAGCGCAGGAACTGGCTCCTCACGCCGTCCCCGGGGTGGACGGTCATGACCTCGTTCTCCTCGATCAGCAGGTAGGAGCGGCCGGTGCGGTAGTACGCCCGGAGAGCGGCGCGGCCGGCGGGCGACCCGGGGCGTCCCCGCTCCTCCACCACCGCGCGGATGCCCGGCGTTCCGGGCAGCAGGTGCCAGTGCGCGTGGTCGATGCACGCGCCGCCGCCCTGCGGGGTCGCCGGGCCGTGCTCGAACAGCAGCAGTTCTCCGGTCCCGTAGGCCGCGCGGTAGAGGCGGGCGACGCGGTCGCGCCAGCACAGCGCGCGGTCCCACATCGTCCGGCCGAACTCCCCCGCGCACTGGTAGTGGTCGCGGGTCATCAGCAGGACGTGCCCTTCGGCGAGGGGCGCCACGTCCGGGACGAGGAGGAAGTCGCGGTCGGCGGCGATCACGCCCGACTCGCCGGGCAGGCCGGCCATGCCGTTGAACCGGAAGCGCAGGGGCGGGCACAGGACGCACTCGTGACCGGGCTCGTTCCAAGCGGTCGGCTCGGCCAAGCCTCCTCCAGCGCCGTGGACGGGGGATCGCTCTCCTTCCAGACTGCCCGCTCCGGCGGGCCCTACGGCTGTGGATACAGACATGGAACCTGCGGGGTACAAAGCATGACCCAACGGGAACAAAAGGGATAAAAGGCGAAACCGTGCACCAGATGACTCCTCCGCTCCCCGGACCGGCCCCCCGCACCGACCGCTCCCCCGCCGTGCCCGCGCGCCGCCGGCCGGGCGGCGCCGGGACCCCGGTCATCGACATGGCCGTGCTGGAGACCCGGCTGAACGAGTCGCTGGACGTCCTGCGCGACACCTACGCGCCCGCGCTCGGCTCCGGCGGCGGCTGGTACCACGAGCTGGCGCGCCCCGAGCCGGGCACCACCGCGACGGCCCTCGGGCTGATGGCGTTCGTGGAGGCGGGACGCCCCTTCGAGTACTTCGACGAGGGGCTGGCCTTCCTCGCCGCCCGGCAGACCCGCTCCGATGACGGGCTGCGCGACGGCGGCTGGGCCACCAAGACGAGCCTCGGCATGCCGGTGGTGGAGGCGACCGGCTGGATCGCGCGGTTCCTCGCCCGCGCCCGCTGCGACCTGCGCGACGACGCGCCCGACACCAAGCGCGCCTACCAGTGGCTGCTGCGCAACCAGAACCCCGACGGCGGCTGGGGCTCGCTGCACGGCTGCCCGTCCCGTGTCTGGCTGACGTGCCTGGCGCTGCGCGCGCTCAGCCAGCTCAACCCCTACGAGCCGGCGGTCGACCGGGGCGTGGAGTGGCTGACCGCCGACCGGACCGCGCACCGTCCCGGCTGGGGGCCGACGCCCGCGTCCCGTGCCACCGTCACCCACACCGCCTTCGCGCTGGTGACGCTCGCCGAGGCGCGCCCGGAGCTGCGGACCGAGCGGCTGCTGGACGCCTACGACTGGCTGGTGGAGCACCTCGACCCCGACGACGACCACACGTGGATCGAGACCTACGACGTCTCCCTGCACGGCGACGGCACGGGCTCCGAACCGGTGTGGCGGCTCGCGCTCTGGCACTACGGGCTGCCGATCGCGCTGACCGCGCTGCTGCGGGACCCGCGCGGCCCGCACGGCCCGGTCGTCGCGCGGGCGTTCCGGACGCTGGTGCGCGGCGAGTTCACCGACCCGCGCTGGACCGGCTACCCGGGCAGCGGGCGCACCTCGCTGTGGACATTGTGGTGGCGGCTGGAGACGCTGATCGCGCTGAGCCGCATCCCGCTCGCCGGGAGCGCCGACATCCTGCACTGGCTGCCGGACGCGACGGTCGTGCAGCGGGCGCACGCGCGGGAGCGCCCGCTGGCCGATCTCCTGCCGCACCGCAGGCTGGTCGACCCGGTCGGGTTCGTCCGGCGGCACTGGGCGGCGTTCCTGCTGGGCCTCGTGTGCGCCGCCAGCCTGCTCGGCGTCGCCGCCGGCCTGTGGGGCTGGAAGGACTTCTGGCTCAGCGTGATCCTGCCGATCGTCCTCACCGCCATCGACGAGTCGTCGAAGCGGCGCCGCGCGCCGCGCGGCCCGCCGCCCGCCCCGCCCTGACGGACGGGGGCGTCAGGCCCGGCGGGCGAGTTCGGCCTCCCCGGCGGCGCGCATCGCCGCCACCGGCACGTCCTCGCGGCCGGTCATCAGCGCCACCTGCCGGACGGCCTGGTGCAGCAGCATCGCGAAGCCGCCGACGACCGTTCCGCCGGCCCGCTGCACCGCCGCCGCGAGCGCCGTCGGCCACGGCGCGTACACCACGTCGAACAGGGCCGCGCCGGACGCGGCGACCGGTTCGGCGAACGCGTCGGCGGCGCGTCCGGGCAGCGTCGACACGACGAGCTCCGCCGGAAGGTGCGCGGTCACCCGGTCGAGCGTGACGACGCGCACCGCGAGCCCGAACCGCTCCCCCACCTCGGCGGCGCCGGCGGCGCGCTCGCGAACCAGCAGGCCGGCGGCCTCGAAGCGGGCCAGCATCCGGCTGAGGTAGCCGGCGGCGAGGTCCAGCGGGCGGCGCAGCGCGGGCACCTGGGCGGCGTCCCTGCTGGGCCAGCTCGAAGATCACCCGCGCCTCGGTCAGCGAGTAGGGCGAGCGGACGAGCCCCTCGCCGAGCACTCCCATGACGCCGGTGTAGAAGCGGTTGAACGCGCG
>NZ_JABXFD010000267.1 GCF_013372625.1 Actinomadura sp. BRA 177
GGCGGCGACTGTCACGCTGTGTCCGTCGTGACACTTCGGAGCTTCCGGAGTTACCCTTCGCCCCGCACGTCGAACACACTAGTGGGATCAACACTCAGTCGTCAACCAGTCACGACAAGTACAAGGTATTGACGCGCTCCCCGGCCCTGACAGCCAGAGACTCGGCCTGCGCCGTACCATCCGGGACGACACTTCCGCGGCTTCCTGTTTCATCGGGGTTGGCCACGGCGAACCGTGGTCTTACATCCCCTCCGCAGTCGTTTCCTGTCTCCGCCCGTCCGGCGGCGACTGTCACGCTGTGTCCGTCGTGACACTTCGGAGCTTCCGGAGTTACCCTTCGCCCCGCACGTCGAACACACTAGTGGGATCAACACTCAGTCGTCAACCAGTCACGACAAGTACAAGGTGCGTCCAATCTGACAGCCCCAGCGAGCCTGCACTCGGCTCAGCGAGTGTACGTCGTCGCCGCCCTCGGCCAGCAGCCGCGCGACGGGCCGGCCGAGCGTGCCGCTCGCCCCGGTCACGAGAATCATCGGTTCCTCCTTGATGTAGAACGCGTCCAGCCAGATGGGGCAGGCGCCCCGGATGTGACACGTACCGCCGTCAGGACGATCCGAACACCTGCGGCGGCGGGACGGGGGTGACGATCTCCTCGCCGTCGTGCAGCGGCGCGGCGCCGGCGCAGAACGCGGCGAGGTCGCCGCCGTCCATGAGGCGCGCACGGACGATGCCGCCCGCGGCGCGGCGGGTCAGCTCGGCGACCGGCAGCGGCTCCCGCGACGCGGCCACGATCAGGTTGCCGAACCTTCGGCCCCGCAGGACCCCCGGGTCGCCCATCAGCACCGTGTGCCGGAACACCGTCCGGATCGTCGCGGTCACCCGGCGCGCGAACGGCAGCCGGAACCCGTCGGCGACATTGACCAGGTAGACGCCGTGCGGCCGCAGCACGCGGGCGGCGTCCAGGACGAACTCGCGGGTGGCCAGCTCGGGCGGCATCGACGCCTCGGCGAACGCGTCCATCACCACCAGGTCGTCGGCGTCGTCGGCCAGCGCCGCGATGCCGCTGCGCCCGTCGGTGATGCGGATCCGCAGGCCCGGGACGCCCTTGACCGGCAGCCGCTCCCGGACGAGCTGCACCAGCTGCGCGTCCGGCTCCAGCACGATCTGCCGCGAGCCGGGCCGGGTCGCGGCGATGTAGCGGGGCAGCGTGCAGCCCGCGCCGCCGATGTGGACCGCGTCGAACGCCTCGCCGTCCACGCCGATGCAGTCGACCACATCGCCGATCAGCCGCATGTACTCGAAGTCGAGGTAGGTGGGATCGGACAGGTCCACGTAGGACTGCGGCACGCCGCCGACGAGCAGCATCCAGCCGCCGTCCCGGTCGGCGTCGCGCAGCAGCTCCGCTTCCCCGCCCGCGATCTTGTAGGTTCGCGGCGGGGAACCGTGCCTGCGCTTGCGTGCCATGCCCCCACCCTACGGACACCCCCGCCGGGGCCCCGGCCGACCGTCAGGTTCGTTCGGTCAGGGCGGGCTCGGCCGCGAAATGGCATGCACTCGGGTGGTCCGACCCCTCTCGCTCAACCAGGCCCGGGACCTCGTCCGCGCAGACGTCCTGCGCCTTCCAGCAGCGGGTCCGGAACCGGCAGCCGGACGGCGGGTCCAGCGGCGACGGCGGCTCCCCCTCCAGCTGGATCTGCCCCGCCCAGCCCGCCGCCTCCGGGTCGGGCACCGGGACGGCCGACAACAGGGCCTGCGTGTACGGATGCGTCGGATGCTCGTAGATCTGCGTCTCGTCCCCGGTCTCGACGACCTTGCCCAGGTACATGACGGCGATCCGGTCGGAGATGTGCCGGACGGCGGCCAGGTCGTGCGCGATGAACACGTACGCCAGCCCCAGTTCCCTTTGCAGCTCGGCGAGCAGGTTCATCACTTGCGCCTGGACGGACACGTCCAGCGCCGACACCAACTCGTCGCACACCACCACGTCGGGACGCAGCGCGAGGGCACGTGCGATCCCGACCCGCTGGCGCTGCCCACCGGAGAACTGGTGCGGGTACCGGCTGACGTGGCCGGGGTCGAGCCCGACCAGTTCCAGCAGCTCCTGGACGCGCTTGCGCCGCTCCCCCTTCGGCGCGGCGTCCGGGTGGATCGCGAACGGCTCACCGACGATGTCGCCGACCGTCATCCGGGGGTCGAGGGACGAGTACGGGTCCTGCATCACCAGCTGGATGCGCCGCCGCAGCGCCCGCAACTCGCCCTTCGGCAGCGCGAACACGTCCCGCCCGTCGAAGCGGACCGTCCCGGCGGTGGGACGCTCGGCGGCGAGCAGCAACTTCGCCAGCGTCGACTTCCCGCACCCGGACTCACCGACGACCCCGAGCGTCTCACCCCTGCGCAACTCCAGATCGACCCCGTCCACGGCCTTTACCTGCCCGACCGCCCGCTTGAACAGCACACCCCGGGTAACGGGATAGTGCTTAACAAGCCCCTCCACCTGAAGAACCGGCCCCCGATCCGGACCCGACACGCCACCCAAATCCGACACCCCGCTCACGTGCGGCACGCTGGACGAGTCCGGCACGCCACTCACGTCCGACACGCTGCTCAAATCCGGCACGCTCTTCGAATCCGGCACGCTCTCTAAATCCGGCGTGCTGATCGGGTCCGGCACGCCGCTCGAATCCGGCGCGCTGATCGGGTCCGGCACGCCGCTCGAATCCGGCGTGCTGGTCGGGTCCGGCGGGCTATTCGGGTCCGGCATTGTGGACCTCTCCGGCGAAGTGGCAGGCGGCCTCGTGGTCGGGGGCGACGGTGATCAGGGGTGGCTTCTCGGCTGCGCAGAGCGGCTCGGCGCGGGGGCAGCGCGGCTGGAACGGGCAGCCGGGCGGGAGCGCGGCCGGGTTCGGCGGCGCGCCCTTGATCGGGACGAGCGGCGCGCCGCGCCGGTCGAGGCGCGGCACCGACGCCAGCAGGCCCTTCGTGTAGGGGTGCGCGGGCCGCGCGTACAGCTCGCGGGCGGGCGCCTGCTCGGCGACCGACCCCGCGTACATGACGACGATCCGGTCGGCGACGCCGGCGACGACGCCGAGGTCGTGGGTGATCAGCACCATGCCCATGCGCAGCTCGTCCTGGAGCCCGGCGAGCAGCCGCATGATCTGCGCCTGCACGGTCACGTCCAGCGCGGTGGTCGGCTCGTCGGCGATGAGGACGTCCGGCTCCAGCGCCAGCGCCATCGCGATCATGATGCGCTGGCGCATGCCGCCGGAGAACTGGTGCGGGTAGTCGCCGAGCCGCTTCGCGGCGGACGGGATGCGGACCCGCTCCATCAGCTCGACGGCCCTGTCCCGGGCCGTCCTCCGGCCGAGCCCGCGGTGCACCCGGTACATCTCGCGGAGCTGGTCGCCGACGGTGAACACCGGGTTCAGCGCGGTCAGCGCGTCCTGGAAGATCATCGAGATGCGGTCGCCGCGGTAGGCGCGGCGGCGCCGCTCCGGCAGGCCCAGCAGCTCCTCGCCGCGCAGTTCGACGGAGCCGCGCTCGACGCGGGCGGGCGGGACGTCCAGGATGCCCATGACCGCCTGCGCCGCGACGCTCTTGCCCGACCCCGACTCGCCGAGGATCGCCAGCGTCTCCCCCTCGGCGAGGGTGTACGACAGGCCGTTCACCGCGTGGACGTCCTGGCCGCGCACGCGGAACCGCACGTGCAGGTCGGTGACGCGGAGCAGCGGCGGCGGGGCCGGGTCGTCCTTCACATCCGTCAGCATGGGTCACCGCAGTTTCGGGTCGAGGGCGTCGCGGACGGCGTCGCCGAGCAGCAGGAAGCTCAGCACCGTCGCCGACAGGAACGCGGCCGGGAAGATCAGCAGGTGCGGGTTCTCGATGAAGGAGTCCTTCGCCTGGCCCAGCTGGAGCCCCCAGGAGACCTGCGGGTACTGCAGGCCGACGCCGAGGAAGTCCAGCGTCGCCTCCCCCACGATCACGTTGCCGACGTTGAGGGTGGCGACCACGATCACCGGGGCGATCGCGTTCGGCAGGATGTGCCGGGCCATGATCCGCGCGTCGGACGCGCCGAGCAGCCGCGACGCCTGCACGTAGTCGGCGTCCCGGACGGCGATGACCTGCCCCCGCATGATGCGGATCATCGTCGTCCAGCCGAGCAGCACCAGCACGAGCGTCATCGCCCACACGCCGTGCGAGGGGAACGCCACCAGGATCACGGTGGCGCCCAGCACGAACGGCAGCCCGAAGAAGATGTCGGTGAGCCGGGCGATGAGCGTGTCCAGGATCCCGCCGTAGTAGCCGGCGAGCAGCCCGAACACGAGCGCGATGAGCAGCGCGAACACGGTGACCGCGACGCCGATCAGCAGCGTCGGGCGGGCGCCGTGCACGACGTGCGCGTAGTAGTCGCAGCCGGCGAGGTCGGTGCCGAACCAGTGGTCGCCGGACGGGCCGAGCTTGGCGGCGTTCGGGTCGCAGCCCTGGTTGGCGCCCTGGGCGGTGAACAGCCTCGGCAGCGCCGCCATCACCGCCACGACCGCGAGGACCGCCACCGACCCCCAGAACACCCAGCGGCGCCGCAGGTCGCGCCACGCGTCGTCCCACAGGGAGGCCCGGCCGATCTCACCGCCCGCGACGGCGACCGCCGCGGCGCTCGTCCCGGTTCCGGGTCCCGTCTCGGGTTCCGCGGACGGCGGCCCGGCGTCCGGCTCCTTGATCGTCATGCGCGCCGCCTCCGTGTCCGGGGCTCCGCGGCCCGCACCGTCCAGCCCGCCACGGCGCCCCTCACTCGTACCTGATCCGCGGGTCGAGCACCCCGTACAGCAGGTCCACGACCAGGTTGGCCAGCAGGAAGATCAGCACGAGCACGGTGACCGCGCCGACCACGACCGGGCCCTCCTTCAGCTGGATCGACTGGAACACCTGCTGCCCGATGCCCGGCAGGTTGAAGATGCCCTCGGTCACGACCGCGCCGCCCATCAGGTTCCCGAAGTCGACGCCGAGGTAGGTGACGACCGGGATCAGCGAGTTGCGGAGCGCGTGCCGGCCGACCACCCGCGCCCGCGACAGCCCCTTGGCGTTCGCGGTGCGCACGTAGTCGGCGCGCAGGTTCTCCGCCAGGCTCGTCCGCGTCAGCCGCGCCACGTACGACAGGCCGAGCGAGCCGAGCACGATGCCGGGCAGCAGGTAGCTCACCGGCCAGCCCTCGTCCGTCCCGGCGGTGGGGAAGATCTGCCAGTGCAGCCCGAACAGCAGCTGCGCGGTGTAGCCGAGGACGAACACCGGGACCGCGATGACCAGCGTCGTCCCGCCGAGGACGAGGGTGTCGGCGAGCTTCCCGCGCCGCAGCCCGGCCCACGTGCCGAGCGCGATCCCGATGGCCAGCTCGAAGACCCAGGCGGTGAGGGCGAGCTGCGCGGTCACCGTCCACCGCCCGCTGAGCATCTCCGACACGCTCTGGCCGGTGTAGTTCTCGCCCAGGTCGCCCTGGGCGAGGCCCCACATGTACTTCGCGTACTGCACCAGCAGCGGGTCGTTCAGGTTGTACCGGTCCCGGAGCTCGTGCAGGACGTTGTCCGGGACCGGTTTGTCCCCCGCGAGCGCCTGGATCGGGTCGCCCGGCAGCGCGAACACCATCACGTAGATGAGCAGCGTCGTGCCGATGAAGACGGGGACCGCCTGCAGGAGCCGCCGTAGGACGTAACGCCACATCGCCGGCTACTTCACCGTCACATCTGTGGCGACCAGGCCCGTCGAGAACGGCGTGATCGTGACGTTGTCGACGTTCTTGGAGCGGCCGCCCTGCCCCGCCCACGTCCAGAGCGGGATCATCGGCATCTCCTGAACGGCGATGTCCTCGGCCTGGTTGTAGAGCGCCATGGCCTGCTGCTGGTCGGCGGTCTTGTTGGCCTTCGCGATGAGGTCGTTGAACTCCTTGTTCTCCCAGCCCATGCGGTTGTCCAGGCCCCACATGTTCTCCAGGTAGTTCTGGGGGCTCGGGTAGTCGGCCTCCCAGTTCTGCCGGTACGGGCCCTTCTCCCCGTGCTCTCTCAGCATGGAGAAGTAGTCGGACGCGGGAACCTGCCGGAACTGGATGTCGGTGATGCCGAGGTTGTCGCGCAGCGAGTTCGCGACGATCCGCATCCACTGCGCGTAGGTCGGCTGCGAGTTGGAGAAGTACAGCTCCATCGTCCCCTTGAACCCGCCGGCCTTGGCGAACAACTGCTTGGCCTTCGCCGGGTCATAGGTGCACAGCTCACCGCACGCGTTGTCGCGGTGCCCCGGGATGATGGACGGGATCAGCGAGTCCGCCGGGAAGTAGTCGCCGTTGTAGACCGCCTTGTTGATGCCCTGGCGGTCGATGACCATCGAGATGGCCTTGCGCAGATCCGGGTTGTCGAACCGCTTGTCGAACAGCGGGAAGCCCAGGTAATCCGTGGTGCTCATCTTCCGGGCGAGGAACCGGTCCCCCAGCAGCCGCTTGGCTTCGGGAACCTTCGCCGCCGGGATGGTCTGGAGCACGTCGATCCGCCCGGCCCGCAGATCGGTGTAGGCGGTGTCGGCGCTGGAGTAGCTCTTCCAGGTAACGCCCTTGTTCTTGGGCTTGCGCGGCCCGGTGTACCCCGGGAACGCCACGAGCTTGATCTGCTTGTTGCGCTCCCAGTTGCCGTCCATCATGTACGGCCCGTTACCGATCGGATGCTCGTCGAACGCCTTCAGGTCCTTGAGCCCCGCCTTCGGCATCGGCGCGTAAGCCGGATACGTCAACAGCAGCGGGAACTGGCTGAACGGATCGTTCAGCGTCACCTTCAGCGTGTTCGGGTCGACCACTTCGACCCCGGAAAGCGTATCGGCCTTCGGCTTGGCGTCCTCATCCTCGGGGTTCATCTCCGCGTACCCCTTGATGGACGAGAAGTAGGAGTTGGCCCCCATGGCGTTCGGCCCATACGCCGCGTTGTTCCACCCGTCCGCGAAACTCTGCGCGGTCACGGGCTCCCCGTTGTGGAACTTCTGCCCCGCCCTGACCTTGATCGTCCAGACCTTCTGGTCGTCCGACGTGACGGACTCGGCGGCCAGCGGCACGGCCTTGCCGTCCGCGGTGAGCGTCATCAGGTTGTCGAACAGCTCGGTGATCACGTCGAAGGAGTAGCTGCTGGTCGTGTTGGCGGGCACCAGGTGGTCGGGCTCGGAGTGCCCGACCGTGAACGTGGCCCTTCTACACATCTGACGGCGCCGACGAAGGGGGAGGGGGAGGACACGGTGGTAGCCACAGCCACACAGAACA
>NZ_JABXFD010000359.1 GCF_013372625.1 Actinomadura sp. BRA 177
CGGTGGGCAGGGTGTGTGTTGTAGAGGGGGGGGGGGGGGCGCGGGGGCGGGATTTGTGGGGGCGTGCTTCGGTCGTCCAGGTTTGTCCGTCCCAGTAGCGTTCGCGGCCCATCCACTCTGGATCTGGGTACCACCCAGGTGGTGTGCTCACCGGAACCCGCCTCCCGTCAGGATCAGCTCAAAGGCTTGCGCACGCCGCGACAGCGCGTCAACGGGATCGTCAAAGCTTGGGGGTGAAGGGGCGGCGGTGGGCGGGGTCGTCGGGCTCGGCGAGGCCGCGCAGGGCCGTCTCGACGAGTTCGACGGCGCGCAGCACGGCGACGAGGCGGGCGCCCTCGCGGCGGTAGGCGTCCAGGACGGAGTCGACGCCGTGCGGCGGGACGGCGTCGCCGAGGTCGACGCGGGCGGTGCGGAAGCCCTCGCGGGCCGCCTCGACGGACGCGCTCACGTGCTGGCGGGCCATCCGCGCGAGCGCGATGGGGTAGCGGCGGAGGACGCCGTAGCGGCGGTACTCGGGCGGGACGAGCTCGAGCAGCCAGCCGAGGGCGGTGTCCTCGAAGCGGTCGGTGCCCGGTGGGTGCACCTGCGAGGGCCAGCCGGGCGGAACGTAGGTGCTCACGAGGTCAGGATAACCCGCCTTCGAACCTATGTTCGATACAAATCGGACACTATTCGGGCGGCGGGGTGCGCCGGATCCGGATCTTGCCGGAGTCCAGGTCGTCCCGCGTGCTGCCGTCCCCGGCCTGCTCGTGGTCGTCCTGGCGCAGCACCTTCTGCCGCTGCTGCTCCTCGACTTTGACCTTCTTGGAGCCCTCGAACGCGGACGCGAGGTCCTCGAACAGGCCGCCGCCGGAGCTCGCGCCGGTCTCGCCGTCCCCGCGGATGGCGCCCATCAGCGACGACCGTCCCGTCCCCTCGCGGGGCCACTCGACGATCTCCGGCTCGGCCGCTTCCGGGCGGTGGCCCATCGGACGGCCCTTGACGCGCTTGCGGCGCCGAAAGGGTGGTTTCACACAGACTCCAACGCGATGAGTCTCCAGATTGATCCCAGCGGACGTTCAGGTTACGAACGACCATCGGGTGGGAGAACCGGTGAAATCTCCCTGGCGGAGTCCGAACACCGAGTGTGGGCGCACCGCTACGGTGGCGTTCACCTCCGGGTCCAGGAAGTCGACACGATATCGGGTGGCGTACTTGGAGTTGACCAGGTCGATGAACCGCTGGAGGTCCTTCGGCTCGGTCAGGATCTCCGCGCGTCCCTCGATGACGACCGGGTTCTCGGCCTCCTCGGTGGTCACCACGACCTGCGGGTTCAGCCGCAGGTTCACCATCTTGCGGGACGGGACGGCGCTGCTGAACAGCAGTGCCTCACCCGACCAGGCGCCCCATACGGGCATGGCGTGCGGACGCCCGTCCGGGCGCACCGTGCACACCCAGAAGTTGCGGGCGGCCCGCAGCCGTTCCACGGCCCACGACCACGGCAGCAGCCCGCTGCCCTCGTCGGCGCCGACGATGCCGTAGCCGGGCATGTACGGGCGCTCGGCCTTCGGCTCGGCGGGCTCGATGGGCTCAGGTTCCGCGGCGGCGGCAGCCGGCATGGCGTTCCCTTCTCGATCGTGCACTGTCCCGTCCCATATCGTTACAGACCTCGGCGTCCCGTGGCGACGCTCGGCGGCTCGGATGCGGCGGCTCGGCGCGGTAGCCTGCGGGACGTGCGCCTATCCCATGTCATCACGGTTCTGGAGGAGCTTTATCCACCCGCGTGGGCGGAGTCCTGGGACGCGGTCGGCCTCGTCTGCGGGGACCCCGACCAGGAGGTCCGGCGGGTCCTGTTCGCCGTCGACCCGGTCGCCGCCGTGATCGACGAGGCGCTGGAATGGGGCGCCGGCCTGGTGGTCACGCACCATCCGCTGCTGCTGCGCGGGGTGCACTCGGTCGCCGCCACCACCCCGAAGGGCCGGCTGATCCACCGGATGATCACGAACGGGATCGCGCTGCACACCGCGCACACCAACGCCGACCGGGCCGATCCCGGCGTCTCGGACGCGCTGGCGCGGGCGGTCGGGCTCACCGGCGACCTGCGTCCGATGGTCCCCGCCGACGACGATCCGCGCCGCGGGCTCGGCCGGATCGGGGAGCTGGACGAGCCCGTCACGCTGCGGGAGTTCACCGAGCGGGCCGCCGCCGGGCTGCCGTCCACCGCCTGGGGCGTCCGCGCGGCGGGCGACCCCGACGCCGTCGTCCGCACCGTCGCCGTCTGCGGCGGCGCCGGCGACTCTCTGCTCGACACGCTGCTCGACACGGGGCGGGCCTCTCGCGTCGACGTCTACCTCACCGCAGACCTGCGGCACCACCCCGCCTCGGAGTTCGCCGAGCACGGCGGCCCCGCCCTGGTGGACGCCGCGCACTGGGCGACCGAATGGCCGTGGCTGGCCGACGCCGAGCGCCGGCTCGCCGCGTCCTCCCCGGAAGCGGGCAAGTTGGAGACACGGGTGTCCACGCTCGTCACCGACGCGTGGCGCCTCCACGCAGAAGGAGCATTGTGAAAGCCGCACCGCAAGCCCAGCTTCGCCTGATCGACCTGCAGGACCTCGACAGCTCGCTGGACCGGCTGGCGCACCGCCGCCGCACGCTGCCCGAGCTGGCGGAGATCGAGCGGCTGGAGGGACGCCTCACCGAGCTGCGCGACGCGGTCGTGGCGGCCGAGACCGAGGTCGGCGACCTGCAGCGGGAGCAGAGGAAGGCCGAGCAGGACGTCGACCAGGTCCGCACCCGCGCCGACCGCGACCGGCAGCGGCTCGACTCCGGGCAGGTGACGTCCGCGAAGGACCTGTCCAGCCTGCAGGCGGAGATCGAGTCGCTGCAGCGCCGCCAGTCCGACCTGGAGGAGGTCGTGCTGGAGATCATGGAGCGGACGGAGGAGGCCGAGGGGAAGGTCGCCGCGCTGCGCGCCGACCAGACCGCCGCGCAGGACGAGCTGACCGGGCTCACCGAGCGGCGCGACACCGTCCAGCGGGAGATCGACGAGGAGGCCGGGACGACCAGCACCGCGCGCACCGCCGTCGCCAAGGACGTCCCGGACGACCTGCTCTCCCTCTACGAGAAGCTGCGCGGCCAGTTCGGCGGCGTGGGCGCGGCCAAGCTGTTCCGCGGTGCCTGCCAGGGCTGCCACCTGGCCCTCAACACCGTCGACCTGAACAACATCCGGGCCGCCGCCGAGGACGAGGTCATCCGCTGCGAGGAGTGCCGCCGCATCCTCGTCCGCACCCCCGAGTCGGGTCTGTGACCGCTCGCAAGCTGGTCGTCGAGGCGGACGGGGGCTCGCGCGGCAACCCTGGCCCGGCCGGGTACGGGGCCCTCGTCCGGGACGCGCTGACCGGCGAGGTCCTCGCCGAGGTCGCCGAGTCGATCGGGCACGCCACCAACAACGTGGCGGAGTACCGGGGCCTGATCGCCGGGCTCACGGCCGCCGCGGACCTCGACGCGTCCGCCCGCGTCGAGGTCCGGATGGACTCCAAGCTCGTCGTGGAGCAGATGTCCGGCCGCTGGAAGATCAAGCACCCGGACATGATCCCGCTGGCGCTGGAGGCCCGGGAACTGGCGTCCGGGCTGGGCTCGGTGTCCTACGGCTGGATCCCGCGCAACCGGAACGCGCACGCCGACCGCCTGGCCAACGAGGCGATGGACGCGGCCGCGCGCGGCGAGCACTGGACCCGCAAGGTCGAGGAAACGCCGGGCGAACCCGAACCGCCGCCGCGTCCGGTCTCGTCCACCCCGCTGACCACGGTCCTGCTGCGGCACGGCGAGACGCCCCTCTCGATCGAGAAGCGCTTCGCCGGGATCGGCGATGTTCCGCTCACAGCGAACGGTGTCGCCCAGGCCCGCGCCGCCGCCCTCGCCCTCAAGGACCGCGGTCTCGACGCGATCGTCACCTCACCCCTGTCGCGCTGCCGCTCCACGGCCGCCGAGGTCGCCGCCGTCACCGGCCTGGACGTCCGCGTCGAGGACGGCTTCCGGGAGACCGACTTCGGCGAATGGGAGGGCCTCACGTTCGGCGAGGCGGGCAAGGGGTGGCCCGCCGAGATGAAGTCCTGGCTCGCCGACCCCGAAGCCTCGCCGCCGGACGGGGAGAGTTTCGCCCAGGTGTCCCGGCGCGTCCGCACGTCCCTGGACAAGCTGAAGGTCCGCTACCGCGAGCAGACCGTCCTGGTGGTCTCGCACGTCACGCCCATCAAGCTCCTCATCAAGGACGCCCTGGGCGCGCCCATGTCGTCCCTCTACCGGATGCACCTGGACGTGGCGGCACTCTCGTCCATCGACTGGTACACCGACGGCCCCGCGACCCTCCGCAGCTTCAACGAGCTTCTCAAAGTCTAGAACTTACCGTGAGGATGCGGATACTTGATGTTACAGTGCCGGGGTGAAGCTGGTGATGCAGGTGAAACTGCTCCCGACGCCCGAGCAGGCGGCGGCGCTAGACGCGACTCTGCACACCTGCAACGCTCTGGCCAACCGGGTGTCGGCCGTGGCGTACGAGAAGAGGGTGTTCTCCCGCGCCGGGTTGCAAAAGCTTGTCTACGCGGAGTTGAAGGCGTCGGGGTTGTCGGCGCAGCCGGCGTTGCACGTGATCCGCAAGACCGCCGACGCCTACACCACGCTGCACGCCCAGATCGATGCTGGACTGCTCGGCGGGCAAGGGTCCCGGCGTCGCCGCAAGGCTGAATCCAAACCCGCCACGTTCAGGCCCGACGCCGCCCAGCCATTCGACGATCGCTGCCTCAGTTGGCAGATGGATGCCCGAGCCGTGTCGGTCTGGACCACAGCGGGCCGGGTGCAGGGCCTCGCTTTCACCGGCAAGCCGTCCCACCTCAAGACCCTGGCCGAGTACCGCAAGGGCGAGTCGGACCTGGTGTTCCGGGACGGCATGTGGTTCTTGTACGCCACCTGTGAGATCCCGGAGACCGACCAGTTCGACCCGGTCGACTGGATCGGCGTGGACCGAGGGATCGTGAACCTGGCCACCACTTGCGATGGCACCAACCACCAGGGCGAGCCCCTGAGTAAGTACCGGCGGGCGCAGGCGCGTCGGCGCGCCGAACTGCAGAAGAAGAAGGCCGCCGGGTCCCGCTCGGCGGCTCGCCGCCTGACACGGCGCAAGGCCAGGGAGGCCGCCACGCCGCGAACATGAACCATGCGATAGCCAACAAGATCGTGGCCGATGCCCAACGCACCGGACGTGGGATCGCGCTGGAAGAACTCAGTGGGATCCGTGGCCGGGTACGGCTCAGGCGGCACCAGCGGGCCACGCTCTCCACCTGGCCGTTCCACCAGCTCGGCGCCGCCATTGCCTACAAGGCCAGGCGGGCCGGGGTGCCGTTCCTGGAGGTCGACCCGGCCTACACCTCGCAGACCTGTCCGCGCTGCGGGCACGTCGCGCGCGGCAACCGTCCCGGCCGGGACCACTTTTGCTGTCGTCGGTGCGGGCTCGCTGGCCCTGCCGACCACATCGCCGCCGTGAATGTCCGCCAACGGGCGCGCACGGCGTGGGTATTCGTCAGCATGCCCGACCCGTCCCCGCACAGGGGAAAGGTGATGCGACCCCAGCGCGGCAGCCAGTGGCGACGGGGAGCGCAACGAAGCGTGAACAACCGAGCCGCAAACTCGGCCGTTCACGGCTGAGAAGCTGACCGACGTCCACCACCTACCTGGCGCCTCGATACTCCTCACCGAGGAACAAGGGACCCGCGCGACCCGCTAACCTTCTACGTACGGCGGACGAGCCGGCCGGACGGCCGCGTCGGGGAGCGATCCCCGTCGAGGAAAGTCCGGGCTCCACAGGGCAGGGTGGTCGGTAACGCCGACCCGGGGTGACCCGCGGGAAAGTGCCACAGAAAGCAAACCGCCACCGCCTCGCGCGGTGGTAAGGGTGAAACGGTGAGGTAAGAGCTCACCAGCGCCCACGGTGACGTGGGCGGCTCGGTAAACCCCACCCGGAGCAAGGTCAAGAAGGGGCCCCGCAAGAGGCCCCGCGCAGGTGCCCGAGGGCGGCCCGCCCGAGCCTGCGGGTAGACCGCTGGAGGCCGCCGGCAACGGCGGCCCGAGATGGATGGCCGTCACCCGCCGCCTCGCAAGGGACGGCGGCCACAAAACCCGGCTTACAGGCCGACTCGTCCGCCCCTCACCGCCTACTTGAGCAGTGCCAGCGCCTCGTCCCACACGTCGCCTCCGTCGGCCCAGGTCCACAGCCACTGACGCAGGGACGGTGCCGCGTAGCGCAGGCCATCGTGAGGATCCCCGCCCCAGTCCGGTTCCCAGCCACCGGTGTCCCAGAGCAGCACCGGATGATCGACCGCTATCAGCGAGACGTACCACTCCATGGTGCAGCCGCCACCTGTAAGGAAGAACCACGATGTCGGCGGCTCGCGGGTGGTGTGGTCACGTGAGGGCCAGGAGCATGGCGTCGCCGGAGGCGGCGGCGGTGTTGCAGAAGGTCACTAGTTTCTCGTAGTGGCCGCGGAGCCATTGGAGGTTGAACTCATCGTCGGCGGCGTCCCAGGTGCCGGGGTAGATTTCGGCTTTTTGCATCGCCTGTGCGTTGTAGTGCGCCAGTAGTGTCCTGGACGGGGTCCGGTTCAGTAGGGCGGTCGTTGACCTCACCAGGTCTGTGTCCAGGAAGAGCGGTGGGCTGTAGCCGCAGTCTTCGGCGAGGGGGGCTCCGGTGAAGAAGATGTCCGCTGAGGGGCCGGAGGATTTCTCTAGGAGATGGCTCAGGGCGTGCCACGTTTTCTCGATTCCGATGGCCTTGTCCTGTGCCGGGTCGCCGCCGAGGTGGTCTACGTCGAAGCTGAACACGAAGGTCGTGGCGTCAGTTCGGAGAGCGTCCATGTCGCTGGAGCCGACTCTTATGCACCTGCACCTGATGCCCACGATTTGCTCCCTGCGGCTGACTTCTCGCGCTCAGGGTAGTGGTCTTGGCGAGGGCCGGGGTGGGCCCGGCCCTCGCGGGTTTTCAGGATTCGAGCCAGGGGAGGGTTGTTCGGGTGAAGACAATGCCGCCTGTGTTGGCTATTTCGTAGAGGGTGCCGATTGAGCCGTCTGCTAGGACGGCCATTGTGGAGTAGCCGGCTGTGCCGGGTTTGATGAGGGCCTCGTGGGGCCAGCTTGCGGCGTCGTCGCGGCTTACGCGGATGGTCAGGTCTGTGCGGGACGTTGCGGCGTTGTTGCTGTGTAGGGCGATGTTCGTCAGGGGTGGGG
>NZ_JABXFD010000609.1 GCF_013372625.1 Actinomadura sp. BRA 177
CCGACACAGTCTTCACCTTCCGCAGGAACACCGGATTAGTGTGTCACCCAGCAGCAACCGAAACCTCATGACCAGCACGAACACGAAGCAAACCGCGGAACCACGGACCGACCTGTGCAAGTCAGGTGGGAGGGAGAGGGACGGGGTGGGGGCTAGTGCTTGAGGTCGTGGAGGATGGCGCGGAAGGTGTGGGGGGTGAGGAGGAGTTTTGGCCCGTCGGGGTTCTTGGAGTCGCGGACGGCCACGGCGTCGGGGAACCGCGCCACCTCCACGCACGCACCACCTTGGCCATCGCTCCGTCGTGCCTTCCGCCACTTGATCACGTCCACCGAACAACCGCCTTCCGTAGGAACTCACGGGAGTCGTCCACGCCCAGGGCGCGCGCCTGCAACGCCGAGAAGGCGCCGACCATGTGCAAGATATCCTCTCGGTCGCTCGTTGTGATGCCGCCCCTCGCGGCTGGCATGTGCAGCAACTCGTCACCGTTTGGCTGAGTGGCGAGGTTGAACGGTCCCTCAAGTCCCCGGTAATAGCGCATGGGGGCGATCTGAAGGGTGACGTTGCTCCATTCGGAGATGGTGAGCAGGTGTTCGCACTGCTCGCGCATGATTTCGGGGCTGCCCATGCACGTCCAGAGGACGCTCTCGAGCAGGACGATGTTGAGCATGGGTGGGTTGCCGCGCTGGAGGACGTCTTGGCGGCGGAGTCGTGCTTCGACGGCGGCCTCGTCCTGGAGGAGGGCGCGGGCGTAGGCGGGGGTCTGGAAGAGGCCGTAGACGAACATCGTCTCGAACGCGCGGAGTAGGGACGCGGTGCCCTCGGCCAGGGGGTAGTCGGCGAACCACGGCGGGTACCGGGTGGACTTGAGGACGTCGTCCCAGGCGTCCTGCATTTCGGTGCCGGATTCGAGGGCTTTGTCAAGGTCGGCGGCGAACTCCTTCGTGCAGCGGGTGGTCCCGGTCTCGACCTGGCCGATGTAGCTGCGGGTAACGGGTATCCGTTTTGCCAGTTCGAGTCGGGTGAGTCCGGCATCTTCGCGCAGGCTCGCCAGGGCGATGCCGAAGGCGATGGTCTGCCGGGTGGGCTTTCGTGACGGCATGCGAGCGTTCACCTTTCGGGAGCACTTGCAAGTAGGTGCAAGTGGTCTCGCTGCGCTGTCGCGCTTTGCTCCCCATATTACGCCATGTGGTCGACCCTTTGCGTTAAGTCACGGCACGACACGCGGAGGTGATCGGATGGTTGAGCCGGCGGTGATGGTGATCAAGGCGGAGGTGGGGGCCGTCAGGGAGGCGCGGGAGTTCGTCGGGCTGGTCTTCGGGGGGTGGGGGCTTGAGGACCACGTCGCGCGGACGGTGATCAGCGAGTTGGCGACGAACGCGGTCAAGCACGGGTCCCGGGATGGCGACTTGGTCGTCGTGCGCGCTTTTCGGAGGGACGACGGGTGCGCCGTCGTGGAGGCGTGGGATCGGTCCGATGCGGTGCCGGTGGTGCGGCCTGTCGACTACGCCGCTGAGAGCGGGCGTGGGCTGATGCTCATGGAAGCGCTCGTCCGGCGGTGGGGAACACGGCCGCTGAGCGAGGGCGGGAAGATCGTCTGGGCCGAGATCGAGCCGGTGCCCGCGTGAGCGACGGCATACTGCTGCTGTTCCTGCGGCAGGTCTTTCCGGAGTGGTCGATCACGCGGGACGGGGACGGCTCGTGGAGCGCCAGGGGGCGCCTGCGCATCTGGGCCTCGTCCGCCGACGAACTGATGGACGCGCTGGCCGTGGTGGTGCCGGACGCGGCGGAGCGGGTGGGGCGCTTCCTCGCTGAACAGGCGGGCGCGGGCTAGGAGTCCAGGAGGCGGGCGGCGAGGATTGTTGCGCCTTTTACTGCTGCCTGGTCGTCCAATTCCGTGAGTTGCAGGCGGGGTGGGACGCGGAACTTCAGGCGGGTGGCGAGTCGGGAAATCAGGGGCTTGAGCAGTTTCTCGCCTGCTTGTGCTAGGCCGCCGCCTATGACCAGGAGGGACGGGTCCAGGAGGAGGGTTGTGGCTGCTAAGCCGTCTGCGAGGGTGTCCAGGGCTTCGGACCAGACCTGTTTTGCTCGGTCGTCTTCTCGCGCGGCTCGGGCTATTACCTCTTCGGCTGGGATCAGGCCGCCGTAGCGGCGGGAGATGGCGGAGGCGGAGGCGTAGGTTTCCAAACAGCCCTGGTTGCCGCAGGCGCAGTCCGCGCCGTTCGGGCGTACGACCACGTGGCCTATTTCGCCGCTCCAACCGAGGGTGCCCGGGTAGGGCGCGCCGTTCAGGATCAGGGCTGCGGCTATGCCCGTGCCTATGGCCATGAAGACGAAGTCGTCGGTGTCTCGGCCTGCGCCCAGGACGGCCTCGGCCAGGCCGCCTGTGCGTACGTCGTGGCCTATGGCGACCGGAATGCCCAGGCGTTCGCGGGCCAGGTGCAGCATGGGGACGTCTCGCCAGCCCAGGTTTGCCGAATGGACGGCGGTGCCCCTTGACTCGTCCACTATGCCTGGTAGGGCTATGCCTGCTGCCTCGGCGGGGGAGCCGAGGGAGGTGGCGCGGGACGAGAGGTGGGCGGCGAAGTCGAGGATGCCGCCTACTGGGTCGGTTCGGTCGGTGGGGCAGGATTCCGTCGCCAGGACGGTGGGGCCGTCCACTATCGCGGCCTTCATTGAGGTGCCGCCGACGTCCAGTCCGATCAGGGTCATTTGACCGAGCCCGCCGTCAGGCCGCCGATGAGGTAGCGCTCGACGAAGATGAACAGGATGACGACCGGGATGATGGCTATCAGGGATGCGGCGAAAAGGTACTGCCAATGCGCCTGGTATTGGGTGACGAACGATGGGATACCGACCGTCAGCGGGCGGCGGTTCGGGGACGCGGTGACGGTCAGGGCGACGATGTACTCGTTCCAGGCGGCGATGAACGTGTAGACGATCGCGGTGACGACGCCCGGCATGGAAATGGGGAGGGTGACGCGGGTCAGGGCGCCCACGCGGCCCGCGCCGTCCAGGAAGGCGGCCTCTTCCAGTTCCTTGGGGATGCTGGAGAAGTAGCCGTGCAGGATCCAGACGCAGAACGGCAGGTTGAACGCCGCGTTCACCAGGATGAGCGACATCAGGGTGTCGGTCAGGTTCAGTGCGACCATTTCCCGGAAGATGCCGATGACCAGGGCGGTCGGCGCGAACATTTGGGTGATCAGGACCAGGAGGAGGAACGCGCCGCGGCCGCGGAAGCGGTTCCGGGCGGTGTAGTACGCGGCCGGGAGTGCGCAGGCCAGCGTCACCAGGGTGGCCACGGCCGCGACCGTCAGGGAGACCCGCAGGTACGTCCAGACGGGGGCGGCCGACCATACGTCGATGAAGTTCGACCACGTCCAGTGGGACGGCAGGTAGGTGCCCGGCGATTTCGTCAGTTCGCGTTCGGGTTTCAGCGCGGTGAAGAACATCTGCAGGTACGGCACCAGGAATGCGAGCGCCACCAGCCAGCCGATGCCCGCGAGGACGATACGGCGTGTCATCGGATCTCCTCACGCCAGCGGGCGGCCCGCAGGTAGAGCAGCACCATCACCAGGATCAGGACGAAGTTGACGACCGCCATCGCGCCGGACTCGCCGACGTTCTGGTCGTAGAACGCGAGCTTGTACATGTACGTGGTGGTCGTGTCGGTCTTGTGGCCGGGGCCGCCGCCCGTCATCGCCCAGATGATGGGAAAGCTGTTGAAAACGTTGATCACGTTGATGATCGAGGCGATCAGCACTGCCGGGCGCAGCAATGGCAGCGTGATGCCGAAATATGTGCGGAGCGGGCCGGCGCCGTCCACGCGGGCGGCTTCGTAGACGTCGGACGGAATCGTCTGGAGTCCGGCCAGAATGACGAACGACGTGAACGGCAGCGATACGAACACCGCGACCCACATCATCCACAGCATCGCCTCGGTGGGGTGCGCCAGCCAGTTCACCGGCTTGTCGATCACGTGCAGGTCGAGCAGGACGCGGTTGACCAGGCCGGAGTAGTTGTCCAGCATCCACTTCCAGATCAGCGCCGTCATCAGCACCGACGCCGCCCACGGGACGATCACGGCCCAGCGGACGACGCGGCGGCCGGGGAAGCGGGCGTTCAGCAGCTGGCCGAGGGCCAGCGACAGCGTCATCGTGACGATGACGATGCCGCCGACCCACAGTAGCGTCCGCAGCACGACGGGGATGAGGTCGTCCTCGCCGAACAGGTCGGTGTAGTTGCCGCCGCCGCGGTAGCCGACGGTGACGCCGGACGAGGTGATCTCCTGCAGCGACGTGCGGATCATCTCGATCACGGGCCACAGCACCACGACGGTGATGAGGACGAGCGACGGGCCGAGCCACAGCAGCGGGGTCAGCGCGCGCCCGGTCCGCCGGACGAGGGAGGGGCGGGGGACCCGGGAGGTGTGGGTCCCCCGCTCCTTGGCCTTGAGGTCCTGCACTCAGCCGGCCTTCTCGGCGGTTTCCTGGATCTTGTCCAGGACCTTCTTCGGGTCCTCGTTGGCGACGGCGGTGCCGAGGTCCTGCTTCACCGCGCCGGCGACCGCCGACCAGGCCGGGTTGGACGTGGGCGCGAACTTGCACGTCGGGAGCGCGTCCACGAACTGCTTCATGTACGGGTCGGCGCTGAGCGCGTCACCGGCCGACTTCGTCACCGGGAGGAAGCCCTCGGTGGTGAGGAACTTGGACGTGTTGTCCTTCTGGTAGAAGAAGTCGAGGAACTTCTTGATGGCCTCCTTGTTCTTGCCGTCGTCCTTCTTGAACGCGGCGAGGACGTCCATGACGCCGAGCGTGTTGTGCTCGGACCCGCCCTTGCTGGGCAGCGGCGCGACGTCGAAGTTCAGGTCCTTGTTCACCGGGTCGATGAATCCGGCCTTGGTGAACGGGCCGCCGATCGCCATGCCGATCTTGCCCTGCGCGAACTGGTTGAACACCGTCTTGCGGTCGGTGGTCTCCGGGTTCGGCTGGGTCAGCTTCGACTTGTTGAGGCCGCGGAGGAAGTCGAGGGTGTCGATGTTGGCCTGCTGGTTGATCGCCCATTTCCCGGACGCGTCGACCCAGCCGCCGCCGTTGTTCATCGCCCACGAGTAGAACTCGGCCTGCGACTCCTCGGGGCCGAGCGGCAGCCCGTAGCCGATCGCGCCCGTCTTCTTGATCTTCGCCGCGTCGGACTTCACCTCGGCCCAGGATGCGGGCGGGTCGCTGATGCCGGCCTTCTCGAACAGGTCCTTGTTGTAGAAGAGGAGGCGGGCGCTGGAGATGAACGGGAGGCCGTACTGGGTGCCGTTGTACTGCGCCTGCTGGACGAACGTCGGGGTGAAGTCGCTCAGCGTGGCGGGCGACACGACCTCGGACGCCTTGTAGATGAGGCCGTCCCGGGCGAAGTCGGAGAACGCGTTGTAGTTGAGAATGTCGGGGACCTGCTTGGTCTGGACGTAGGTCTTGACCTTGGCGTCCATCTGCGTCCAGTCGACCATCTCCAGGTTGACCTTGTAGCCGGAGTTCTCGGCCTCGAAGTCCTTGATCAGGGCGTCCCAGTAGGGCTTGGTGTTGTCGTCGTAGATCGCGGCGACGAACTTGATGGTCTTGCCGTCGGAGCCCCCGCTCGACGAACTGCCCTTGCCGCAGCCGCTGACGCCGAGGGCCACCGTCATGCCGACGGCGACAACGCCCACGAAGTGCCGTTTCATCTCTCCCCGCCTCTCCCGGTTCCGCGCGTGCAAAATAGTGCTCGGTGGGAAAGCTCACTGAGCACAATCGCGCGTGACGGGGTCGAAGATAAACACTGGTCCGTACCAGTTCAAGAGGCTTATTAAGCACGACTCGCAACCGTTACGCGGCACCGTGCGGGGCGCCGTTCTGGTCCGGTGCGCACGCTGGGCTGGTCTGCCCCTCCGGACAGCACCGTCCCGCTGTTCACTCGGAGCGCATCGCGTTTCCGTCCTGATGCGGCCACGGCCCCCCGCCTGCCTGCGGTCTGTTTTGCCCGGTCTTGACCGGGTAACCCGGCGCCTATCCGAGTGGACGACGAGGTGGACAGGACATGAAATTCCGGACCGGCACCGCCGCCGGCACGGCTCTCGGCACCGCCGCGGGCGCCGGCGGGGTCGTGGCGGCCCTGTCGGCCAGGCGCCTCGGCCGCCGCGTCCTGCACCGTGTCACGCAACGTGTCGAGCGGCGGCTGGAGCGCGAGACCCGGAGTCTCGTCGCGCGGGCCGAGCAGGCGGGTCCGCTGGGCAAGGCCGCGGTGGCCGGGATCAAGGCGCTGCGGGACGGCAAGTCCCCGTTCCGCGCGCTGGTGAGCTTCGGCTGGACGGCCCTGAAGGAGACCCTCGCCCGGATCTTCGGGCGCGGAAGGGGGAAACCGACCAACATCGTCGAACAGATCGACGTGGGTGCGCCGCGACGCCTCGTCTACGACCGGTGGACGCGGTTCCAGGACTACCCGTCCTTCATGAAGAAGATCGTCAGCGTCGACCAGGCGTCCGACGAGAAGCTGACCTGGAAGGCGAAGATCTTCTGGTCCAGCCGGACGTGGGAGTCGACGATCACCGAGCAGGTCCCCGACGAGCACATCGTGTGGCGTTCCAAGGGGCGGAAGGGGCACGTCGACGGGGCCGTCAGCTTCCACGAGCTGACCCCGGACCTGACCCGCGTCCTGCTCGTCCTGGAATACCACCCCGCCGGCCTTTTCGAGCGGACCGGCAACCTGTGGCGCGCGCAGGGCCGCCGGGCCCGCCTCGAACTCAAGCACTTTCGCCGTCACGTGATGACACAGGCGCTCACCAGCCCCGACGAGATCGAGGGCTGGCGAGGCGAGATCCGCGACGGCGAGACCGTCTCAACTCCCAAGTGAGGTAGCAGAACCATGGCACGCGGAAGCCTGATGGGCCGGACGCCCATCGGACAGCTGACGAAACATCTCCCCGGCGGGCGGCGCAGCCGCATGCCCGACCTGGGCCGCCTCTCGAAGAACCTCCCCAAGGGCGGGCGGGCCGCCGGTACGGCGGGCGGGGCACTGCTCTGCGCCGGCGCGGCCCTCCCCGTCCGGCGGGGCCGCCGCCGGAGCCCACGGCGGGCGGGGACGGAACCCCGCCGAGAGGCCAAAGCCCCCCCCGAAGAGGCGGCCAAGGGAAAAAAAAGAACAGACGGAGGGGGGGGCGACCACCACACGCGTGCTCGGCACGCCGAAGCACACACCCGCGCAGCCCACC
>NZ_JABXFD010000529.1 GCF_013372625.1 Actinomadura sp. BRA 177
CCGCCGCGGGCGGGGCCCTCGGGAGCCGCGCACGGACGCCGGGCGGCCGGCCGGGAAGCCGGCGCCGGCGAAGGCGGCGGGCCTCGCGTCCGTCGTCGTGGAGGTCTCTCCAGGGAGAAGGGTGACCCGGGCATTCGGGGGGAAGTCCGGGACCACCCGGCAGGCGCGCCCGGCTGGGGGCGGCCGGGCGCGCCGGAGAGACCTCTAGCCCCTACGGTCTACGGCTTGGCCTGCGGTTTCACCGACTGCGGGCGGGTCGCCTCGATCCACACCTTGGTCCACTCGGCGTAGTCGGTGCAGTCGTTCTTCTTGGACTTGCCGCCGCACGCCTTCGCCGGCGCGTGCGCGAAGATGATCTTGTCAAGGTAGTTCCGGTCGCCGACGTGGTAGGCGGCGCAGAAGCCGGACCGGAGCCGGTCGCCCGAGCACGCCTGCGGGTTGGCGGGCGCCACGCCGGTCCACTCGGCGACCTGCTGCTGGACGTCCGGCGACGCCGTCCACTGCAGCCACTGGTACATGCAGTTCGGGTGCTGGGCACGGGCGCCGATCATCCACGCGTCCATCCAGCCGGTCATGCCCTCGGCCGGGACGACGCCGCGGACGGGCCGGCCGGCCCGGTTCAGCACGTCCACCTGGTAGGACCCCGCCTGGCCGAGCACGGCGCGGCCGCCCGCGAACGCGCTGACCGCGTCGGCGGGCTCCGCCCAGTACGCGCCGACGTGGGGGCGCTGCTTCGCCAGCACGCGCCCGGCGGCGGCGAGCTGCTTCGGCGTCAGCGAGTACGGGTCGCGGATCTTGAGTTTGCGCTCCCGGCCCTTGAGGTACAGCGCCGCCTCGGCGATGGCGAGCGGGCTGTCGCGCATGATGATCTTGCCGGAGTAGCGCTGCGCCTGGGCGGGGTCGAAGACCGCGGCCCAGCCGGCCGGCGGCGGCACGGTCCGGGTGTCGTACATGAGCAGGTCGGCGCCCCACACGTACGGGATGCCGTAGTGCTTGCCGTCCCGCTCCAGCAGCCCGCGGAGCTTCGGCTCCAGCTTCTTGTAGCCGTCCACCAGGTCGGTGTTGACGGGGACGACCTGGTTCTCGGCGATGAGCCGGCCGGCGACCTCCGGCGGCGCGGCGACGCCGTCGTACCGGCGGTCCTGGTCGCGCATGAGGCCGGCCATCTCCTCGGGCGTCCTCGCGACCTTCAGGCCGACCTTGCAGCCGGTGCGCTCCTGGAAGGGGGTGACCCAGTCGACGCGCGGGTCGGTGCTGCCGCTCTCGATGGCGCCCGCCATCGTGACGAGGTTGAGCATCCCCTCACCGGGCCCGAGGGTGGTCGCGACCTTGGTGGCGGTGACCGGCTCCTCGTCGTCCTCGCTGCAGCCGGCGAGGCCCGCCGCGGCGACCGCCGCGGCCGCCACCAGGGCCGCCGCCACCTTGACCCGCGCCCCACCGAGCAGTGTGGCCGTCCGCCGCATGTCGCTCCCGATCCGTGCCCAGGGCCCTCCCCCTCGTGAACGGGCCCATCGGCGCAGCGTAGCGCGTCCGGCCCTCCGGGACGGCGCGTACCCGCCGGGAACGGGCGCCGGCGGCCGGTCCGGGACGCCATTCCCGTCGTTTCGGCGGCCACCCGCGATTGGATCGCCGGTTTTCCGCGCTTTTCCCTGCGGCGGGCGCCGGCCCGGCGGTCAATTACCGAAGATCGCGACTCGGACAGGCGCCCGGACTGTTTCTGAAAGGTAAGCAGGACCTGTCCATTGCCGCACCATTATGTGCGGCATTTCGGACGGGTCGTTAACGGAGAAACCGCCGGGACCCCGGGGGACGGCGGGTGCTGGCGTCCGCGCCATACACGGAGGTTGCTGGAGAGGGATATGGCGCGGGCTGCCGTCCTTCCCGGGGCCGCGGCGGCACCGGCGGGCGTGGCGAGGGGTGGGGAACAGCGGATCACCGTGCGGTGCTGCCCGGCCACGCGATCACCGGTACCCGGCCGAACGGCGACGGTGTGACGCCCTCGATACGGCGTAGGTTCGAGGGACGCCGCACGTCCGGCCGGGTGTCGCGGGACGGCCGTCGGCCGTCGGTCCGAGGAGCCGGCTGCGGCGCCGGCGACCGCCTCGGTGCGGTGTGCTTGACCACCTCGATCCGTGCGATGAGCCGCTGCGGGGTGTCGGCCTCCAGGAAATCGCCGACGTCGCGGTCGGTCGGCGGCAGTGCCCACCAGTGGCCGGTGCACAGGCCGAACCAAATGGTCCAGCCCGGAAATCGCCTTCCCAGCGCATCCACCTCTGCGGCGTGGTCGCCTGCGGCCATAACGCGGCTCCCCTTGACTGCACACCCTGACTTTTCAATTTCGCCTCAATTAATTGAGACAGTCAGATTGTGTCGCCGGACACAGACGCCGTCAATGGATGTTGGCATTATTCGCACCGGCGTGCCGGACAAAAATTAACGACAAAATATCGCGGCGGTGGGAAACTCCCAAACGGCGCCGGCCCGGGCATGCGCACGGCCGGTGCCCGCGGGGGTCACCGGCCGTGCGCGCCGCGTCGTCAGCCGCTGGTGGGGAAGCCGAGGTTCACCCCGCCGTGGCTCGGGTCGAGCCAGCGGGCGGTCACGGCCTTCGTCCGGGTGTAGAAGTGGACGCCCTCCATGCCGTGGGCGTGGCTGTCACCGAACAGCGAGTCTTTCCAGCCGCCGAAGGAGTAGTAGGCCATCGGAACGGGGATCGGCACGTTCACCCCGACCATGCCGACCTCCACCTCGTTCTGGAAGCGGCGCGCCGCGCCGCCGTCGTTGGTGAAGATCGCGGTGCCGTTGCCGTACGGATTGGCGGCGATCAGTTCCATGGCCTCCGCGTAGGAGCCGGACCGCACGACCGACAGCACCGGGCCGAAGATCTCGTCCTTGTAGGCGTCCATGTCCGGGGTGACGTGGTCGAGGACGGTCGGGCCGAGCCAGAACCCGTCGCCGGCGCCGCCGAGGACGTCCGGGTCGCGCCCGTCGATCGCGAGCGTGGCGCCCTGCGCGACACCGCCGTCCAGGTAGGACGCGACCTTGTCGCGGTGCGCCGCCGTGACGAGCGGGCCCATCTCCGACCCGGCGTTGTCGCCGGGGCCGACCGTGAGCTTCGCGACCCGCTCGCGGATCTTGGCCATCAGCTCGTCCCCGACCGGGTCCACGGCGACGACGACGGAGATCGCCATGCACCGCTCCCCCGCCGAGCCGAACCCGGCCGACACGGCGGCGTCGGCGGCGAGGTCGAGGTCGGCGTCCGGCAGGACGAGCATGTGGTTCTTGGCGCCGCCGAGCGCCTGCACCCGCTTGCCGTTCGCCGCGGCCGTCGCGTAGATGGAGCGGGCGATCGGGGTGGAGCCGACGAAGCTGACGGCCTTGACGTCGGGGTGGTGCAGCAGGCCGTCCACCGCGGCCTTGTCGCCGTGCAGGACGTTGAACACCCCGTCCGGCAGCCCCGCCTCGGCCCACAGCTCCGCGAGCCGGACCGCCGCCGACGGGTCCTTCTCCGACGGCTTGAGGACGAACGTGTTCCCGCACGCGATCGCCACCGGGAACATCCACATCGGCACCATCGCCGGGAAGTTGAACGGGGTGATCCCGGCGGCCACACCGAGCGGCTGCAGGATCGAGTAGGCGTCCACCCGGGTGGACACGTTCTCCGAGAACCCGCCCTTGAGCAGGTGCGGGATGCCGCAGGCGAACTCGACGACCTCCAGGCCGCGGGCCACCTCGCCGGCCGCGTCCGAGACCACCTTGCCGTGCTCGGCCGAGATCAGCCGGGCGATCTCGTCCCGGTGCGCGCCGACCAGCTCGCGGAAGCGGAACAGCACCTGGGTGCGCTTGGAGAGGGAGGCGTCGCGCCAGCCGGGGAACGCGGCCTTCGCGGCGGCCACGGCGGCGTCGACCTCGTCCTGCCCGGCGAAGTCGACCGTCCCGGCGAGCCGCCCGGAGGCGGGCTCGTAGATGTCACCGCGCCGCGCGGCCTCCCCGTCGAACGGCTTGCCGCCGATCCAGTGTGTGACCTGCTGCGTCATTCATTACTCCTTGTGGGAAGCGAGCCGCCATGTTCCCCATCAATGGCAGCGTCACTTACGGACTCAAGGGATGCGATCAGGATGCCGAGGCCCTCGGCGGCCTCGGCGTCGGTCAGGGTCATCGGCGGCGCCATGCGCACCACGTTGCCGTACAGGCCGCCCTTGCCGATCAGCAGCCCCCGCTCGCGGGCGGCCTCCATCAGCGCGGCGGCGAGCGGCGGGCTCGGCTCGCCGGTGCGCGGGTCGGCCAGCTCGACCGCGAACATCAGGCCCTTGCCGCGCACGTCCGTGACGATCGGCAGGCGTTCGGCGGCCCGGCGCAGCCCGTCGATGATCGTGCCGCCCTGCTTGGCCGCGTTGGCCTGCAGGTCGTGGTCGAGGACGTAGTCGAGCGTGGCGTTCGCGGCGGCCATCGAGATCGGGTTGCCGCCGAACGTGGAGATCCCGAGCGCCGGCAGGCCGTCCATCAGGTCACCGCGCGCGACGACGCCGCCGACCGCGAACCCGTTCCCGAGGCCCTTGGCGAACGTCATCATGTCCGGGGTCACGCCGTGGTTGGCCATACCCCAGAAGTTCTGGCCCGTCCGTCCCCAGCCGGTCTGCACCTCGTCGGAGATGAGCAGGATGCCGGACTCGTCCAGGACGTTCTTGTAGGCGGCGAACAGGCCGTCCGGCGGCGCCGTGAAGCCGCCGACGCCCTGGATCGGCTCGGCGATGAGCGCGGCGACGTCCGGGCCGGTCGCGGTGGCGAGGACGTGCCGCAGGTCCTGCGCGCACGCGTCGATGTACTGCTCGTCCGACATGCCGGCGAACTGCGGGAGGTGCCGGTCGGCGCCGTGCAGGAAGTGGACGTCCAGCGGCGAGAACGACAGGTTCGTCCAGGCGCGGTTGCCGGTGACGCCCGCCGCCGCGAACGACCGGCCGTGGTAGCTCTGCCGCATCGCGAGGACCTGGTCGCTGCGCCGCGCGTACGCGGCCAGCAGCAGCGCCGTCTCGTTGGCCTCCGTCCCGGAGTTGGCGAAGAAGACCTTCGCGTCCGGGATGCCGGACAGCCGGGCGATCTTCTCGGCCAGCTCGACCTGGCCGCGCAGCAGGTAGGCGGTGGAGGTGTGCACGACGCCGGTGGCGAGCTGGCGCTCCACCGCGTCCCGCACCTCGGGGACGTCGTAGCCCAGCATGTTCGTGAGGATGCCGGTGAAGAAGTCGAGGTAGCCGTTCCCCTCGGCGTCGGTCACGCGGGCGCCCTTGCCGCCGGCGATCTCGATCGGGTCCGAGTAGTTGAGCGCCATCCACGACGGCATGACCGCCCTGTGGCGGCGGAGCAGGTTCGCGTGTTCCGACATGGCACCAGTGTCGGCCGCGGGAACGCCGCAGGCCACCCGCAGAGTGTCACGACCGGACGCGTCCCGTTAACGCTCTGCTGGCGTCCGGCACCGCCCGGATATCATCGCGGGACGATGCTGCCCACTGTCGACGACGTCCTCCAGCTCGACGCGGTACGCCGCGGCCAGCCGCACGTCGTCGCGGGCGCGGACCGCACCGGCAACCGCGTCCGCTGGGTGCACGTCGCCGAGGTCACCGACATCGCGCACCTGCTGCACGGCGGCGAGCTGGTGCTGACGACGGGGATCGCGCTGCCGGACGAGCCGGAGCGGCTGCGCGCCTACATCGCCGAGCTCGCCGAGGTCGGGGTCAGCGGGCTGATGATCGAGCTGGGCCGGCGCTACGCCACCGTGCTGCCGCCCGCGCTGATCGCCGCCGCCGAGGAGCACGGCCTCCCGGTGATCGTCCTCGCGCACGAGCCCGCGTTCGTGGACATCACCGAGTCCGTGCACGCCCGGATCGTCCGGGAGCAGTTCGCCGAGCTGCGCGCCTCGGAGCGGCTGCACGAGATCTTCACCCAGCTGTCGGTCGAGGGCGCCTCCACCGACGAGGTCGTCCGGCAGGTCGCCGCGCTCGGCGGGCACCCGGTCGTGCTGGAGAACCTCGCCCACCAGGTGCTCGCCGCCGACTCCGGCGGCTCCGACCCGGCCGAGCTGCTGTCGGCGTGGGAGACCCGCTCGCGCGCGGTCCGGCCCGGCCGGCGCACCGGCTACGACCCGGTGTCCGGCTGGCTGGTCACCATGGTCGGCGCCCGCGGCGAGGACTGGGGGCGGCTGATCATCGACCTCGGGGCGCCGCCGTCGCCGCGCGAGACCGTGCTGATCGAGCGTGCCGCGACCACCCTCGCCCTCGGCCGGCTGCTGGACCGGCACGCCGAGAGCGTGGAGCGGCAGGCACACGGGACGATCATCGCCCGCATCCTCGCGCACGCCTACTCCGATCCGCAGGAGGCCGCGGCCCGCGCCCGCGCCCTGGAGGCCCGCCGCGCCGCCGAGGCCGCCGAACCGGCCGAGGTCATCGACCTCATCCCCCTGGACGAGGTCTTCGACCAGTACGCCGACGACCGCCGCGCCGTCGGCGAATAACCGGTGCGCGAGCACTCCCCGATGTTTGCTAACCTTACGGAGTCCTCGGGGCTGTGGCGCAGTCCGGTAGCGCACCTCGTTCGCATCGAGGGGGTCAGGGGTTCAAATCCCCTCAGCTCCACCCAGGATTCGCAGGTCAAGGGCCTGATCGGAGCATACTCCGATCAGGCCCTTGATCGTTTGTCATCACGTTGCCATCAGGACTCCTCGGCATCGGCGAGGTTCTGCCTCACTTCAGGTCGTTGAGTTTGGTGCCGTCGAATTTCCAGGCGTCCCAGCCGTTGGTCTGTTGTCCGGCCAGTTTGGCGGCCGCCGGTGATGGGTCGGTGAAGACCTCGCCGTCTTCGAGGCGGATGCAGCCGCGTTCGGTGACCGTGGCGCGGTAGGTCTCCTTCTTGCGGGGGCGCCGCCAGATGAGCATGTCGCCGGCTCGCAGCCGTCCCGCCTCGATCAGCGGGAGAAGCTTGCCGTCCTTGTGCTCGTTGGGCTGGTCCTCGACCCGGTTGCCAACTCGCGGGGACACCGTCGCGTTCAGCCCGGCCAGGCGGCGCAGGACGCTGTTGGGATCGTCCCCAAAGCCGATCACCTGCTGCTCTAGTACGGCAGTCGTAGAACGTGACCTGAGCGGCAGGCATCGGTCGTAACGTAGGACAGCCGCCCGATGATCTTCGAGTTGTGACGCAAGAAGATTGGGCGGCTGCTGCCGTCATGGTAGAGGCCG
>NZ_JABXFD010000712.1 GCF_013372625.1 Actinomadura sp. BRA 177
GGCCTGGGGGGAGGCGGCGGGTTCGGCGGCCGGGCCGGCGCCGGGCGGCTGTTCAACGACATCCTCGGCGGCCAGATCTCCTGGCTGATCCCGTTCGCCGTCCTCGCCCTCGCCGCCGGGCTCGTCCTGCTGCGGCGCCGGCCCCGAACCGACACCGCCCGCGCCGCGCTGATCCTGTGGGGCGGATGGCTCGCCGTCCACTACGTCATCTTCAGCTTCGCGCAGGGCACCTTCCACCCCTACTACTCCACCGCCATGGCGCCCGCCGTCGCCGCGCTCACCGGCGCCGGAACCGTCCTGCTGTACGGGGCGCACCGGCGGTCGGCGGCGTGGGCGTGGGTGCTGCCCGCCGGGATCGCCGCCACCGGGGCGTGGGCGTTCGTCCTGCTGGACCGCACCCCGTCCTGGCACCCGTGGCTGCGGTGGCTCATCGCCGCCGCCACCGTCCTCGCCGCCGCCGCGCTCCTGGCCGGACGCCTCATCCCGCGCGCCGGGACGCGGATCGCGGTCGCCGGGCTGGCGCTCGCCGTCGTCGCGGGCCTGACCGGGCCGGGCGCCTACGCGGTGTCGGCCGCGTCCACCGCCTCGAACGGCACCAACCCCCTAGCGGGGCCCGCCACCGGCAACGGCTTCGGCATGCCCGGCGGGCGCGGCGGACCGCCCGGCATGGCCTCCGGACGCCCCGGCTC
>NZ_JABXFD010000714.1 GCF_013372625.1 Actinomadura sp. BRA 177
AGACCGGAAGAGGGCAGCGGTGTTAGGCGGCCGTTGTGTGGGCTGGGGGATGTGTATACGGGGCGGCGGTGGCGGGCGGCGGCGATCCGGTCGGCGGCTGCGGGTGAGGAGCCGGTGCTGGCGGGGCGCCGCCCGGCGTTCCCGCCGGTGTTCGACCGGGAGCTGCCCTACGACGCGCGGGAGCGGATGATCCAGGACGCGATGGCGCTGCGGTCGCTGGGCGAGGTGGCGCGCGACCTGGAGGAGGTGCTGGAGTCGGTGGGGCACTGGGCGGCGGGCTGCGACGACGCGCTGTGGGAGGAGGAGCTGCCCGACCCGCGCCCCTACGGCCCGCCGGGCCCGCCGCGTCCGCTGGCGGACCTGCTGGCGGGCTGACGCGGCCCGCTGGCCCACATCGAGTGGCACCTGGACCGCCTCACCGACGAGCCAGACCTCCTCGTCGTCGCCGCCCGGCGGGTGCGGCGGGGTGGGCGTCGGTCACTTCGGCGGTGAGGAGGGTGCCGTCCAGGCGCAGGGCGAGGCGGACGGGGCCGGTGCCGTGCACGACGGCGTTGGTGACGAGTTCGTCGACCATGAGGACGATGTCGCCGGTGTCGGCGGGGTCGGTGACGTGCCAGTGCCGCAGGGCCGCGGCGGTGAGGGCGCGGGCGCGGGACGCGGCGCGGGCCTGGGCGGGCAGGTCCCAGGA
>NZ_JABXFD010000444.1 GCF_013372625.1 Actinomadura sp. BRA 177
GACCAGGTCGTGCTCGCGCGCGGGGGCGGCAGGTCCGGGCGGTCGTGGTGACGCTGCCCGACAACCCGACGGGGACGCTGGCGTCGGCGGAGACGGTCCGGCGGCTGTGCGCGGTCGCGCGCGAGCACGACCTGGTCATCGTCTCGGACGAGATCTACCGCGACCTCGTGCACGAGCCGGGACGGACGGTGCCGAGCCCCGCCCTGTACGCGCCCGAGCGGACCGTCGTGACGACCGCGCTCAGTAAGAGCCTCGCGGCGGGCGGCTGGCGCCTCGGCGTCGCGCGGCTGCCCGACGGGCCGTTCGGCCGCGCGCTGCGCGACAGCCTTCTCGGCGTGGCGAGCGAGATCTGGTCGAGTGCCCCGGCCCCGATGCAGCACGCCGCCGCCTACGCCTTCGCCGAGCCGCCCGAGATCGTCGAGCACGTCGACCGCAGCCGGCGGCTGCACGCCGCGGTCACCGGCGCGGTCGCCGACCGGTTCGCCGCCGCGGGCGCGCGGGTCCGCCGCCCGGAGGCGGCCTTCTACGTCTACCCCGACTTCGGGCCGCTGCGGGACGTGCTGCGGGAGAACCACGGCGTCCGCACGGCGGGCGGCCTCACCGGCCTGCTGCTTGACCGCTACGGGGTCGGCGTCCTGCCGGGCAGCTCGTTCGGGGACGCTCCTTCCGCGCTGCGCATGCGCGTCGCGCCGAGCCTGCTCTACGGGGAGGACGACGAGCAGCGCCGCGCCGCGCTCGCCTCCCCCGCGCCCGCGTCCCTGCCCTGGATCGCCGGCGCCCTGGACCGGCTCAGCGAGGTGCTCGCCGACCTGACCGTGAGCGTCACCACAGGCGAGCCGGCGCTCGCCTGATGGGGGCGTGCCCGGCCCTTCGCGCGGCGGCTCAGGGGCCCGCCGCGTGCGGGGCCGGGCGCGTACCGTCACGCCTCCGGGAGGCGGCCGGGAACGGCCGCGCGGCGGTTGCCCGCCCGGCCCGACCGGCGCTGATAAGCGTGGTGTAAGGTCCAACGACGCACGGGGCGAACGTCACTAATCGACCAGCGGCAGGGCAATGGGCTTCCGGTTCTCCCTGCCCGTGGTAAACCCAGGACGAGCGCGAAGCCACGCGAGTGATGGAAGAAGGCGAGGGGGCCCGTCATGAGGCATGCACGGGACGGGGCTGCCGCGGCGATGAGCGCCGCCTCCAGGATCCTGGTCGCGCGGGGCAAGAACGAGCCGCAGGAGATGGAGAACCCCGACGTCGCGTGGGGCCAGCGGGCCCGGGACGGGGTGTGGGTGCCGACGCGGGACGGGCAGCGCATCCACCTCGGCATCGACGCCACCGCCGCCGACACGGTCGCGCAGGTGCTGCGGCCCAGCCTGCGGGTGTTCGTCGGCGTGGACGTCGACACCGACATCGTCGCGCAGACCACGGCCGGCGGGGTGCGGCTGCTCACGGTGATCCACGGGCCCGACGCCCCGCTGGAGTTCCGGTTCGCCGTCTCCCTGGCCGACGGCCTGGCGCTGGAGTCGATGCCGTCCGGCGGCTACGACGTCGTCCACCTGCGCTACGGCGCCACCGTGGGCCGGCTCTACAACCCGTGGGCGAGCGACTCGATGTTCCGCCAGGTGAAGGCCGACTACACGCTGGACGGCACGTCCGTCACGATGCGCGTCCAGCACACCGACGCCTACTACCCGGTCGTCGCCGACCCGCACTACGAGCGCTGACGCGGGCTAGGGCCGCGGCCGCTGGACGTTCAGCGGGTCCTCGAAGTCGAGTTCCCGGCCGATCTCGCGGAGCGTCTCGGCGCCGATCCGGCCGTTGCGGTAGAGGGTGCGCAGCTTGGCGCGCTGGGCCTTGACCAGTTCGCCGCGCACCCGCCGGCTGCTCGGCGGGCGCCTCCTGGCCGCGCCTTCCTCCGCGTCTTCGACGTCCTCCTTGTCCTGCTGGTCGAGGAAGTAGCGGACGCGTTCGAGCCGCAGTTCGAGCATCTGCCGGAACGCCTCGGCGGTCTGCTCGTCGACGTCCTCGTCCTCGGCCAGTTCCGCCAGCCGGGCCAGCGCCGCCTGCAGCCCGGCCCTGCGCGCGAGCATCGACTCGGCGCGCCGCCGGTCCGGCTGGACCAGGCCGAGGCGGCGCAGCAGGAACGGCAGCAGCGGCGCCTGCCCGACCAGCGTGACGAGGACGACCAGCGCGGCGAGCAGCACCAGCAGCCCGCGCTCGTCCCCCACCACGGTCGGCAGCGACAGCGCGATGGCCAGCGTGATCGCGCCGCGCATGCCGCCGAAGCCGATCACCAGGCGCTGCCGCCAGCCGACCCCCTGCTGGCTGCGCAGCCCGCCGGGCACCAGCCGGGCGAGCGGCCGGTTCCCCAGCTGCCACAGCACCCGCACGCCGATGACGACCGCGGACACCGCGACGGCCGCCGCCGCGACCAGGCCCCAGGTCTGCCCTCCGGGCTCGCGGAGAAACCCGCGGATCTCCAGGCCGAGCAGCACGAAGAGCGCCGACTCCAGCAGGAACGCCAGGATCCGCCAGAACATGCTGCCGACCAGCCGCGACGCCGGCTGCAGGACGCCCTCCCCGCGGGTGCCGATGAAGAACCCGGCGGTGACGGTCGCCAGCACCCCGGAGGCGCCGAAGTGGTCGGCGGGGACGAACGCGAGGTACGGGGTGGCGAGCGACACGATGATCTGGCTGACGGGGTCGGTGATCCAGCGCCGCACCCGGCGGACGACCACACCCACCACCAGCCCGTAGGCCACGCCGCCGAGGACGATCTGCGCCACCCGCGCCACCCCGTGCCCGACGCCGAAGTCGGTGCCGAGCGCCTCTACGGCGATCATGAAGATGGTCAGTGCGGCGCCGTCGTTGATCAGGCTCTCGCCCTCCAGGATGGTGACCATCCGGGGCGGCGCGCCGAGCCGCTGCAGCACCGCGGTCGCGGCCACCGGGTCGGTCGGCGACACGGCCGCGCCGAACGCCAGCGCGGCGGCCCACCCGACGTCCGGCAGCAGCGCGTGCACGGTCGCCGCCACCGCGACCGTCGTGACGGTGGTGAGCCCGAACGCCAGCGTGAAGATCGGCACGGCCTCGGCGCGGGCCTCGCGCGGCGCGGTGAAGAACGCCGCGTGGTACAGCAGCGGCGGCAGGAAGCCGAGCAGCACCACCTCGGGCGGGACGACGACGGCCGGCAGCGCGGGCACGAACCCGGCGGCCATGCCGAGCAGCACCAGCAGGATCGCGTCCGGCATGCGCAGCCGCCCGGCGAGCGCGCGGGCCAGCAGCACCACGACGGCCACGGCCAGGAAGACGATGAACAGACGGTCCTCCGCCACGGTCATGATCCTCACCGGAAACGCGGCCGGGTACGCGTTCCGGGCGGCGCCGTTTCGTGGAACGTTCCGGCCGGATCGGGCCACCGGACGCGCCGGTGCGTCCGGCCGGGGCGGCCGCCGCCGGGCGTGGTCCGGGTCATATGGTGGGGTGGACGGGCCGCGTTCCGGCCCCGGCGACGGCGCCGGGAGAACGACCGCCCCGGTCCCCCGAGACTGGAGTCATCGTGATCTTCACCCATGACACCGAGCACGCGCTCGCCGTCGTCGTCGACCTGATCAACACCGGCGCGGCCACGTCCGGCGCCGAGCGGCTCGGCGGGCTGCCGGGCCTGCGCGCCTTCGTGGAGCGCAACTCCTTCAGCGACGTCGGCGAGCTCACCGAGGCCGACCTGCTCCGCGTGCTGGACCTGCGCGCGCGGTTCCACGAGGTGTTCCGCGCCGGCGACGTCCCGTCCGCCGTCAAGCGGATCAACGAGATCGTCGGCGAGGTCCGCACCACCCCGCACCTGACCGACCACGACGGCTACGACTGGCACGTGCACTTCTTCGCGCCCGGCGCGCCGCTCGGCGAGCACCTGGCCGCCGACTGCGGCATGGCGCTGGCGTACGTGGTGGCGGCGGGCGAGCTGGACCGGCTGCGCACCTGCGAGGCGCCGGACTGCGCCCGCGTCCTGGTCGACCTGTCCCGCAACCGCTGCCGCCGCTACTGCGACAGCCGCACCTGCGGCAACCGCATGCACGTCGCCGCCTACCGCGCCCGCCAGCGCGAGGCAGCGCACTAGGCGCCGATGGCGGAGACCGCCTCCAAGGCTCGGCGGGCGGCGGCGGCGTCGTGGACGCGGAAGACGCGGGCGCCGAGCAGGGCGGAGACGCCGAGCACGGCCATGGTGCCGACGCCGCGCTTGTCGACGGGGCGGCCGAGCGTCTCGCCGATGAAGTCCTTGTTGGACACCGCGACCAGTACCGGCCATCCGGTGGCGGCCATCTCGTCCAGCCGCCGGGTGATCTCCAGGGACTGGCGGGTGTTCTTGCCGAAGTCGTGCGCCGGGTCGATGAGGATCGCGTCGCGCCGCACCCCGAGCGCGGCGGCGCGCTCGGCCTCGCCGGTGACGTGGGCGATGACGTCCGCGACGACGTCGCCGTAGCCGACCCGGTGCGGGCGGGTGCGCGGGTCGAGGGGGCCCGCGTGCGCGCAGACCAGCCCGATGCCGTGCGCGGCGGCCACCCCCGCGAGGCGCGGGTCGGGCCCGCCCCAGGTGTCGTTGAGCAGGTCCGCGCCGGCGCGGGCGACGGCCTCGCCCACCTCCGCACGCCAGGTGTCGACGCTGATCACGACGCGGGGGTGCCTTTCGCGGACGGCCGCGACGAGGTCCACCACGCGGCGCAGCTCCTCGTCGACGCCGACGTCGTCGCCGGGGCCGGCCTTCACGCCGCCGATGTCGACGATGTCGGCGCCGGCCTCCACGGCCCGGCCGACGGCGTCCAGGGCGGCGCCGAAACCGTAGGTGGCGCCCCTGTCGTAGAACGAGTCGGGCGTGCGGTTCACCACCGCCATGATCGCGTGGGGGCCGATGTCGCGCCCGTTCAGCCGCAGCGGCGGTACGTCCGGAGAGCTCATGATGGGTCTCACCGTGGCATACGGGCGTCCCGGCGGGCGAACCAGAAGTGAATTCGGTTCAAACGGCGCCCTCCCTCGTCATCGACGCGCCGCGGTCGGTAATCTCATAAATCACGCTCGCCCCGGGTTCACCCGCGGTGAGCCCCGCGTCGGACTTTTATTTCAGCCATGGAGGATCCGCTGTCCAGGCGAGCACTCATCACCGGCATCACCGGACAGGACGGCTCGTATCTGGCCGAGCATCTGCTTGCGCTGGGATACGAGGTCTGGGGCCTGGTGCGGGGGCAGGCGAACCCCCATGTGTCGCGGCTGCGCAAGCACATCGGCGACGTGCAGATCACCACCGGCGACCTGCTGGATCAGGGCAGCCTGATCTCGGCGGTGGAGCGGGTGCAGCCCGACGAGGTCTACAACCTCGGCGCGATCTCCTACGTCCCGATGTCGTGGCAGCAGGCCGAGCTCACCGCCGAGGTCACCGGCATGGGCGTGCTGCGGACGCTGGAGGCGATCCGCGTCGTGTCGGGCATCAGCCCGTCCCGCACGCCGGGCCGCGAGCAGATCCGCTTCTACCAGGCGTCGTCGTCGGAGATGTTCGGCATGGTCCGGGAGACGCCGCAGAACGAGAGGACCCCGTTCCACCCGCGCAGCCCGTACGGGGTCGCGAAGAGCTACGGGCACTACATCACGCAGAACTACCGCGAGTCCTACGGGATGTTCGCGGTCAGCGGGATCCTGTTCAACCACGAGTCGCCGCGCCGCGGCGCCGAGTTCGTGACGCGCAAAGTGTCGCTGGGCGCGGCGCGCATCAAGCTGGGCCTGGCCAAGGAGCTGCGCCTCGGCAACCTGGACGCGCGGCGCGACTGGGGCTACGCGGGCGACTACGCCCGCGCGATGCGGCTGATGCTCGCCCAGGACGCCCCGGAGGACTACGTCATCGGAACGGGCCAGACCCAGTCGGTGCGGGAGCTGGTGGAGTTCGCGTTCCGCACGGCGGGCCTGAACTGGGAGGACCACGTCGTCCTGGACGCCAAGTACACGCGTCCCGCCGAGGTCGACCTGCTGTGCGCCGACCCGAAGAAGGCCCGCGAGCAGCTCGGCTGGGAGCCGGAGATCACCTTCGAGGGCCTGGTGACCATGATGGTCGAGTCGGACCTGCGGCTGCTGTCGGAGTCGGCGCGCCCCGAGGACGAGCCGTTCAGCCCCGATCATTGGTGATCCGCTGACCGTCCGCGTGGCACGATGCAGACATGGCCACTTGTGAGCACGTGCAGTCGGTTCCGGCGGTCGACCCGTCCCCGAACACTCCGCAGGGATGCCAGGAATGCCTGGCGGAGGGCACGCGATGGGTGCACCTGCGGCTGTGCCTCGGCTGCGGTCATGTGGGCTGCTGCGACTCCTCCCCCATGCGGCACGCCACCGCGCACTTCCAGAAGGAGGGGCACCCGGTCGTCCGGTCGTTCGAGCCCGGCGAGGACTGGCGCTGGTGTTTCGTCGATGAACTGATCGTCTGATGCCGGACGTCCCCCTGCGCAGCGGCCCCGGACGCTGGATCCTGCTGGCGACCGTGCTGGGGTCGGGCATGGCGCTGCTCGACTCCACGGTCGTGAACGTGGCGCTCCCTGCGCTGGCGCGCGACCTGCACGCCGACATCGCCGGGCTGCAGTGGACGGTCAACGCCTACACGCTGACGCTCGCCGGGTTCATCCTGCTCGGCGGGTCGCTGGGCGACCGGTTCGGGCGGCGCCGGGTGTTCCTCATCGGCGTGGTGTGGTTCGCCGTCGCGTCGGTGCTGTGCGGGCTGGCCCCGAACATCGAGACGCTGATCGTGTCGCGGGCCCTGCAGGGCGTCGGCGGGGCGCTGCTCACCCCCGGATCGCTGGCGATCATCCAGGCGTCGTTCGCCGCCGACGACCGGCCCCGCGCGGTCGGCGCCTGGTCGGGCTTCGGCGGCGTCGCGGCGGCGATCGGGCCGTTCGCGGGCGGCTGGCTGGTCGAGGCGGCCGGCTGGCGGTGGGTGTTCCTGCTGAACGTGCCGCTCGCCGCCCTCGTGCTGCTGGCGCCGGTGCGGCACGTCCCCGAGAGCTGTCCCTTATACACCTCCC
>NZ_JABXFD010000185.1 GCF_013372625.1 Actinomadura sp. BRA 177
CGGTGCGTGGGAGTAGTGCTGGTTAGTGTTGGTTTGGTCGTTAAGGAGAGGTCGACGGCCGACGCTCACCGTCCCCGCTTCGTCGGCGGCGTCAGAGGTGTATAGGTGACCCGCGTCGCCGACGCGGTCGAGGCCCGCGAGGACCGGCTCGCCGAGCTGGAGTCGTTCGACTCCGGGCTGCCGATCAGCCAGGCGCGCGGCCAGGCCCGCCGCGCCGCCGAGAACTTCCGCCACTTCGCCGACGTGATCGTCGCGCTCGGCGAGGAGTCCTACCGGGTCGGCGAGCGGCAGCTCAACTACGTGGTGCGGACGCCGGCCGGCGTCGCCGGACTGATCACCCCGTGGAACACGCCGTTCATGCTGGAGAGCTGGAAGCTGGCCCCCGCCCTCGCGTCCGGCTGCACGCTCGTGCTGAAGCCCGCCGAGTGGACGCCGCTGTCCGCCGGGCTGTGGCCGGAGATCTTCACCGAGGCCGGCGTCCCCGCCGGGGTGGTCAACATCGTGCACGGCATCGGCGAGGTCGCCGGGCATGCGCTCGTCGACCACCCGGACGTGCCGCTGCTGTCGTTCACCGGCTCCACCGACACCGGGCGGCACATCATGCGCTGCTCCGCGGACGGCCTGAAAGCGCTGTCCATGGAACTGGGCGGCAAGTCGCCCGTCATCGTGTTCGCCGACGCCGACCTCGACGCCGCCCTCGACTCGGTCGTCTTCGGCGTGTTCTCCCTCAACGGCGAGCGCTGCACGGCCGGGTCGCGCGTGCTCGTGGAACGTCCCATCTACGAGGAGTTCACCCGGCGCTTGGCGGGACGCGCCGAGAGGGTGCGGGTCGGGCCGCCGTCCGACCCCGCCACCGAGGTCGGCGCACTCGTCCACCCCGAGCACTACGCCCGCGTCCTGGAGTACGTCGAGATCGGCCAGCGGGAGGCCAAGCTGGTCGCGGGCGGCGGCCGTCCCGGGCACCTGCCCGAGGGCAACTACCTGCAGCCCGCCGTGTTCACCGACGTCCCCCGGGACGCGCGGATCTTCCAGGAGGAGATCTTCGGCCCGGTCGTCGCCGCCGCCCCCTTCGACGACGAGGCCGAGGCGGTCGAGCTGGCCAACGCCACCCGCTACGGCCTCGCCGCCTACGTGTGGACCAACGACCTGCGCCGCGGCCACCGCATCGCCCAGAACGTCGCCTCCGGTATGGTCTGGATCAACTCGCACAACGTCCGTGACCTGCGCACACCCTTCGGGGGCGTGAAGGACTCCGGGCTCGGGCGCGAGGGCGGCGCGCACAGCATCGACTTCTTCTCCGAATCCAAGATCGTGCACGTCATGCTGGGCGACGTGCACACCCCCCGTTTCGGCGTCCAGGAGCCCTCATGAGCACACCCCCCGACGTCATCCGCTCCGCCTACGCGCAACTCGCCGTCACCGACCTGGCCGCCGCCCGCCGGTTCTGGGTCGACCTGCTCGGGCTGCACGTCCAGCACGAGGACGCCGGCGCCCTCCACCTGCGCGGCACCGACGAGCTGACCCACCACTCCCTCGTCCTGCGCACCGGACCCGTCGCCGCCCTGGACCACCTCGCCTACCGCGTCCGCGCCCCCGAGGACGTCGACCGCGCCGAACGGTTCTTCACCGCCCTCGGCCGGCCCGTCCGCCGCGTCCCCGCCGGGACCGGCACGCACGGCGTCGGCGACGCCGTCCGCGTCGTCGACCCGCTCGGCTTCACCGTCGAGTTCTTCCACGGCATCGCCCGCGGCGAGCGCCTCATCCAGCGCTACGACCTGCACCGCGGCGCGCAGATCGCGCGGCTGGACCACTTCAACATCTGCACGCCCGACATCCCCGCCGCCTACGCGCACTACACCTCGCTCGGCTTCGGCTGCTCGGAGACCGCCTGCACCACATCGGGATGGCGACGCACGAGTCCCACCAGGTCCTGCGCATGGCCGACATCCTCGGCTCGCTGCGCGAGGAGCACCACATCGAGCGCGGCCCCGGCCGGCACGGCGTCTCCAACGCCTTCTACGTCTACCTCCGCGACCCCGACGGCCACCGCGTGGAGATCTACACCTCCGACTACTACACCGGCGACCCCGACCACGAGACGTACCGGTGGAACGTGCACGACGACCGCCGCCGCGACTTCTGGGGCAACGCGGTCATCGAGTCCTGGTACAAGGAGGCGTCCCCCGTCCTCGACCTGGACGGCCGCCTCCAGCCGGTCTCCGAGTCCGTCCTGGACGAGTCGGCGGTCCAGGTGGGCGCCGACGGCCTCGGCATCGTGGACCCGCCCTAGTCGGGCAGCATCGGGACGGACACGCCCTGATCGCGGCCCAGCAGCACGGCGGGCGTGATCGCCGCCGAGCCGAACCGCTCCCGGACGCCGTCCACCGCCTCGTCCACGGCCATGCCCTGGTCGAACGGCAGGGCGAGCTGAACGGCACGATCGTCGCGCAGGTTGCCGAGCGAGACCCCGATCAGGGTCAGTCCCCGCCCTTCGATCAGCGGCGCGACACCAGCGAGCAGCCCGCGCGCCGCGCCGAGGATCACGGAAGTCTCGGCGGTCGCCTGCGCCATCGTGTGCGAACGCGAGGCCCGGGTGAAGTCGCCGAACCGCAGCCGCAAGGTAACCGTCCGGCACACCCGCCGAGCCTTGCGCAGCCGCCCGCCGAGCCGGTCGATCAAGCCGACGAGCATGGCGTCCAGCTCCTCGGGCGACCGGCGGCGCAGCCCCAGGGCGCGCTGCGACCCCATGGACCGCCGACGCACCCCCGTACGCACCGGACGCGGGTCGCGATTGAGCGCCAAGGCGTGCAAGTGCCGGCCCGCCCCGGGCCCGAGCATAGAAACGAGCGTGGCCTCAGGCATGTCCGCCACCTCGCCGACCGTGGTGACGCCGAACTTGGCGAGCTTGGCGGCGGTCGCCGGCCCCACACCCCACAGCCGCCGCACGGGCAACGGGCGCAGAAAGTCGAGCTCACCGTCCGGCGGCACGACCAGAAGCCCGTCCGGTTTGGCGACGCCACTGGCGACCTTCGCGAGGAACTTGGTGCGCGCCACCCCGACCGTGATCGGCAGCCCGACCTCCTCGGCGATCTCCCTCCGCAGCCGCGCGGCGACGTCCACCGGCTCCCGGCGCAGCCCGTCCACATCGAGGAACGCCTCATCGATCGACAGCCCCTCAACGAGCGGCGTGGTCGCCCTGAAAACGGCGAACACCGCCTTGCTCGCCTCGCTGTAGGCGCTCATCCGAGGCGGGACGACGACCGCCCGCGGACACAACCGCCGCGCCTGCCCACCGCTCATCGCCGTCCGAACCCCGTGGGCCTTGGCCTCATAACTCGCCGCCAGCACCACCCCGCCCCCAACGATCACCGGCCGCCCCCGCAACGCAGGATCATCCCGCTGCTCGACCGACGCATAGAACGCGTCCAGGTCGGCATGCAGGATCGCGGCACCATGGGACACGAACATATGTTCGCATAATCGCCGCTGAAAGGGCCCGTGGCGGCCGGAGCCGCCACGGGCCGGTGGGGTGGGTCTACTCGTTGAAGAGGCGGCCGTAGTCGGCCATGGCCAGGGCTACGTCTGCCTGGGCCCAGAAGCGGTGGTAGGTGAACACCGGGGCCGTCGAGGTCTCGCCGTTGGCGTAGGCCATGACGCGCTGGTAGTCGGGGTCGCTCTTGTAGAAGGAACGGATGGACATGAAGGTCGAGTTGGAGTTGATCGGGTCGCCGTTGGGCATGGTGCCGGTCCAGCCGGACGGGATGTAGATCGGGTCCGTGACTCGGCTGTAGTCGGACTTGGTCTCCTGGACGGAGACGCCCTTGGTGTCGGTGTGCTTCCAGATGGCGTCGAGCAGGTCCTTGGCCATCTGCTTGGCGTCGGCGTCGCCGGACTTGGCGGCGTAGTACGTCAGGGTCTTGGCGTACGCGGCGGCCACGCCGACGTCGTTGGTGTAGTCCTGAACGGAGACGTGCAGGTCGGAGTTCGCGGGCGGCATGCCGCTGGACGACGACCAGTTCGCGTCCGGCTGGCCGGTCCACTTGAGCGTGGACGGGATCTGCATGCTGCCCGTGGACGGGTCGACCGTCGTGTTCGCCAGCGCCCAGGAGACCCACTTGTCGAGGATCGCCTTGGCGTCCGCGTCACCGGTGACCTGGTAGTACTCGGCGACGCGCTCCATCGACCACGCCTGGAACCCGAACCACTGGTTGCTCGGCGGGTCGTGGTAGACGGGCTGCCAGTCGTAGGCCATGCCGTAGAACTCGGTCAGGCCGGTCGGCGGCTGGCTGTAGCTGCCCTCCCAGCTGTTGGTGACGCCGCCGGCGATGGCGCCCTCGGCGGACTGCAGCCACTTGTAGAGCTGCAGCTGCCGGGTGAGGCTCGTCTTCCAGTCGGCCTTGGCCGTCGCGCCCTTGGGGGCGAGCGCCGGGTCGTTCACCAGCGCGTAGGCGGCGAGGGGGTTCTGGTAGCCGAAGTGCGAGGCGCCGTCGCCGAGGCGCCACGCCCAGCCTGCGTTGGAGTCGGTCGCGCCGCCCCACGCGTAGTACCAGGACAGCAGGTAGTGCTCGCTGTTCTTGCCCGACCCGGCGGGGCAGGACGTGGAGTGGCAGTCGCCGATCTTCTTGAAGTACTTGTCGAAGAACGAGTACCGCAGGTAGTCGCCCATCTTGCCGGCCTTCGCCACGGTGGACGAGACGTCGCCGGACTTGCCCTGGTCGTCGGCCCAGACGTTCGCCCAGTACGCGGCCTGGATGGCGCGCGCGTCGGCGTCGGGGGCGTCGGTGAACTTGCACTGCTCGGCGTAGGACGAGTCGTCGATGAACAGGTCCAGGTAGCCGTTCGTGCCGCCGAACGCGAACTTGTCGCACGTCGGCTGCGGGACGGTCTCGAACACCGACTCCTGCGAGCCGCGCTGGTAGGTGTTGATGTAGGACGGCCCGTCCGCGTCGGGGCCCTCCTCGCAGCCGCCGCCGGGCGTGTTGCCGTAGCCGTACACGTTGTCGACGTCCTGCAGCCAGTGCATGCCGTAGATGTCGTCGGTGCCGTAGGCGGACTTCAACTCGCTCGCGATCGGGTCCTGGCCGACCGGGACGCTGCCGTCGATCGCCGACGGGTAGTCGCTCGGCAGCGGGTGCTCGGCGGCGTAGGTCGCGGGCTTGGACGGGTCGTAGAAGGAGTTCGTCGGCTGGTCCGCGTGCGTCGGGATCATGTACTTCTCCATCAGCGCCCAGGAGGCGTTGAAGGGGTCCCAGTTCTGCGTGACCTTGCCGTACATGGCCTCCAGCCAGATGAGGTAGCTGTAGGCCTCGGACGTGGTCTCGTGCCCGTGGTCGGGGGCCTCGACCATGAACGTCTCGACCGAGTGGTACGGGATGCCCTCGGGGCTGAAGTACCCGTTCGCCGGGTCCTTGATCTTGTTGTACTGGTCGAGGAACCGCTCGGTGTAGGTGCCGCCGCCGGTGGCCACCTCGGTCGCGGTGACCCTGGCCGCCGCGTACCCGTTCGCGGACGAGGTGAAGGTCGCCTGGCCCGTCCCGGAGTCGTCCGCGGTGATCGTCACGTTCTGCGCGGTGGACCAGTTCTGCGGCGTGAAGGTCAGCGTCCCGCCGCCGGTCACCGACAGGCCGCTGTTGCCGGCGGTCCGCGTGGTCGTGACGGTGACGTTCGAGGACGGGGCCTCCGACAGCTTCACCGCGTACGTGCCCGTGGAGCCCTGCGCGACGGTCAGCGTCGCGGGGTTCGCCACGACGCTCGCCTCAGCGGTGACCGTGATGCCGACGGGCGCGGACTCGGCCGTCCCGCCCGCGCTGTCGGTCACCTTGGCGTAGAGCGAGTAGCTTCCGGCCGCCGACGGCGTCCAGTTCAGGCCGTAGGGGGCGCTGGTGTCGGCGGCGCCGAGCGAGCCGTCCTGGTCGAAGAACTCGACCTTGGACACCGACACGCCGGTCGCGGCCGTCGCGGTGGCCGCGAGCGGCACGGACGCGCCCACGGAGAACGTCGCGCCGGCGGCGGGGCTGGTCAGCGTCACCTTCGGGGCGGCCGTGCTGCCGTTGCAGGGCGTGCCGTTCAGGGTGAACGCCGTCGGGTCGGTGTTCGTCCCGCTGTAGGTGAACTGCCCGCCGACGCTCACGGTCGCCCCGTTGGCCAGCGAGCCGTTCCAGCTCTCGTTCTGGACGGTGACGTCCTGGCCCGACTGCGACCACTTGCCCGACCAGCCGCTGGTCAGCTTCTGGTTCCCCGAGTAGGAGTACTTCAGCGTCCAGCCGTTCAGCGCGTCGCCCTGGTTGGTGATGTCGATGCTCGTCGTGAAGCCGCTGCCCCAGTCGTTCTTCTTGTAGACGACCTTGCAGGCGGCCGCCGCGGCGGCCGTGGGCGCCATGACGCCGAGGCCGCCGCAGAGCAGGGTCAGCGTCGCGCTCACGGCGGTGAGCGCGCGCCATCGTTGCCGTCTTCTCACTTCGGGTTCCTTCCTGAGTCGCCCGCCGTGCGGGCATGCCGGGCTCCACCGCCGGCGGACTCCGGCGGTGGGGTCCCGTCAAGGGGCGCGCCCGGGGACGGGACGCGCGTCAGACCGGGGCCGTCAGCCGGACTCCCGGATGATCAACTTGGTGCGCAGTACCACGCCGCGCTCGGTGTTCGGCCGCCCGCCGGTGCAGGCGCGCAGCTCGCGGGCGAGCCGGGCGCCGAGGTCCTCGGCCGGCTGCCGGACGGTGGTCAGCATCGGCCGCACCTGCCGGGCGACCGGGGCGTCGTCGAACCCGACGACCGCGACGTCGTCCGGCACCCGGCGGCCCGCCCGGCGCAGCGCGCTGAGCGCGCCGACCGCCATCTGGTCGGACGCGGCGAGCACGGCATCGACGTCCGGGCGGCGCTCCAGCAGCCGGCGCATCGCCCGCTCGCCGGACAGCCGGCCGAAGTCGCCCTGGCAGACCAGCCCGTTGACGCCCATCCCGGCCTCCCGGGCGGCGAGCCGGTAGCCGGCCAGCCGGTCGACGGCCGCGCCCATGTCGGCGGGCCCGGCGATGGTGCCGATGCGGCGGCGGCCGGTGGTGAGCAGGTGCCGGACGGCGGCGTGCGCGCCGCCCCGGTTGTCGACGTCGACGTACGGCAGCGCCACCTCGTCGAGGGGGCGCCCGGCCAGCACCACGGGGGCGCCGGCCGCGGCCTGCACGAG
>NZ_JABXFD010000553.1 GCF_013372625.1 Actinomadura sp. BRA 177
GCGACGATCCGCAGCCGCGGCGCGCGGCCGGGCTCGCGCCGCGCCACGAAGGCCAGCAGCTCCCCGGACGGACGGTCCAGCCACTGCGCGTCGTCGACCAGCACCAGCACGGGCCGGTCGGCGCACAGCATCCGGAAGGCGTGCAGGACGCCCAGCCGCAGGTTCAGCAGGTCCCGCTCCCCCGTCGGGACGTCGTGCAGCAGCAGCGCGGACCGCAGGGCGTGCCGCTCCGGCCCCGGCAGCCGGCCCGCGACCTCGCCGACGGCCTGCGAGACCAGGTCGATGAGGCCGAGGAACGGCAGGTGGTGCTCGGTCTCGGCCGGGCAGCAGGCGAAGATGCGGTAGCCGGCCCCGGCGTGCTCGTCCGCCAGCACCGACAGCAGGGTGGACTTGCCGATCCCTACCGGGCCCACCAGCAGGACGCCGCCGCCCCCGGCGAGGTGGCCGCGCACCTCGCCCAGCACGTTCGCCCTGCCCATCGCCTTCGCCCCGGCCGGCTGGACCCCATGTGCCATGTGCGGCCTCCGAACGCCCCGACCGGCGATGAACCCGTCGCGGACGGTAAACCTCTCCGCAACCGCCGTCAAGATCCGGTGCGGGCAGCGCGTCACATACTCGGCCGGTTCCCGGGGTACGGCGATCACCAGGAGGGCCGGTCGACAGGGGGAGCATGGACGACGCCCGGGTGCAGAAGCCCGGCAGGCTGACACTGGAGGTCTTCGACCTGGCCCCGGTGGGCGTGCTCGTGACGCGCGGGCCGGACCACCGCCTCGTCTACCTCAACATCGCCTACCGCGAGACCTTCGGGGAGCGGCCGCTCGGGACGCCGATCCGCGAGGCGTTCGGCGATCTTCTCGAACAGGACTACTTCGACCTGTTCGACCGCGTGCTGGCCGACGGGCGGACCGTCAACGTCTCCGAGGCGCCGGTGAGCCTGGTCTTCCCCGAGACCGGCCACGAGGAGCGGTTCTTCTCCTTCAGCCTCTCCCGGTTCGTGGACGGCGAGCCGGGGGTGCTGGCGGTCGCCGCGGAGGTCACCGAGCAGGTCGTCGCGGCCCGGCGGGTCGGCGACATGGCCGAGACGCGGCGCCGGCTGCTGCGCAGGTTCCAGAGCCTGGTCCAGGTGAGCGCGGAGATCGTGTGGGTGACCGGGACGGACGGCGAGCCCGTCGAGCCGAGCCCCGGCTGGGAGCGGGTGACCGGGCAGAGCTGGGAGGAGTTCCGCGGCAAGGGCTGGCTGCGGGCCCTGCACCCCGAGGACCGCGAGCCGGCCCTGCGGACGTGGGATGAGGCGCGGCGGTCGAGCAGCCCCTGGCGGCACGTCTACCGGCTGCGCACCCTGGACGGCGGCTACCGGCACTTCGAGGTGAACGCCGCGCCGGTGTCCGAGGACGGGACGGTCACCGAATGGGTGGGCACCTGCACCGACGTCGAGCGGGACTGGCGGCGGCGCCGCCGCCGGGAGGTGCTCGGCCGCGCCGCCGTGGCGACCGGCGAGCACGCCGACCTGCGGGAGATGTTCGGTGCGCTGGCGGACGTGCTCGTCCCGGAGCTCGCCGACGGGTGCGGCGTGCATCTGCTGCCCGACTTCGCCGAACGCCCCGAGGGCGCCCCGGTCCTCTCCCACCGCGTCGCCACCGCCGCGCGGCCCGGGCTGCCGGACAAGGGCGCGCTCGGCGAGGAGTGGTTCGCCGCCGGAAGCGAGTTCGTCCGGGCGATCCGGCGGCGCCGCCCGCTGCAGCGCACGTTCCCGCCCGGAGAGCCCCCGGCGGGCCTGCTGCCGGACAGCACCGCGAACTGGCTGACCCAGGCGAACGCCCACAGCGTGGTGGTGCTCCCGGTGGTCGTGGACGGCGCCGTGGCGGCGGTGGTGACCGCGTCCGCCTGCGGCGGCCGGCCGCCGATGAGCGAGGACGACGTCGCCCTGATGGGGCAGATGTTCGACCACGCGCACGACGCGCTGAGCACCGCGATGCGCTTCCAGCGCACCCAGCGGGTCGCCCTCGCCCTCCAGCACAGCCTGCTGGCGCGGCCGCCGGACGTCCCCGGCCTCGACATCGTCGCCCGCTACCACGCCAGCCCCGCCGCCGCCGAGGTGGGCGGCGACTGGTACGACTCGTTCGTGCTGCGCGACGGCTCCACCGTGGTGGCCATCGGGGACGTGGCCGGGCACGACCTCGCCGCCGCCGTCGGGATGAGCCAGCTCAGGAACATGCTGCGGGGCCTCGCGGTCGACCGCGAGGAGCCGCCGGGCGACATCCTGCGGCGGCTCAACATCGCGATCGACACGCTGACGCCCGGCAGCACGGCCACCTGCGTCCTGGCCCGGATCGAGGAGACCGGGGCGGGCGTGCGGCGGCTCAACTTCGCGATCGCCGGTCACCCGCCGCCGCTCCTGGTCACCGCCGACGGGCACGCCCGCCTGCTGGAGGAGGCCGTCAACCCCCTGCTGGGCCTGCTCGTCGACCAGGTCTACATCAGCGCCGTGGAGCCCCTCCCACCCCGCTCCACGCTCCTGCTCTACACCGACGGCCTGGTCGAACGCCCCGGCGAGAGCCTGGACGAGGGCCTGGAGCGGCTGCGCCGCAAGGGCGCCGAACTCGCCGCCGAGCCCCTGGAGGAGTTCTGCGACGGCGTCCTCACCGGGCTCCCCACCACCGGCATCGACGACATAGCCGTCATCGCCGTCCGCATACCCGAGTGAACGCGCTCCCGTTTTGCAGGTTTCCCACAACTCCAGGCGCTCAGCGTGCGATGTCTGCGACATGGCGCTACGGGCCGGTAGGCGGAAAGGTGGCACCGTCGGGGTCGCCGTCTCACGGCGTGCGCATCGGTCAACAGGAGGGCTCGGTCGGGTGTTCAGTCGTGTCGCCATCGTCAACCGCGGTGAGGCCGCCATGCGGCTCATCCACGCCGTCCGCGGGCTCGCCGCGGAGACCGGGACAAGGATCGAGACGGTCGCGCTGCACACCGACGTGGACCGCACCGCCACCTTCGTCCGCGAAGCCGACCTCTCCTACGACCTCGGTCCCGCGTCGGCGCGCCCGTACCTCGACCTGGCGGTGCTGGAGCGCGCGCTCGTCGAGACGGGCGCCGACGCGGCGTGGGTCGGCTGGGGGTTCGTCGCCGAGGACCCGGCGTTCGCGGAGCTGTGCGAGAAGGTCGGCGTCACCTTCGTCGGGCCGAGCGCCGAGGCGATGCGCAAGCTCGGCGACAAGATCGGCGCGAAGCTGATCGCCGAGGAGGTCGGGGTGCCGGTCGCGCCGTGGAGCCGCGGCGCGGTCGAGACGCTGGACGCGGCGCTGGCGGCGGCGGACGGGATCGGCTACCCGCTGATGCTGAAGGCGACCGCGGGCGGCGGCGGGCGCGGCATCCGCGTGATCACCAGCGGGGACGAGCTGGCGGACGCCTACGAGCGCACCAGCCAGGAGGCGGCGCGGGCGTTCGGCAGCGGCGTCGTGTTCCTGGAGCGCCTGGTCACCGGCGCCCGGCACGTCGAGGTCCAGGTGATCGCGGACGGCCAGGGGACGGCGTGGGCGCTCGGCGTCCGCGACTGCTCGGTGCAGCGCCGCAACCAGAAGGTCATCGAGGAGTGGGCGTCGCCGGTGCTGGGCGCGGCGCAGGCCGCCGAGGTGAAGGCGTCCGCCGAGCGGCTCGCCGTCGCGGTCGGCTACCGGGGCGCGGCGACCGTCGAGTTCCTCTACCACCCCGGCGACGGGCTGTTCGCGTTCCTGGAGGTCAACACCCGGCTGCAGGTCGAGCACCCGATCACCGAGTCCACCACCGGGTTCGACCTGGTGGGGGCGCAGCTGCACGTGGCGTCCGGCGGCCGGCTGGAGGGCGCGCCGCCGGCCGAGCGCGGGCACGCCATCGAGGCCCGGCTGAACGCCGAGGACCCCGACCGCGACTTCGCGCCCGCCCCCGGCCGCATCGCGCGGCTCGACCTGCCCGCCGGGCCCGGCGTCCGGGTGGACACCGGCGTCCGCGAGGGCGACACCATCCCCGCCGACTTCGACTCCATGATCGCCAAGATCATCGCCTACGGCCGGGACCGGGACGAGGCGCTCGGCCGGCTGCGCCGCGCGATGGCGCAGACCACCGTCATCATCGAGGGCGGCGCGACGAACAAGAGCTTCGTGCTCGACCTGCTCGACCGGCCCGAGGTGATCGACGCGAGCGCCGACACCGGCTGGATCGACCGCGTCCGCGCGGAGGGCGGGCTCGTCTCCCACCGGCACTCCGCGGTCGCGCTGGCCGCGGCCGCCATCGAGGCGTACGAGGAGGGCGAGCGCGCGGCGCGGCAGCGGCTGCTGGCCACGGCGTCCGGCGGGCGCCCGCAGGTCCGGCACGAGAGCGGCCGGCCGCTGGACCTCAAGCTGCGCGGCGCCGGCTACCGGGTGCGGGTGGCGCGGGTCGGCGCGCACCGGTTCCGCGTCGGCATCGAGGCGGGCGACGGCGTCCGCACCGCCGACGTCGAGCTCGACCGCTTCGACCGGCACAGCGGGCAGATCACCGTCAACGGCACCCGGTACCGGCTGCTCACCGGCACGCACGGGCCGGTCCACCTGGTCGAGGTGGACGGCGTGGCGCACCGGGTCAGCCGGGACGAGGGCGGCGTCGTCCGCTCCCCCGCGCCCGCGCTGGTCGTCGCCACGCCGCTGGAGGCCGGCGCCGAGGTCGAGGCGGGCGCGCCGGTGCTGGTGCTGGAGAGCATGAAGATGGAGACGGTGCTGCGGGCGCCGTTCAAGGCGCGGCTCAAGGAATGCGTCGTGTCCGTGGGCAGCCAGGTGGAGACCGGCGCGCCGCTGCTGCGGCTGGAGCCGCTCGCCGACGAGGCCGCCGAGGACGACTCGTCCGCGCAGGCGGTCGAGCTGGACCTGCCCGCCGCGTCCGGCACGCTCCCGGCGCGCCGCCGCGCGGCCCGCGGCCAGGAGGACCTGCGCAGCCTGCTGCTCGGCTTCGACGTCGACCCGCACGACGAGCGCCGGACGCTCGACGACTACCTCGCCGCGCGCGGCGCCGCCGCCGCCGACGGCGACCAGCCGCTGGCCGCGGAGCTGGCGCTGATCGAACTGTTCACCGACCTCGCCGAGCTGAGCCGCAACCGCCCGGCGGGCACCGGGGACGGCGGCGACGGCGGGGACGGGCACGTGCACAGCGCCCGGGAGCACTTCCACTCCTACCTGCAGAGCCTGGACGTCGAGCGGGCCGGGCTGCCGGAGGCGTTCCAGGCCAGGCTCGGCAAGGCGCTCGGCCACTACGGCGTCGCCGAGCTGGACCGCTCCCCCGGGCTCGAGGCCGCCGTCTTCCGCATCTTCCTCGCCCAGCAGCGCGCGTCCGCCGACGCGGCGGTCGTCACGGCGCTGCTGCGCGCGTGGCTGCGGGAGCCGCCGCCGGCCGAGGCGCTGCGCGAGCCCGCCGGGCTCGCGCTGGAGCGGCTGATCGCCGCGACGCAGGTCCGCTTCCCGGTGGTGTACGACCTCGCGTGCGGCGTGGTGTTCGCCTGGTACGCGCAGCCGCTGCTGCGCCGCAACCGCGCCCGCGTCTACGCCGACGTCCGCCGCCACCTGCGGCACCTGGACGCCCACCCGGACGCGGCGGACCGCGCCGAGCGCGTCGCCGAGATGGTGCGCAGCACCGAGCCGCTGGTGCGGCTGCTCGGCCAGCGGCTCTTCCGCGGCAACTGGGACAACGCGGTCATGCTGGAGGTGCTGACCCGCCGGTACTACGGCAACAAGGGGCTGACCGGCGTCCGCACCAGCGAGGCCGGGGGCTGCGCGTTCGTCGTCGCCGAGCGCGCGGGCTCCTGCCTGGCGTCCGCCGCCGTCGGCTTCGAGTCGCTGGGCGGCGCGCTGCGCGGCCTCGCCGAACTCGCGGACGGGAAGGACGCCGTCGACGCCGACATCTACCTCTCCTGGGAGAACCAGCCGGAGGACTTCGACGCGATGGCCGCCGCGCTGCACGAGGTCTTCGCCGCGCAGCCGCTGCCGGGCCAGGTCCGCCGGGTCACCGCCACCGTCGCGGGCAGCAGCGGCGCGGTGATGCACCACCACTTCACCTTCCGCCCGTCCGCCGCCGGGATGGCCGAGGAGCGGCTGATCCGCGGCCTGCACCCGCACATCGCGGAGCGGATGCGGATGGAGCGGCTGCGCGAGTTCGACCTCACCCGGCTGCCGTCGTCGGACGAGGAGGTCTACCTCTACCAGTGCGTCGCGCGCGGCAACCCGTCCGACGACCGGCTCGTCGCGTTCGCGCAGGTCCGCGACCTGACCGGGCTGCGCGACCACGACGGCAACCTGCGCACCCTGCCGACCGCCGAGTACACGATCGCCACCTGCCTGGACTCGATCCGCAGCGCGCAGGAGCGGCGGCCGTCGAAGAAGCGGCTGCCCACCAACCGGATCGTGATCTACGTCTGGCCGCCGAGCGACCTCACCCGCGCGGAACTGGAGATGCTCGTCCGGCGGATGCTGCCGACGGCCGCGGGCGCCGGGCTGGAGGAGATCGAGTTCATCGCGCGGCGCCGCGTCCCGGAGACCGGCGAGCTGGCCAAGGTCGGCGTGCGCATCTCGTTCGACGCGACCGGCGGCACCACGCTGACCGTCGGCGAGCCGTCCGACGCGCCGGTCGAGCCGGTGGACGGCTACCGGCAGAAGGTGCTGCGCGCGAGCAGCCGCAACACCGTGTACCCGTACGAACTGACGGAGGTGCTCGGCACCTTCGCCGAGCACGACCTCGACGACGACCACGCGCTGGTGCCGGTCGACCGGCCGAAGGGGCGCAACACCGCGGCGATCGTCGCGGGCGTCGTCACCACGCCGACCCGGCGGCACGCGCAGGGCGTCACGCGGGTCGTGCTGCTCGGCGACCCGACGAAGGCGCTCGGCGCCCTGTCGGAGCCGGAGTGCCGCCGCGTGATCGCCGCGCTGGACCTGGCCGAGCGGATGCGGGTGCCGCTGGAGTGGTACGCCCTGTCCGCCGGCGCCCGGATCTCCATGGAGTCGGGCACCGAGAACATGGACTGGGTCGCGGCGGCGCTCAAGCGGATCGTCGAGTTCACCCAGGACGGCGGCGAGATCAACGTCGTCGTCGCGGGCATCAACGTCGGCGCGCAGCCGTACTGGAACGCCGAGGCGACGATGCTCATGCACACCAAGGGCGTCCTCGTGATGACGCCGGACTCGGCGATGGTGCTCACCGGCAAGCAGTCGCTCGACTTCTCCGGCGGCGTGTCGGCCGAGGACAACTTCGGCATCGGCGGCTACGACCGGGTGATGGGCCCGAACGGGCAGGCGCAGTACTGGGCGCCGAACCTGGTCGCCGCCCGTGACGTCCTGATGGCGCACTACGACCACACCTACGTCGCGCCCGGCGAGGACGTACCGCGCCGCGCGACGTCGTCCGACCCCGTCGACCGCGACGTGTCCGACTTCCCGCACACCGTGGAGGGCAGCGACTTCACCACGGTCGGCGAGATCTTCTCCGCCGCGGCCAACCCGGACCGCAAGAAGCCGTTCGACATCCGCACCGTGATGCGCGCGCTGTCCGACCAGGACCACCCGGTGCTGGAACGCTGGGCGGGCATGGCGGACGCGGAGACCGCGGTCGTGCAGGACGTCCACCTCGGCGGCATGCCGGTGTGCCTGCTCGGCATCGAGTCCCGCTCGGTGCCCCGGCGCGGCTTCCCGCCCACCGACGGCCCGGACTCCTACACCGCGGGCACGCTGTTCCCGCAGTCGTCCAAGAAGGCCGCGCGGGCGATCAACTCGGCCAGCGGCAACCGCCCCCTGGTGGTGCTGGCGAACCTGTCGGGCTTCGACGGCTCCCCGGAGTCACTGCGCAAGCTCCAGCTGGAGTACGGCGCCGAGATCGGCCGCGCCATCGTGAACTTCCGCGGCCCCATCGTGTTCTGCGTGATCTCGCGCTACCACGGCGGCGCGTTCGTGGTGTTCTCCAAGGCGCTGAACCCGAACATGACCGTCCTCGCGCTGGACGGCTCGTTCGCCTCGGTGCTCGGCGGCGCCCCGGCCGCCGCCGTGGTGTTCGCCCGCGACGTGGACGCCCGCACCGCCGCCGACCCGCGCGTCCAGGACCTGGACGCCCGCGTCACCGCGGCCACCGGCCCCGAACGCGCCGCCCTCCTCGCCGAACTGGACGAACTCCGCTCGTCCGTCCGCGCGGAAAAGCTCGGCGAGGTCGCCACCGAGTTCGACGGCGTCCACGACATCCGCCGAGCAGTAGAGGTCGGCTCCGTCGACGCCGTCATCCCGGCCGCCGAACTCCGCCCGCGCATCATCGAAGCCATCGAGTCCCGCCGCCCCTGACATCGTCCGCGGCTCCTCGGGTTCCCGGCGAGGAGGAGAGCGTCCAGCGGGTGAGCGGACGAAGGAACCGGCCCGCTGCATCCGTGCCCGCCGAACTGCCGGTGGGCACGGTCGCGGCCGGCCGGGGCCGCGCGGATCCGGTGCGTCGGCCCGTTGCCGAAATCGGCCACGGACCGCATGAGGCCATTACCCTGGGCAACGAACCCGACATTATGGGATTAAGTGCGCATTCTGCCGACAATCCACCGCTTCTCCGGAAGGTTTCCCGTTTCCCGTTGACGCACAAAAGAGGAAACAGCGTGACACTGAACGCCGTTCTGCTCTATTAAGGGACGAACGATGTATACGTTCTCATCAGCCCGTAACACGGCCGATCTCCGTGATGCCAGTTATCGTCAGGTTTGATGCTGCGTTTCGGGTAATCTCGTGAGCCTTCCGAAATCCTTTTGCGGTGTGCAGCGTCAATGCTCCCGACCGTCAGGCGACCGCTCGTTCTGGAGGAGGAATCTGTGCCTGACCCCGGGTCGGGAGGCCGTCCGGAGGCGTGGACCGCCGAGCCCGAAAAGCCAGAGAGATATCCGTTGCGTCACCGATGGGCCGATTGGCGGGCCGGTCACGCCGACCGGAAGATCGTCGTATCCGATGCCGCCATGTTCTCCCCCTATCCGCAACTGCCTTACCTCCAGCGTCTCCGGGCCGAGCGCAACGCGATGCTCAGCACCGAGTACCGCCGGGCCGAGGTCGCGCTCTACCGGCTCGCCGCCGAGCACCGCGAGGCGGTCACGGACCAGGAGAATCTGAGGCGAGCACTCAGAACCGCGGAGGAGCAGTTCAAGGAGGCATCGCTCGAGCCGACCGAGGAGCAACTCGGCCGACGCGGGCACGCCGAGCGCGACCCCGGCCGCTGGACGGACGCGGACGTCCGTGAACGGCAGGAGCGCAGGTACCGCAACCGGCGGGACCGAGCCGACGCCGAGCGGCGACGGGTGGCGGACGAGCTTGAGTGCGTCGCCCAGCACGTCGCCGGGCATCGCAGGGAGTTGCGGGCGTGCTGGGAAATCCATCTCGCCGGAGCATGGCGGATCGTCCACCACCATGCCCGCCGCGAGGCCACCTATCTGCGGTCGCTCGCGCGCCGCGGCAAGAACTGGCCCGACGTGATCGAACTGCTCGAGCCCTTCGGCCCGGAACTGCCCGAGTGGATGAGCGTCCCGCCCGATCCGAAAACCGAGGAGGCACCGTGACCGGATGGCTGCGCTCCCGCATCGCGCGGCGCACCGAAATGGTCGGAGTCCGTCCGCCCGGTCTCCTGTCCTGGTGGCACCGGCGCGCGGACCGGCGCCTCGTCGGCCGCGGCGGCGCGATCCCCGGAGCCGATGCCGCGCCCGAGCAACTTCCACCCGCCGAGCCCTTCCTGCCCACCGAGGTGAACGCGGACGCCGTGACGCAGCTGATCGTGCAGCGTGCGGCCGGCATGCTGCCGGGCGGCGTGGACGAGATGACCGGACACGTCCTGGACAACCTGATCAACTCCCGGGTCGACCAATGGCGTGCCCGCGTGCTGCGGGAGCACGCCGTCTACCTCGCGGGCGCGCACTACCGGGAACGGGAGGCCAGGGCGACGCTGGAGCAGCAGGCGGTGCTGCTGGAGCAGACCGAGCGCCGCCTGCTGGAGACCGAGATCGCGCTGAACGCGGCGGTCTCCCGGCTGCTCGGCAAGGCGGCCGCCGACGAGGCGGCCGGAACGGAGAAGCCCCGGAAGGGCGGCCGCTCACGCGTGCTGCGGACGCGGCTCGCCGGCCGCGTCAAACGAAGTCGAGACCGCAAGGGCCGCGGCACGCCGTCCCATACCGCCGCGGAGGGAGGAGCGGACCTTGTCTGAGCGTCCGGACACGGAGATCGAAGAGGAAGCGCCCGGCTCACCCGCCGAGCCGACGTGGGCGCCCTGGGGCGGTGCCGGCCACGCGGATCCGGTACTGCTCGCCGGGCGGCCGTCGTCGATGTACCTCTACGCGGCGGCGCTCCTGCTCGCGGTGATCGCCGACTTCACGGCCTTCTACCAGGTACTCGAACTGGTCATGGCCGACCTCTACGAGATCCTGGTCTTCCTGATGGTCGCCGGCTTCACCGGTGTCGTGCTCGCGCTGGCCCACTTCACGGGGCAGCTGTTCCGGGACCGGCGGGCGGGCGACGCCTCGGCGAGCGGCCTGGTCCCGCAAGCCTGCCTCATTCTCGCCTGGCTCGTGCTGGGCGCGCTCGCCTTCTGGGTCAGGTACAGGACCAACGCCCACCATGCGGGCGCCGGGGCCCCGTCCGGACTGTCGGTGTCCGGAACGCCCGCTCCCGCGGCGTCCGGCACCGACGACCAGTCGATGCTGCAGGGCGCGGCGATCTTCGCCGGGCTGTACCTGGGCACCGGCCTGGTCGCCATGGTCGGCGGGTACCTGACGCACAACCCGCTGCGCAGCGGGTTCGTCCGGGCACTGCGCAAGCACCGCACGGCGACCGAGACGCACGCCATCGCCAGCCGCCGCCACGCGATCGCCGCGGCGATCGCGGCTTTCCGCACCGCCGAGATCGACGCCTCCGAGCGGGTGGTCGAGGAGTCCCTGCGCGACCACCTCGCGCTCGCCGAGGAGCTCAAGCAGGTCGCCCGGCTGGAGATCACCCGCCGGCTGCAGGACGTCTCGGCCACCGACAACGTCTTCCAGGACGACGCCCGACCGTACACCTACCGGCCGTTCCCCAACTAGGACCCCCGACCAGCATCCAAGGAGTCGTTCATGACCCGAAGGCGCGTCGCCGCCCTGTACGGGACGGCGCTGCTCGGCCTGACCACCTGCCTCGCCTCCTGCGGCGGACAGGACGGGGACGGGCCGTTCCCACCCGTCCGGTGCTTCGCCGAGCGCCCGGCGCCGCTCGCACTCGTCGTCGGGGCGCGGTCGAACGTGCCGGAGACCCGCTTCCCCGACATCACGAGTCCGCTGCTGCGCCTCGCGGCGAAGTCCGGCGAGGAGATCTCGCTGATCCGCGTGGACGGCCGGCCCAACGTCGTCAAGCTGCCGCCGTTCCGCACCACGGCGAAGAACGCCAAGGCGAAGGACGCGGCGCTGGACGACTACATCAAGGGAACCGTTCAGCCCGCGCTGGCGGGCCAGGGCGCGAACTCCGTCCACGCCCGGGTCGCCGAGGCGGACGACCTGACGGCGCTCACGCTGGCGGCGGCGGCCGTGCCCCCCGGCGGCAACATCATCATGTTGGACTCCGGGCTGCAGACCACCGCCCCGCTGGACTTCCGCCAGCCCGGCCAGTTCTCCGCCGAGCCGGACGAGATCGTGAAGTTCCTGACCGACCGGAAGCTGCTGCCCGACCTGCACGACCGGAACGTGATGCTGTCCGGATTCGGGTACGCGGCGGCCCCGCAGCCGACGCTCAGCCAGGAGTGGCGCACCGAGGTCATCGCGCAGTGGACCGCCATCGTCAAGGCGGGCGGCGGCTGCGTCACCGTCGATGCCGAACCCAACACGGGCGAGGCGCTGCCGGGCCTGCCGCCGGTCACCCCGGTGAAGCTGCCACCGCCCACCACTTTCAGCGGCTGCGGCGACACCGCGCTCACCGACGCCAACAAGGTCGGCTTCGTCAAGAACACCGACCGGTTCGCCGATCCCGCGGGCGCGAAGAGCACGCTGAGCAGGCTCGCGGCCGTGCTGACCAAGGGCGGCCAGCCGGTGCGGCTCATCGGCAGCACCTCGTCCGAGGGCGGCGACGCCATCAACCAGCCGCTCTCCGAGCGGCGCGCGGAACGGGTCGAGAAGGAGCTGGTGGCGCTCGGCGTCGCGGCGGGCCGGATCACCGCAACCGGCGCCGGCGCGCATCTCGAAGGCCGCGAAAAGGACATCGGGCCCGGTGGCGAGCTGCTGCCCGGGCCGGCGGCGGCGAACCGGAAGGTGGTCGTCCGGCTGCCGAAGTGCCCGAACTGAGCCCGGGCGACGGAGGGGAGCGCGCGCCGTGACCGAGGAGCGTCCGGACCGGCTCGGCCGGATCCGCTACACCTGGTGGGCGATGCTGTCCGACTGGTACAACGGCCTGCGGGACGGGTGGCGGGACCTGCCGGCCCGGGCGATGGCCGCGCCCGTCACCACAGTGCACCGGGAGTCGCTGATCCGGCTGGCGGAGGAGGTCTTCGAACGCGAGCGGATCCGGTACGAGGCCGACCGGGCGGACGCGCACGGCAGGGCCGCCGCCGCCACCGCGCGGCTCGCGGCGCTGCGCCGGGAGCTGTCCCTGGCTACGGCCCGGCTCACCGAGGTCGGCACTCCGCTCTCGGTACCGGAGCAGCGCCGGCGGCGGGCGGGTGACCGGCGGCACGGCGACGAAGTAGTGGTCCAGCGGCGCCGTGCCGAGTTCCGCCGCACCGTGGACTCCGCATGGGCGGACGTGGCGCGGCTCCAGGCGGAGATCACCGGCGTGGAGGCCGAGTTGAGCGCCGCCACGGCCGAGGAGGAGCAGGCGCTGCGGGTGGCGACCGCCCGTGCGGTGCGCGTGTACCAGCACGTCCAGCTCCGGATGGCCGCCTACCTGCGGCAGCTCGTCCGGCTCCACGCCCACGGCGGCTGGGCGGCGGAGCGGCTGCTCGTCCCCGTCCATCTGCCGGTATGGACCAGGCCCGCCCTCCTCGACCCGGACGTGCCGCGGGCAGCGGACGAGAGCGAGGACGCGCCTCCATTCGGCGGCACCGGCGGCGAACCGCAGCCGGAGGAGACCGGCGAGCAGGAAGAGACGATCCCACTCCCGGAGCCGGTGACGCCGTTCGGTTCGGCGATGGACGCTCCGCCGTACCGGATCGACGCCCCGGGCACCGGGCCGCGCCATTTCGCGCTGATCCATGAGGAGGACGGGCTACGACTGCGCGACTACGGCTACGGCAACGGCCCCTACGTCAACGGGCAGCCGGTCCGGTCGGCGCGGCTGCGCGCGGGCGACGCCTTCGAGTACGCCGACCGCCGGTACCGCGTCCTCGACGGCTGCCGGGAGCTGGCGAGCACCCCGCTCACCGACATCAAGCTCGTCCTCCTCGACGTGACGGCCAAGACGCCCAAGCCCGACAAGGACCCGAAGGTGCTGCTCTCCGGCGCCTCGCTGGTGCAGCGGGCGAACACGCTCATGGCCGTCCTCGGCCCGTCCGGCGCGGGGAAGAGCTCGCTGTTCAACGCGCTGATGGGGGAACTGCGCGTCGAGGAGGGCGAGATCTACTTCGACCACCTCGACGTGGCCCGGCAGCCCGCCCGGATCAAGGACATGCTGGGCTTCGTCCCGCAGCAGGACGACATGCACCGGACCCTGACGGTACGCGCCCTGCTCGGGTACGCGTTCGACCTGCGCGACCCGCGTGGGGAGCCGACCCGCGGCCGCGCCGTGGACGAGGTCTGCGACATCCTCGACATCAGCCCGGAGCGGATGGACCAGCCGGTCGCCACGCTCTCCGGTGGGCAGCGCAAGCGGGTGTCCACGGCGCTGGAGCTGCTCCACAAACCGGCGCTGCTCATGTTGGACGAGCCGACGTCCGGTCTGGACGCGGGGCTCGACCTCCGGCTGATGCGGCGGCTGCGCGCATACGCGAGGGAGGGGCACACGGTGGTGGTCATCACCCACGCCACCGAGAACCTCGGCGTGGCCGACCAGGTGCTGATCCTCGCGCAGCGCGGGCGGCCGCTGTACTGCGGGCCGCCGGCCGGTGCGCTCAGCGCCCTCGGCGTCTCGTCGTACGCCGAGTTGATGACGCTCATCGCCAAGGACGAGGAACAGGACCCGGAGCGGCACGTCGAGAGATGGGCCGACGACTATGCGGCGGGACCTCAGCACGGCCGCGCGGCCGCCGCCGCGGGCGAGGAGCGACAGCGGGCGGTGAAGGCCGTCCGGGAGTCCCGCATCCGGAGGGTCCGTTCGGCCGGCGTCTTCTGGCGGCAGTTCCGGACGCTGGTCAGGCGGCAGGTCCGGCTGCTCCTGCCGATGGGGTCGGGCCAGCAGCCGACGCCCGCGAAACGGCTGTACGCCTGGCGTTCCGCGGCCACGCCGTTCGGGATAGCGGCGGGCGGCGCGCTGCTGGCGGCGGCCGTCGTCGACGGCGGCGCGATGGGCGTGAAGACCGCGGACCAGATGGGGATCGCGGTCAGCCTGCTGAGCACCCTTTCCGTCCTCAGCGGCCTCGCGCTGACCTACAGCAATCTCGTGTCCGAGTTCCCCGTCATCAAGCGCGAGCACCGCACCGGCACCCGGGTGCTGCCCGTCATGCTGTCGAAGTTCCTGGTGTTCACGGTGATCGCTATCCTGCAGGCGGGCACGATGACGCTCGTCTTCTGCGTGTTCCATCCGCCGACGGCCGCGGTCCGGCTGCCCGCCCGCGCCGAACTGTTCGTGGACCTGGCCGCCCTCGGCGTCGCATCGATGTCGCTGGGGCTGCTGATCTCCGCGCACGCCAGGCGGCTGGAGCACGCCGTCGCCGCCTTTACGTTCGCGGCGCTGGCGCAGATCGCGCTGAACGGCTACACCTCCGACCTGTCGGACGGCGGCTGGCTGAACGCGTTCTCGGTACTGCTGCCCGACCGGATGGGGCTGGCCGCGATCGCGTCCTCGACCGACCTCACGGCGATCACCGCCCAGGTGGTCCCGCGCGACCAGCTGATCGTCGACGGGAACTGGGAGCACACGGCCGGCGTCTGGCGGCGGGACCTGCTGTGGCTCGGGGCGCTCACCCTCGTCTACCTCGGGCTCGCCGCCCACGGCCTCGGCGTCCGCCTCCGCCCGGCCGGCGGCCCGCGGCGCGCACCGGACCGGCGGCATTCGCCGGATCGGCCGCGGCCGGCGGAGCGGGACGGCGAGATGGCTACCGGCTGACCCTCGGGTCGCCCCACGCCAGGTCGGGCAGCCTGTTGGAGACGCCGCCGGCGGCATTGGCGCCGGCCAGGGCCGGGTTGCGCGTCGTACCCGGCCGGTAGGCGCGCAGCCGGAGCCGGATCACCCCGCGCACGTCCAGTTCGATCGTCCTGCGATGGCCTTGCGCGACCCGGACGGGCTTGAGGTCCCGGCCGTCGAGGCCCACCAGGAAGACGCCGTCCTGCGGTTCGGCGGCGGCGTCGTTCGCCCCGACGACGGCCCGGAACTTCGTGTAGTCCTTGCCCAGGACGTAGGTGAGGTCGCTGGTCCCCGCGTTGTTGCAGAACGCACTGCACGAGTAGTGCAGGCTCCGTTCGTACAGGGTCCCGCCGATGCTGACTCCCTCGACCGTCACCTCGGAGTCGTCCGCCACCGGCTCCAGATCCGTGAGCCATTTACTGACGGGCACCGGCGGGGACGGAGACCGGGTCCGGCCACCCGACGACGACGTGGGCGTCGCGGACGGGCTGCCGGCGCCTCCGGTCTCCGGCGGCGCGGAGGGCGTGGACGGCCCGGGTGGCGGGGTGCTCGGGGACTGGGGGAAGATCCAGGCGCCGATCGCGACGAGAACACCGATCGCGGCGATGACGAAACCCCAGACCTCGAGGCCGGGGGACGGACGGCCGCCAGCCTCCCTGTCGGGTGTCCTTAAATTCCCCATACCGGATTATATCCCGCACCAGATCCGAACCTCGGGCCTTTTCCGGGCGGCCCGGTAACACACGCGGCACGATTTCACATTTCCTCTTTCCGCCAAAACGGCCACCATGGAAGAAACGTCGCTAAGAGCGGCCAAGGCGCCACATCCAACTCGGGAGCCGACCGAGGACTTCCCCGGTGACCGCCCGCCAATGCAGATCCGTCGCGCGTCCGACCTGGTGGGCCGAGAGCCGCCGCACCTCCGCGAAGAGCTCGATCGCCACGGCGCCGTCCCCTTGCAGCTTCCGGATCGCGGCCAGCTCGTGCTGCGTGCGCAGAGTCTCCGGATGGGCTCGTCCGAGCACCGCGCGCTGCCCTTCGAGCGTCGCCGCGAACAGCTCGCCCGCCCGCACGTCGTCGTGCTGCTGCGCGCAGGCCTGGCCGAGCAGGAACCGGGCCCGCAGGTAGACCGGATGTCGTGCGCCGAGACGGCTCCGCACCGCGTCGAGGACGGCCTCCAGTTCCTCCCGGGCGCGCCCGGGCTCCCCCTGGGAGACCAGCGAATGCGCATACGCCACCGATGCGGTCAGCGCCTGCGGATGCGCCCGCCCGTGCTCGCGGACGTACCGGTCGCGCTGGTCGCGGAGCCGTGCTTCGGCCTCCTCCCACCCGGCCCGGTCCGGGCGGAGCTCGGTGAACTCCGGCGTGAGCAGGGCCTCGGAGAGGATCTGCCGCGCCTCGGCGAGGCGGTGGTGCTCAGGCCGTCCCGAGCGCGTGTAGTGCCCGACGACGAGTTCGGCGGTGCGCCGGGCCCGGCGCTGCGCGTTCCCGGTGAGCTGGATCCGCGCGAGCTCCAGCCGCAACACCTGGATCGCCTCGTCCGCCGTTTCGCCCGCGCCCTCCTCCGCCGATGCGCCGAGCAGGAGTTCTTCCGCCAGCCGTGCGGCCTCCGCGAGCCGGCCGCGGCGGCGCAGCGCGCGAACCCGGGCCGCGTCGCCGGGGAGCTCCGCCCACAGCGCATCCGCCTCGGCGAACCGGCCCTGCGCGTCGAGCGCCTCGGCCAGGATCCGGTCCGCACCGCACTGCCCGGCCAGTTCCCCGGCGCGAACCGCGTCCCCACCGAGCAGGAAGGCCTCCGCCGCGCGCCGGGTGAGGTCCGCGTCGCCCGGCAGCAGCCGCTCCAGCAGGCGCGCGGCCGTCGCCATGTCGCCCGTGGACGTGTAGTGGCCGGCCAGCCGGCGCAGCAGCTCGGGCCCGAAGCCGGTGCGGTCCGCCAGCTCCGCCGCATGCGGGAGCACGGCGGGTTCCCAGCGGTCGAGGACGGCCCGCGCCGCGGCGTCCGCCATCGCCGGGTCGCGTCCGGCGGGCCGCACGAGCGGGCTGATCTGCCAGTGCGAGCCGATCCGCGTCGCGAGCAGCCGTCCGCCGAGGTCGGCGAGTGCCGCCGTGACGGTCTCCTCCGGGAGGCCGGTCGCCGCCGCGAGCACGCCCGCCGGCAGCGGCGCCGGCGCGCACTCGCCGGCCAGCCGAAGGATCTCGCGCTGCTCGGGCGCGAGCGCTTCGACGAACTGGGACACCAGGCGGGCGGCGGGCGGCGGGTCGGCCTCCACCCGGGCCGCGTACTCCGCCATGCCCTCCGGTCCGCCGAGCCGGCGCAGGGCTTCGGCGTGCAGGGCCAGCGAACGGGCGTGCCATCCGGCGGCGGCGCCGATCCGGTCCAGTACGGCGGCGTCGCCGCCATCGTCCCCGCCGGACAGCAGGAGGCGCGCGTCCTGCCTGGTCATCGTGTCGAGCCGGACGAGCCCGGCCGATCCGGTGTAGGCCTGGCCGTCGGTGGTGACGACCGTCCGCACCCGCGTCCCGGCGGGAATGATCAGGTCGTGGAACTCCTCGTCCGTGAGGGTCGCCGGCAGGTCGTCGACGACCCAGAGCGCGGGCGCCGATCCCGCCACCAGGCGGTCGGCGACCATCCCGAACAGCCGTTCCCGGCCCGCATCGGCGGCCGGAAGGCCGAGCATGCCGGCGATCATCCGGACGGCGTCGGCGTACCGCGCGCGCACGTCGGCGGCCGTGCACGCGCCGGCCAGGGAGATCCAGTGCACGCCGCCGCGGAAAGCCGCGCCGAACTGCCACGCGTAGGCGGCGACCAGCGCCGATCGTCCGCTGCCCGGCAGGCCCGCCACCACCGCCGCCGGGCCGAGCCCGCACTCCTGGGTGAGCGCGAGGTCCGCGCCGAAGAGCGCGGTGTGCAGCTCCCACAGTTCGCGGTAGCGGCCGACGAATCCGGCGGCGCCGGGCACCCGGCCGGGATACCAGCGCGGCCGGTCGGAGAAGCGCACGGCGCCGATCCGCCCGTCGATGCCGCGCACCCGGTCGCGGATCAGGTCGGCCAGGGCCGCGGTGTCGCGGGTTCCGGCCGGTGCGACCGCGAACCGGGCGTCGGACAGTTCCGCGGGCATGATGTGGCCGGTGCCCGGCTCGGGGTTGACCACGATGATCCGGCGGCCCGGGTCGCCCTCCCGTTGCCCGGCCAGGAACGCGGCCGTCAGTTCCGCCTGGCACGCGGGACGGGACGGGTAACCCGCCGAGTAGTAGGCCACCAGTGCCTTGGACGAGTTGAGCGCGGCCTCGATCGTCGCGGTGACGCCCTCGAAATGCGCGATCCGGTCCGTGTCGAGGAACACCCGCAGGCCGCGTTCACGCATCGCGCGGACGAGCCGGGTCACCGCCGGGCGGTCACAACCGCCCAGCGACATGAAGACGTCGAAATCGTCCGATCCCCCCATACCGCCATCTTAGATAATCCGGCCTATTTCTCGTCACCGCATTCCACGGGAAACGCGATTGTCAAGACCACAGCACGAGTTTGCCGGTGCTGGTCAATCCCAGGAAGAACGTGATCGCGACTCTGCGGCCCCGGGCGCTGGGGTCCACCGCGTGGAAGTAGCGCGGATCGAACAGCAGGGCATCACCCGCTTCGACCGACAGGACGATCTCCTGCTCACCGTCGATTACGGATCGGTGATAGCCGTATCCGTTTCGCGCGCCGGTGTCCGGCGGATTCCACCGCCGGCGGTAGATCCGGGTGCTGCCTCCTTCGGCGGGCACGGACATCCAGGCGTTGAACGCGAGCTGGGCCACCGGGGCGCCGTCGTCGAAGAAGTCCGGGCCGTACTCCCGGCGGACATCGTCGAAATGGATGAGCGCGCCGTCGTTGATCTCGCGCAGCGCACCGGCGAAGAGGTTCCGCCCGGAGACACGGGCGGGCCCGAGCCCGCCCTGCCACGCTGCGGACAGGCGATCGATCGAGAAGGCCAGCGGATCGGCGCCGGCCATCCTCGTCCGCCAGAGCTCCCGCGCGAGGGCCATGTCCCGCCAGTACTCGGCGCGCAGGCACGCGCCGTCCTTGTACTCGTTGAGGACCGGGCCGAACCGGGCGATCGGCGGGTCCACCCGCGCCTTGTCGTAGACGTCCATGGGGAAGTCGGGCTCCGAGACTCTCGCCATTGCCTCCCGGCGGAGTTCCGCCGGCAGGAAGTCCGCGACCCGCAGCGCGGTGAAACCGCCTGCGGTGAGTTCCGCGAGGTGGCTCCGCGACAGTTCCCCGACCGGAATCGAGCGAGCGGTGAAAAGCGGGTCCAGTTGGTCCGGGTGAGTCCAGGCACCGGCTGCTGTCATGGTGGTCCCCCTGAGCGGTGAGGCGATCGGCGGGGCCGTGCAGGTCCCGCGATCCGTCCGATGGGACCGATGATGTCGTGCCGGGGGCGACCACTGAACGAGGCGACCGTTTCCTAAAGGGATTGGCAACGGGAAACGGCGTCGATACGGCCGCGGACCATTTCGGCGCGGCGGGTGTCGCATACTGCGGTGTAGTGCAGCGCAGCGGCGCGCCAGTGCGCCAGCGCAAGCTCGGTGTCGCCCCCGGCGGCCTCGACCGCTCCGAGGGCGTCGTGGGCGCGCGCCTCCTCGTGCCGGCTTCCGCCGGATCGGCCGAGTTCGGCCGCGCGGAGCAGGAACTCCCGTGCCTGCTCCGCTCGTCCGAGCCGATGCTCGGCCTCGCCGAGGCAGTTGAGCGCCATGGCCGCGTCGACGTGCAGCCCCACCGCCGTGAACGTCTCCAGAGCGCGGTGCAGCCGCAGGACGGCATCGGCGTACCGGCCGAGGTGCATCTCGATGAAGGCCGTGTCGCGGAGCAGGATCGCCGTGTTCCGGTCGAGCCCGCGGCGCTCCACGAAAGCCAGGGCCCGCCCGCTCTGGAGGAGAGCCGTGTGCGGGTCGCCCCGGCGGAAGTGCACCCACGCGAGGTGCGCGACTGCCGTGTTCTCGCCGTACTCGTCCCCGAGGTCGCTGAAGAGGAGGCGGGCCCGCTCGTAAAGCACGGCGGCGGCATCGTGGTCGCCCCGTTCCAGATGCGCGAGCCCGAGGTTGTTGAGCGTCATGGCCTCGGCCCTCTGATCACCGGCTCTGCGCGCCGCCCGCAGTGCCAGCTCGTGGGTCTCGATCCAGGCTTCCCAGGGCTTGGCCAGGAACAGGAAGCCGCGAAACGCGTAGGCCAGCCGCCAGCAGTGGTCGTCCAGGCCGGCCTCCAGGGCCGCACGGCAGATGGCGACCAGGTTGTCCTGTTCCGCCGCGATCCAGCCGAGGGCCTCGCCATAGTCGTGCACATCATGGTGCGGTTCGGATTCCCCGGCCATGGGTTCGAGGCGGTGGCGGTGCGGCGTGATGAGCCGGTCGGCCGCCTCCAGGGACCGCAGGTAATGACCCGTCTCCCTGCGCAGAGCTCCGTCCCGTTCGGCCCCCGGCAATGTGGCCTCAGCGCGTCCGCGCGCGAAGAGCCGCAGCAGGTCGTGGAACTGGAACCGGCCCGGCCGGTGCCTCGTCAGCAGGTGCGCGCCGAGCAGCCGGTGCAGCCGCCGGCGAGCCTCGTCCCGCCCGGCCCCCATCAGCGCCGCGGCGGTTTCCAGGTCGAAATCCGGACCCGGGTGGAACCCCAGCAGCAGGTAAGCCCGGCTCAGTTCCGGTGTCAGCGAGCGGATCGAGGCGTCGAAGACCGCGGCCAGGTTCCGTTCCCCGTCATCGAGATCGGCCAGGCGGTTCCGGTCCCGGTCTGCGTGGGGCGGCTCGCCGGCGTCCAGGCCGGCGCGAAACCGGGCCGATGCGATCCGCAATGCCAACGGCAGCCCCGCGCATCCCCGCGCGATCCCATCGAGAACGGAGCCGGTCGGTCTCCCGCCCGCCTTGTGCCCGTCCTCCCCCAGCGTGCGAAGCAGAGCGACGGCTACATGGTGCGGCAGCGGCGCGAGCCGCACGCGGCGCGCGTCCTCCAATGCGCCGAGTTCGCTGCGGCTGGTGACGAGCACCCGGCAGCCGCTCGTGCCCGGCAGAAGCGGCAGGACGTGCGCGGCGTCACGCGCGTTGTCCAGGATCAGCAGGAGGGATCTGCCTTCGACCCGGTCGCGGAAGAGGGCGGACCGGTCCTCCGCATGCGGCGGGATCATCTCTCCGGGAACGCCGAGCCGGCGCAGCAGCCGGTCGAGCGCGTCCGCCGGTTCGACCATCGCCGTATCCGCGTATCCGTGCAGATCCATGAACAGGAGGCCGTCCGGGAAGCGGTCCCGCAACCGGTGCGCGGCACGGACGGCGAGGGCCGTCTTGCCGACGCCGCCCATGCCGACGACCGCGCAGAGCGTCACCATGCCCGAAGCGTCCGCGCTCCCGCCGGCGAGGCCTTTGATGATCTCGCCGAGTTCGGTGTCGCGTCCCAGCAGATCGGCGGTGTCCCGGGGCAGTCCTGACGGCCGGGTCCAAGCCGGCACTGCCGACCGAGCGGGGGGTGCGGGCTTGTACCGGGACGCGCTGGGCGCTCCGGCGCCGAGCACCGTGCACAGGATGCCGCCGGTTTCCAGGATCTCGTCACAGCGCTTCGCCATTGCCGGGTTGGCGCGTGCCCGACCATTCTCGATCTTGCTGAGATAACCCTTGCTGTAATTGATCCGCCGTGATAGCTCCGACAGCGACAAGCCGGCGGCCTCGCGCAGCCGACGGAGTTCGGAGCCGAAGTGCGTCGCGTGGTCCATCGAGCCTCGCCTGGTACCGCCGCCTCGGGGACGCGGCCCGAAGGGAACTCTACCGTTGCTTTTCCAGCGTATCCCGTCCACCGTGTCCGGCCCGGAGCAAGGTCTCGGCATTCGCCTGGCGGGCGAAAACGGCGGGCGTCGCCCACTCATTGTGGTTGGCCGTGAAGAAGATGGCGCGCCGCGCCTCGGTGACGGCCGCGTCAATGGTCAGACCGTCGACCAGCGACGCGTAGAACTCCTCCGTGAAGGTGACGGCCGCTTCGTCGGAGATGGGGAACTGCATCGTCACGGCCGTCGGAACTCCGCGTTCGACGAACGCACCGCCGAGGCTGGACATGGCGTCCAGCTGATCCATGGCCCCGGTCTCACACGCGTTGAGAAACACGAGCCGCATCTGGGGATGGCTTCGGAAGAGCGTGCCGAGATGAAAGCCCGAGACCGGCGCGCTCCTGCCGTCCTTCTCGAAGTCGAGCATTCCGAGGCCTTCGCGTGCGTCCTTGTGACCGTGCCCCATGAAATGCCATATGTGGATCGGGCGGTCAGCCTCGTTGGCCCTGCGCAGCGTCCGTTGCAGAGTCAGCAGCGTCGCGTCCCGGGTGAAGCTCAGCTCGACAAGGCCCAGTTCGATGAGTGGCCCCAAGGCCACCTTTATGGTCTCGATCTCGGCATCGGTGTCCAGGCGCGGCAGGTCCCGCGGGGAACTGACCGTGACGAGGACGCGGAGCGGATGCGTGGGCGTGGCGGCGACCGGCGATGCCACGCGGTCGAGGTGCCGGACGACCGAGTGATGGGGCGACAGGCAGAGGAAATCGGTGCCGTCGTAGAGCAGTTCCCACGGAATCGTCTGCAACTCCGCAGCATCGGCCAGCCGCAGCCGTACCCGCAGCCCGTTCCCGACGCCCACCGCATGCGCGCGGGTCTGCTGCAGCAGGTCGCGCACCGTTTCCCGGAAGACTCCGGCGAAGAGCCTGCCGCCGAACTCGGCGAGCGGTTCCAGCGCTCTGGGGACGCCGCCGTCCCGGACGGCCGGCCTGGGTCCGCAGTGGGCCCGGACGAAGTTCTCCAGTTCTCCCGGGACGAGATCGAGTCCGAGGGTCGTGCCGGCCGATCCGAGCGGCGACCGCGCGTCCAGCCGGAAGCCGTTCTCGCCCCGCGCGATGCTGAGCTCGAAGTCCACCTGCCACACCGGGTTCCGGTCCCGCAGGAGCGCGAACGCGTCCTCGTTGTCGGCGATGAGCCGCGCCTGCCGTTCAACGAGAGCGCCCGACTCCCGCGCGAACAGCTCCCTCCACACGTCGAAGGGGAGGTCACCGCCCTGGCGCCGCAGCAGGAAATAGCTGCTGAGGTCCTCGGCCGCGCGCGCGAACCGCTCCGCCGTCGCGGCGTCCACCCTCCGCAGGAAGGCGATGACGATCCGGACCTGCGCCATGTAGCCGGAGAACAGCTCCCTGGCGGCCCTGGACTGGTCGGGGCCGGGCGCGAGGACGGTCCGCACCGCGGTCGAGCCGTCGGCGGCCGCGACCTCCTGCCGCTGGATGCCGACCATCCGCATCAGTTCGACGAGCCGCTGGTGGCAGTCGGCCAGGCCCGCGATGTGCCGCCGGTGCAGGTCGTCCCCGCCGGCGCGGGTCCGTGTCCCCACCTCAGGCGACCGTGTAGCTGACTCGCGTACGCCCGGACTTCACCTTGACGTTCCTGACCTTGAGGCCGGCGAGTTCTCCCAGGCGGCGCACGTGAGTGCCCCCGCACGGCGACCGGTACCCGGCCGTGACGACCACGCGGGTCGGTTTGCCCGCCGGGATCTCGGCCGGCACGTGGACGCCGTCGGCGCGGAGCCCGTCCGGCTCGCAGAAGTAGCTCGTCACCTCGGAGTCCTCGGCCACCATGCCGTCCATGACGTCTTGGACCTTCGCGGCGAAGGAGGCGCGCTCCTCGACCGGGAGCGCGCTGCCGAACTCGACGTACGGGCCGTTCGGGAAGTGGTAGCCCTTCGTCGGGTGGTATCCGACCAGGCGGTCGACGGCGGTCATCACCAGATGCCCGCCCGTGTGCAGCAGGGCGTGCTGCCGCCGCACCTCCGGGTCGACGGACAGGCGCACGGTCTGCCCTGCGTCCAGCACGCCCTCCGCGGGCCCGATATGCAGGACCTCGCCGTTCACGAAGGCGACGCGCCGGACGTCCAGGCCGCCCCGCGCGGTCGTCAGGCGGCCGCGGTCGGTCGGCTGGCCGCCGCCCTGCGGGTAGAAGATCGTCTCGTCCAAGACGACCGTGGTCTCGCCGCCGTCATCGTGCACCCGCACGATCGTGGCGTCCGCCTCGGTGCGCCGGGAGTCGTCCAGATAGAGCAGCCGCGTGGGCATGAGGGTTCCTTTGGGTGGTGCGTGTGCCGGATGACAAGGCCGGAAGGCCGTCATACATGTCAAGTGTGGTCAGATGGCCATAAGCAAACAAGCAACTCCGGCCGACAGGTATTAACCTTTGCTTATGCTCGATGTAGTGCGGCTGAAGATCTTCGCCGAAGTAGCCCGGACCGGGTCGATCGCCCGAGCCGCGAGCGGGTTGGGATACACCGCGTCCGCGGTGTCCCAGCAGCTGAGCAAACTGGAGCGGGAGGCCGGCGCCATTCTCGCGACACGCACCCACGCGGGCATCGAGCTCACCGCCGAGGGACGCGTCCTGCTAGCCCACGCCGACGACGTCCTGGACCGTCTCGCGACGGCGGAACAGGCGGTGCGGGACGCCGCCGGGCTGCGCTCATCGGAGGTCAGGCTGGGAGGCTTCACGTCCGGGGCCCTGACCTTGCTGGCCCCGGCCATCGCCGTGTTCCGCACGAAATTCCCCGCCGTACGGCTGTCGCTCGCCGAGGTGGAGCCGCCGGGTGGATACGGCGGCGTGCGGACGGGGGAACTGGACCTCCTCCTGTCACACGTCTATCCCGGTACGGTGCCACCCGATCCCACCGGTCTCGTCGTGGCGAAAATGTTCGCCGACCCCCTGGTCGCGGCCATACCGGCGGACTGGCCGGTCGGCAGGGACGGGGACGCGCTTCCGGCACGGCAGCTGGCCGGGATACCGCTGATCTCCGGCGGCCCCGGGCACGCCAACAGGATCGCGCTCGAGCGGATGCTCTCGGCCGCCGGTGTGACCTCGCAGGTCGAGTTCGAGACCCGCGACTACGCGGTGACGCTGGCGCTCGTCGCAGCGGGGGCCGGGGCCACCGTGATGCCATGGTCGCTTCTCGCCGCGAAGGTTCCGGCCGGGGTGCGCGTACGCCGCTTTCGCGACGGTGAGGCTCGCACCGTGCTGGCCGTCCATCGCCCCATGCCCCCTGGGACGACCGTGATGTCGTTCTTGGAAATCGTGCGCCAGACTGCCGCCGACCTCATCGGCAGCGGCGCGGGTCTCAGCTACCGGGGAGAATGAGGGTGCTGTCGCGGCGGCGGGGAAGGTGCCAGGGATTGTCGTCGCGCAGGGCCGGAGAGAGCAGGTGCGGCGGGCAGTTCTCGTAGGTGACGGGACGGAGGAAGCGGCCGATGGCGGCCGTGCCCATCGGGGCGGCCGTGGTCGGGTAGGAGTCGAAGACCAGGCGGCCCGCGCGGTCGCGGGCCAGGGCGGTCAGGCGCGCGACAAGGTCGGTCTCGTCAGGCTCGCTGTGCAGCGTGACCGTACGGGTTTCGGGGACGGCGGCGAGAGCCTCACCCAGGTCGTCCTCGCCGCCATACTCCAAGACGACGATCTTCGGGCCGAAGCGTTCCTCCAGGAGGACATCGGACTGGCCGAGGAGGGAGACCGGGCCCACCATGAGGTGGGCGGTATCCGCGAAGTGCTCGGCCATCGCTTCGGGGAGGCCCGCGCCGGCAGGGGCGAGGACGAGGCCGGGCTTGGCGAACGCAGCGCCTTCGGCGATCTCCGCGAGCCGGGCCTTCGCGGCGCCGGGGGTCACGAAGAGCAGGTCTAGGCCGCCGGACTCGCCGTAGAACGGGATCGGCTCGGGGCGGGCCTTGGCCAGGTCGTGCAGGTTCCGGCCGTCGCGCGCGGAGCCGGTGAAGGCGATCGCTTTCACCCGGCCGTCCTTGACCAGGGCGGCGCTGGCCTCGGGTCCATGGACGAGCTGGACCACGTCCTCGGGGAAGCCGGTGGCGGCGGCGCCCGCGCGTAGCGCGCCGAGGGTGAGGGCGGAGGTCTCCGGGTGGAGTTCGTGTGCCTTGACGACCACGGTGCAGCCGGCGGCGAGGGCGCTCGCGGTGTCGCCGCCGCCGACACCGAATACGCCGACTACGCCTAGCGGGACGTTCATGCGGCGCAGGTCGGGATCGGAGTCCAGGCGGACGTCGAGGAAGGAGCCTTCGCGGAGGACGTCGGCGAACAGGCGGAGTTGTCCGCTGGTGCGTGCCACCTCGCTGGTCAGGCGTGGCGCGCCGAGGGCCGTCTCGGCGTCGGCCGCCGCGACGAGTTCGGTCGTGCGGGCGTCGAGGGCGGCCGCCATCGCGTCCAGCAGTTCGGCGCGCTCGTAGGGCCCGGCCTCGTCGAGGACGGGCAGCAGGTCGGACGCGCGGCGGCAGATCGCGCCGACCTCCTGCGGGGTGGCCGTGGCGTATGCGTGGCGAGGCCGGCCGGAGCGCGCGTCGATGCTCCATACGGGCACGGGGGTTCTCCAGGTCAGGTCGGCGGGGGCGCGGACGGGCGGCGGCAGGAGCGGGCCGGCCTCCGCGAGCAGCAGCCGCGCGACCTCGATCGCGCCGGCGGCGGTGAAATGGGTGTCGTCGGCGCTGCCGCGTGGATAGTTCGGGTGCGGGTCGAGCCACAGGAAGAGCTTCTTAGTGGCGTCGGGGCCGAGTTCCCGCCAGCGGCGGGCGCTCGCGGCCTGCAAGTCGACCAGCGGGACCCCTTCTTCGGCGGCCAGTGCCTTCATCGCCGCCGGGTACTCGCCGTGGGTCGGGGAGCCGTCGGGCGTGCGGCGCTCGACCGAGGTCACCAGCACCGGGCGGGCCTCCCGTGATCGGGCGCCCTCGATGTAGCGGCGCAGGCAGGAGGTGTAGGTGCCGTAGGGGGCGCCGAACCTGCCCTGGTCGTGCCTGCGGTCGTTGTGGCCGAAGCAGATCAGGAGGAGGTCGTCCGGGCCCATTTCGGCCATGATCCGGTCGTGCATGCCGAGCTGCTCGATCGAGCTGCGCGCGCTCGCACCGGGGTACGCCGCGTTGACGACCGGGACGTCCAGGAGCGCGGCGAGGGCCTGCCCCCAGCCCGCCTGCGGCGCCTGGCCGGACGGGTAGTCCACGGCCGTCGAGTCGCCGGCGATGAAGATCCTCACGAGGTCGTTCCTCCGGCGAGGGCGCGGGCCTGGTCGGCGGTGAGCCGGCCGTCGGCGACCACGACGGTGATCGCCCGGTTCAGGCGGTCCGGGACGGTCAGCGGCTTCTCCCAGGCCAGCGCCGGGCCGACGCCGGGATATTCGGCGACGCGCACGAACCAGGGGTCGAGCCCGGCGGTCTGGACGAACACCAGGCTCCAGGTGTCCGAGGTCAGCGCCAGCCAGGGCGTGACGCTGCCGTGCACGGCCTCCTCGCCGGACGCCTCGCCGGTGAAGACCGCCAGGCCGGCGGAGTCCTTGGGCGCGCGCCAGAAGAAGCCGCCGTAGCCCGCGCCGACCCGGCCCTTGCACGCCGAGCTTTGGATGACGAGTGGTTCCGCAGTCTTGCCGGTGAGCGTGAACGCGAAGTCGAGCGCCCACGCGTCCGCGACGGGACGCGCGGTCAGGGTGCGCTCCTCGCCTGCCAGGACGGTGCCGTCCGGGCCGACCCAGTCGAGAGTCTCCGCGTAGCCGCCGTCGATCGGGCGGAGCGTGCGGCGGCGCTGCCGTCCGTGGTTGGGCAGGATCTTCGGGCCCTGGTCCGGGACGTAGGTGGAGCCGCCCCAGAAGTTGGCCCCGTCGACGTCGGAGATCGCGACGCCCGCCCCGAAGTGGTGGACGTGGTCGGCTGGCTGCGTCTCGGTGACGACCGTCCCGCCGAGGGTCCGGACGGGGTGCAGGTGGGGTCGCGGGGCGTCGGTGGCCTGTAGGTCTCCGCGCTGGACGTAGTCGGCGACCTCCTGATCGTCCACGCGCAGAACCGTCTCCGGCCACGGCTCCGAGATCGTCCCGAGGCTGTCGGGGAAGCCCAGCTCGGAGAGCGTTTTGAGGTCTTGCGCCGCGCGGACGACCAGTCCCTCGATGCCGGGCAGGACCAGCCGGGACGGTTCCGTCCGGACGAACCGCCCATCGATCGGGCGTGGTTCGGGGGCGAGGCGGATCGCGTCCAGCAGCCGGGTGAAGCCGCCCGTGCGCGCGAGCGGCACCAGGAGGTCCGCGCCGTCCCGGATGTGGGTGAGGAGGTTGCCGAGCAGGTCGACGCGGCCGAAGCCGGTCCGGACCCCGTCGATCTCGATCTCGTCGAGGGTGTAGAAGAGCCGCGCCGACCGGGTGTCGCCGTGGAGGTGCAGGTAGGGCTCGGTGCGCCGGTCGGAGCAGAGCGAGACGGTGATCGCGATGACCGTCCCGTCGGCGAGCCGGAGCCGGGCGCTGGAGGTGTCGTCGGACTCGATCGCGTTGGCGCGGTACAGCTCCAGCTCGATGCCGGCGACCGAGTCGACGGTGTCCGCTCCGGCGACGGCCAGGGCGGACGCCCCGGCGTGGGCGAAGGGGTTGGTGAGGGCGCCGTCCATGACGTCGACGCCGTCCAGCCGGCGGCGGCCCGCCCAGGCGGAGCGGGTGTAGTAGCCGAGCGGACGGGTCCACGACCCGGCCACGCCGATGGCACGGATCGGTTCGCCGAGCACGTCCCGCGCGGCCGGGATGGCCTCCGAGCCGAGCGACTGGAAGCCGATCTGGCAGGCGAGTCCCGTCTCGGCCACCGCCGCGGAGATCGTCTCGAACTCCGCGACCGACGGCGCGGGCGGCTTCTCCAGCAGCACGTGCGCCCCGGCCCGCAGCGCGGCCACGGCCAGCGGCGCGTGCGTGTGGATCGGGGTCGCGATCACCGCGACCTCGGCCCCGGTCTCCCGGACCAGCGCGGCCAGATCCGCCGAGGCCGGCACGTCCAGCCCGGACGGCGGACGGATGTCGCACACCCCGGCCAGCTCCGCCCGGCCCGCCGCCGCCCGCCGCCGGACGTTCTCCAGATGGTTGCGCCCGTAGCCGTTGACCCCGGCGACGACGACCCGCACCGGCCTCATCGCGACCACCTCGTCGGCGCGCCCGTCGCCCGCAGCTCCGCCCCGGCGATCTCCACCGGGGACGGGTCGGCGAGCAGGCCGAGGTCGGTGAGCGTGGCGTCCTCCGGGACCTCCACCATCACTGGATGATGCAGGGCGAGGGCGAGCTGGCCCGACAATTCGGTCATCAGGTGCGGGTAGACCGGCACGTCGAAGACGCGGGCGAGGTCGGCGATGCGCAGGAACGGGGTGATTCCGCCGACGCGCACCACGTTCGGCTGGACGACGTCGCAGGCGCCGGCCGTCAGCAGGTCGCGGAATCCGTGCGCGGTGGCGATGTTCTCGCCGACCGCGATCGGCGTACCGACGCTCCGGCGCAGCTCGACGTGGGCGGCGAGGTCGTCGGCGGGCAGCGGCTCCTCGACCCAGAACAGGTCGAACCGCTCCAGCGCCCGCAGCGCGGTCCTGGCCCGGTGCAGGTCCCATCGCTGGTTGGCGTCGATCATCAGTGCCGTGTCCGGGCCGACGATCTCGCGGACGGCCGCGACCCGCTCGACGTCCTCGGCCAGCGAGGGCAGGCCGACCTTGATCTTGACGGCGGGGTATGCGGCGGCGGCCCATCGTTCTGCCTGGGCGGTCAGCTCGTCCAGCGAGTAGTGCCGGTTGATCCCGCTGCCGTAGACGGGCACGCTGTCGCGCCGCGCGCCGAGAACGTCCACCAGGGAGCGGTCGCCGCACTCCAGGTCCCACAGCGCGAGATCGACCCCGGCCATCGCGATCGGGACGATCCCGGACCGTCCCGCCTCGCCGAGGTGCGCCGACAGTTCGTCCCAGATGGCGCCGGGGTGCTCCGGAAGCCCGATCACCGCGTCGCGGACGTCGTGCTCCAGCAGCGCTCGAACCGCGTGCGCCCCGATCTGCGGCGTCCACGAGATTCCGGTGCCCGTGCGTCCGTCGTCCAGCGTGAGCGTGACCAGCAGGACGTGGTTGTGCTGGACGTCCGCGCCCCACGGCCGGGCCAGCGGCACCGACCGCGCCGCGACCGACAAGTCCTTGATCATGGCGGGCCCTTCAGGCGAGTTCGGTGCGCCAGCTGCGCTTGGCGGTCCAGCCGAGCAGCCGCTCGGCCTTGGCGGCGGAGAACGCCGGGGACGCGCCGGTGAGCGCGCCGGCGGCCTCCTCGGTCGCGGGGAAGAAGCGGGGCAGCAGCTCGGCCAGCGGCTCGCGGGCCAGCGCGTCCCCGGCGCCGGCGAAGAAGACCTCGCCGTTGCGCTCCAGCTCGGGCAGCTGGGCGAGGAGGGCGCCGATGAACTCGCCGGCGTCCCGGGCGTCGAGGTAGTTGAACAGCGAGACGCTGCCGATCTCGGGCCGGTCCAGCCGCTCGCGGAGGGTGTGCCCCGACTGGGTCGGCGCGCCCTCCCACTCCTCCGGCGCGATGACGAAGCACGGCCGGAACGCGGCCATCTTCGTGCCGGTGGCCGAGCGGGCGAACGTCTGCATGGTCTGCTCGGCGACCAGTTTCGACAGGCTGTAGACGTTCCAGGGCCGCGTCGGATGCGCCTCGTCCAGCGGCAGGTAGTCGGGCGTCCAGCCGCCGGGCGCGCCGTAGCCCATCACGGTCGGGCTGCTCGCGACGACCAGCTTCGGCACCTCCAGTGCCACTGCGGCCGCGCAGACGTTGAACGCCAGCTGGGTGTTGACCCGGAACGTCGTGGCGTCCGTCCGGCCGAACGGGACGGCGATCGCGGCGAGATGGACGACCGAGTCCGGCCGGAACCGGGTGAGCGCCGAGTGCGCCTCACCGAGATCGGTCAGGTCGGCCGGCAGGGATTCGGCGGCCTCCCGGGGGGTGCCGGGGGCGCTGTCGACGCCGATCACCTCGTGGCCGGCCGCCGCCAGCGTGGTGACGACGCTGCGGCCCAAACGGCCCGCGCTTCCGGTGACGAGCACTCTGCTCACCGCATGGACTCCTCAGCTCGCTGCAACCAGTTGCAGTAACGATTGCGCCAGCATGCCCGGCCCGTCAAGTGAGCGGCGCACGACCAGCACAAATGGTCGCAGTGATCACTCCGGTCGTGCAACCGGTTGCGTTAAGGTAGGCGGCATGGCAGTGACTATCCGGGACGTCGCCCACGCGTGCGGCGTGCATGTGTCGACGGTTTCGCGGACCTTCTCCGCGCCGCACATGGTGAACGCCGAGACGCGCACGCGGGTGCTGGCGGTGGCCGAGCGGCTCGGCTACCGGCCCAACCGGGCGGCCCGGTCGCTCACCACGGGGCGGACCGACAACCTCGGGCTGATCGTGGCCGACCTGTCGAACCCGTTCTTCCCGCCGCTGATCAAGGCCGCCCAGGCCGCCGCCCGTGCCCAGGACTACCACCTGTTCGTCGCCGACACCGACGAGGACCCGGCGAAGGAGCAGGAGCTCGTGCACGCCTTCTCCAAGCAGGTCGACGGCATCGTGCTGTGCAGCCCCCGGTCGTCGAACAGGGCGCTGGAGCAGCTGGTCGAGACGATCCCGTTCGTGCTGGTCAACCGGCGGCTGCGCGGCGTGACGACCGTCGTCATGGACGTCGCCCGCGGCGCCCGCACCGCGATGGAGCACCTGGCCGGGCTCGGCCACCGGCGCGTCGCGCTCGTGTCGGGGCCGGCCGGCTCCTGGACGAGCGGCGAGATCCGCAAGGCCGTCGCCGACGTGCCCGGCCTCGAAACGGTCGTCATCGGCCCCAACGCGCCCACCGAGGAGGGCGGCGTCGGCGTCGCCGCCCAGGTCGCGGCGGCGGGGGTGACCGGCGTGCTCGCCTACAACGACCTCGTCGCGATCGGCCTCATCGAGGGCCTGGACGAGCTGGGCGTCGGCGTGCCCGGCGACATCAGTGTGATCGGCATCGACGGCTCCATCACCGGACGCCTGTACCGGCCCAAGCTCACCACCGTCGCCATGCCCACGGCGGACGCCGGGCGCATGGCCGTCGACCTGCTCATCAAATCGATGAGTGCGGCCACCGTGCTGGAGACGCACCTGGTGGTCCGCGAGTCCACCGCTCCCCCGAAAGGACTCCCATGACAAGTCACGACGCCGCCTTCGGCGCCACCCCCGACGGCGAAACGGTCGAACGGCACGTGCTGGACAACGGGCGGCTGCGCGTCGCCGTCCTCACCTACGGCGCGACCGTCCAGCGGCTGGAGGTGGCCGACGGCACCAACGTGGTGCTCGGCCTCGACACGCTGGAGGACTACCTGGAGCGCAGCCGGTACTTCGGCGCGGTCGTCGGCCGGTACGGCAACCGCATCGCGCGCGGCAGGTTCACCCTCGACGGCACCGAGTACCGGCTTCCGCTCAACGACGGCGCGAACAGCCTGCACGGCGGCGTCCAGGGCTTCGACAAGCGGGTGTGGCGGGTCGAGTCGGCGGGTCCGGCGGAACTGCTGCTGAGCCTGATCAGCGCGGACGGCGAGGAGGGCTTCCCCGGGAAGCTCACCGCGAGCGTCCGGTACCTGCTGGACGGCGACACGCTGCGGCTGGAGTACCGGGCCACGACCGACGCCCCGACCGTCGTCAACCTGACCAACCACTCCTACTTCAACCTGGCGGGCACCGGCGACGTACGTAGTCATGTGGTGATGCTGGAGGCCGACCGCTACCTGCCGGTGGACGAGGGGAAGATCCCCACGGGCGAACTCGCCCCGGTGGCGGGGACGCCGTTCGACTTCACCACACCAGCGCCGGTGGACGCGCGGCTCGGCGGCGCCTACGACCACTGCTACGTCCTCCAGGGCCGGGCCACGGTCACCGATCCGGGCAGCGGACGGTCGATGGAGGTCACCACCACCGAGCCGGGCGTCCAGTTCTACACCGGCCACATGCTGGACGGCGACGCCACTCCGTTCGGGCCGTTCGCGGGGCTCTGCCTGGAGACGCAGCGCTTCCCCGACGCGCCGAACCGGCCGGCGTTCCCGTCCGCCGTCCTGCGGCCCGGTGAGGAGCTCAGGTCGACCACCGGCTACCGCTTCAGCGTCTCCTGACGACTGCAAACGGTTGTAGTAACAAGCAGCGGGGCCGGAGCCAGCCAAATCTGGCTCCGGCCCCGTGTGCTGCTGTGACCTTGGATTCTTCCGAAACCGGCCGCGACCGCCAGTGAGGAATCTCACTGCAAAGGGTTGACGTCATCTGCGGCTTCGCGCTAAGAAAGCGCTATCTCAAACCATCTCCGACTCACCGAAGGGCCAGTGATGACGCTGAGGCCCGCTGCGGCCGACACGGCGACGGGGACGGCCGCGCCCGCGGTCACGTCTCCCGAGCGGGCGGCCAGGCGCCGCCCCCGACGCCGCAAGAGTTCCCGCGCCCGCTCTCAGGCATGGGCCGCCTACCTGTTCCTGGCCCCGTGGTTCATCGGACTGTTCGCCATCACGCTCGGTCCGATGATCGCCTCGCTGTACCTGTCGTTCACCGACTACAGCCTGCTCAGCCAGGCGCACTGGGTCGGCCTGGACAACTACGACAAGATGTTCACGGCCGACAACCGGTACATCAACTCCCTCAAGGTCACGACCACCTACGTCGTCGTCTCGGTCCCGCTGCAGCTCGCGTTCGCGCTCGGGCTGGCGCTGGCGCTGGACAAGGGGCTGCGCGGGCTGTCGTTCTACCGGTCGGTCTTCTACCTGCCCTCGCTGCTCGGCGGCAGCGTGGCGATCTCGATCCTGTGGAAGAAGATCTTCGGGACGGACGGGATCGTCAACACGTTCCTGGGCTGGTTCGGCTACGAGGGCCAGGGCTGGGTCACGAGCCCGGACACCGCGCTGTGGACGCTGATCATCCTGCACGTCTGGACGTTCGGCGCCCCCATGGTCATCTTCCTCGCCGGGCTGCGGCAGATCCCGCAGAACCTGTACGAGGCGGCGCGGGTCGACGGCGCGGGCCGGCTGCGGCAGTTCCGCTCGATCACGCTGCCGCTGCTCACGCCGATCATCTTCTTCAACGCCGTGCTGGAGGTCATCAAGTCGTTCCAGTCGTTCACGCAGTCGTTCGTCGTCAGCGGCGGCAACGGCGGACCGGTCGACTCGACGCTCTTCTACACGCTCTACCTCTACATCAAGGGCTTCAAGAACTACGAGATGGGCTACGCGGCCGCCATGGCGTGGGTGCTGCTGCTCATCATCGGGGCCCTGACCGCGGCGAACTTCCTCATGTCTCGATTCTGGGTCTTCTATGGCGACGACAAGTAAGCGCGTGCCGGTGCTGTTCCGGCCGGCCTCGCGACTGACCAAGCACGTGCTGCTGATCGTGTTCGGGCTGTTCATGCTCTACCCGCTGCTCTGGATGATCTCCAGCTCGGTCAAGCCCGAGGAGCTGATCTTCCGCGAGCCCGGACTCGTCCCGACCGAGGTGACCGGCGCGAACTACTCCGGCGGCTGGGACGCGCTCAAGCACTCGTTCGGCTACTACCTGTGGAACTCCGCGGTCATCACCGGCCTCGCGGTCGTCGGCAACCTGGCCGCCTGCTCGCTGGCGGCCTACGCGTTCGCGCGGCTGGAGTTCCCGCTGAAGAAGCTCTGGTTCGCGATCATGCTGATCTCGATCATGCTGCCGCACCACGTGACGGTCGTGCCGCAGTACATCGCGTTCAGCAAGATCGACTGGATCAACACGATCTGGCCGATCGTGGTGCCGAAGTTCCTCGCCACCGACGCGTTCTTCATCTTCCTGATGGTGCAGTTCATCCGCACCCTCCCCCGGGAGCTGGACGAGGCGGCCGCGATCGACGGCGCGGGGCACCTGCGCACGTTCCTCCAGGTGGTGATGCCGCTGTGCGTCCCCGCGCTGGCCACCACGGCGATCTTCACCTTCATCTGGACGTGGAACGACTTCTTCACCCAGAACCTCTACCTCACCAATTCCGACAACCTCACGGCCCCGGTGGCGCTGCGCCAGTTCATGGACTCCAGCGGCGACTCGTCCTGGGGGCCGATGTTCGCGATGTCGATCGTCTCGCTCGGCCCGATCTTCGGTTTCTTCCTGGCCGGCCAGAAATACCTCGTCCGAGGTGTGGCGACCACCGGCCTCAAATAGGAACCGGACCCGAACAACCCTCCTCCTCATTCCTTTCCCCCCGGAGGTAAGAAAAAGATGAAGCGCATTCTGGCGGCCACGGCCGTCACCCTGCTCGCGGTGTCGGCCACCGCGTGCGGGAGCGGCGATAGCGATTCCGGCGGCAAGACGAAGGTCGTCTTCTCCTACTGGGGCAGCGACTCCCGGCAGAAGCTGACCGAGGCCGCCATCGCCAAGTTCGAGGAGAAGAACCCGACGATCGACGTCGAGGGCGACTTCTCCGACTGGGACAGCTACTACGAGAAGCTGGCCACCAAGACCGCGGCCGGGGACGCCCCGGACGTCATGTCGATCGAGATCCGCGGCCTCGGCGAGTACGCGGGCCGCGGCATCCTCGCCGACGTGAAGGGCAAGGTGAACACCGTCGACCTGGACCAGGGCGTGCTCAAGGCGGGCCAGGTCGACGGCAAGCAGTACGCGATCCCCACCGGCGTCAACGCGTTCCCGATGATCGTGAACGAGAAGACGCTGAAGAAGTACGACCAGAAGGTCCCCGACGACAAGACCTGGACCTGGGACGACTACATCTCGATCTCCCAGAAGGTGACCGAGAAGTCCGGCGGCGACGTCTGGGGCACCGAGTACAACGAGAACCCCGCGTTCCTGCAGATCTTCGCCGCGCAGCGCGGTGAGCAGTTCTACGCCGGCGGCAAGGTCGCGCTGTCGGAGCAGACCATCAAGGACTGGTGGGCCCTGCTGCAGAAGATCATCGACACCAAGGCCGGGCCCGGCGCCGCCCAGATGCTGGAGACCGGCACCAAGGTCGACCAGGCGATGCTCGCCACCAACAAGAGCGCGTTCGGGAGCTGGTGGAGCAACCAGCTGGACACGCTGACCAAGGGCTCCGGCCAGGATCTGGAGCTGCTGCGCATGCCGCGGACGGCGGGCGCGAGCAGCTCGGGCATGTTCCTGCAGCCGGCGATGTACTACACGATCTCGTCCAAGACCGAGCAGGCCGCCGCCGCGCAGAAGTTCGTCGAGTTCCTGGTCAACGACCCGGACGCGGGCGCGATCCTGCTCAGCGACCGGGGCCTGCCCACCAACGCCAAGGTGGTCGCCGCGATCAAGAGCAAGCTGTCCCCGGCCGACCAGAAGGTGCTGGAGTTCATGGACGCGATCAAGGGCGACCTCAGCCCGATCTCCGTCCCGCCGAAGGGCGCGATGGAGATGGAGGACATCCTCAAGCGCGCCACCGACTCGGTGCTGTTCGGCAAGGCGAAGCCGGACGAGGCGGCCAAGACCTTCCTCACCGAGGCCAACAACGCCCTGTCCCAGTAGCCGGGTCAGTCCGATGACGAGCCGTGCGGCCCGTGAACAGGCCGGGCCGCACGGCGCCACCCCCGCTCTTCCGGCTCCACCCCCACTCCTGGAGTTCCCGCACCATGCGATACGCCTTCGTCGGGCTCGGCCACCGGGCGCAGATGTACGTGGACGCGCTGCTCGGCGCGTGGAGCGACACCGGTGAGATCGTCGCCCTCTGCGACCCCAACCGGACCCGCCTGCAGTACTACCTCGACCGGATCGGCCGCGACGTGCCGTGCTTCGCGCCCGATGACTTCGGCAAGATGCTCGGCCTGGCCGACGCCGTCGTGGTCGCCACCGTCGACGCCACCCACGCCCGCTACGTCGTCGAAGCCCTCGACGCGGGCAAGGACGTCGTCGTGGAGAAGCCGCTGTGCACCACCGCCGAGGACTGCGCGGCGATCGCCGCCGCGGCCGAGCGGAGCACCGGCCGGCTCATCGTCACGTTCAACTACCGCTACTCGCCGCGCAACAGCGCCGTCCGGCGGCTCATCGCGGACGGCGCGATCGGCGACGTCACCTCGGTGCACTTCTCGTGGGCGCTCGACACCATCCACGGCGCCGACTACTTCCGCCGCTGGCACCGCGACCGGGCGACCTCCGGCGGCCTGCTGGTGCACAAGGCCACCCACCACTTCGACCTGGTCAACTGGTGGATCGACGATGCCGCCGCTTCGGTCTACGCGCAGACCTCGCTGCGCTTCTACGGCGCCGGCAACGCTCGCGCGCGCGGCCTCGCCGACCGTCCCGTCCGGGCGTTCGACGCTCCGGGACTCGGTACGGACCCGTACCTGCTGGACATGTCGGCCGATCCCCGGCTGAAGCGCCTCTACCTGGACGCCGAGCACGAGGACGGCTACATCCGCGACCAGGACGTGTTCGGCGAGGGCGTGACGATCGACGACAACATGTCGGTCCTCGTCCGGTACGAGCGCGGCACGCTGCTCACCTACTCCCTCAACGCGCACGCGCCCGCCGAGGGCTACCGGGTCTGCTTCAACGGCACCGCCGGACGGCTGGAGCTGGATGTCGTGGAGCGGGCGTGGACACCGCCGCACGCGGCGATCGACCCGACCGCGTCCGGGAAGGAGCACGCCGAGGGCGTGTCCGAGCGGCTCGTCCTGCACCGGCACTGGCAGCGGCCGGAGGAGATCGCGATCGAGCAGGGCGCGGGCGCGCACGGCGGCGGCGACGCGCTGCTGCTCGACGACGTGTTCCGCGGCCCGTCGGAGGACCCGCTTGCCCGCCAGGCCGGGTACCGCGCGGGCGTCGCCAGCGTGATGATCGGCGTCTCCGCGAACCTGTCGGCGGCGACCGGCGCCCCCGTCGGCCTCACGGCCGGCGGCACCCGAACGGCCGGCTGATGCTCGGCGAGTTCGCGGGCCTGGCGGAGATCGCGGCGGACGGCCGCGGCCTGTTCCCCGCGCCGGGCCCGGACCTGCCCGAACGCCTCCGGGACGCGCTGGGCGTCCTGGAGCTGAGCGCCGGGGACGTCCGGGTCGAGCGCCGCTGGACCGATGCCGGGCTGGTGGGCGAGGAACTGTCCTGGACGGTCGGGTACGGCCCCCGCACCCGCGCCTACCTGCGCCGTCCGGAGGACGCCGCGGGCCCGCTGCCGGGCGTCGGCGCGATGCACTGCCACGCGGGGATGAAGTGGGCGGGCAAGGACAAGATCGCCGACGGCCCGGAGCCGCCGATCGCCGAGATCGTCCGGCTGCGCGCCCGGCTCTACGGCCGCCGCGCCTACGCGGGCGAGCTGGCCCGCCGGGGCTTCGCGGTGCTCGCCCACGACGTGTTCGCGTGGGGCAGCCGGCGCTTCCCGCTGACCGTGGGCGAGCGCGACCCCGACCGCTACGATCGCGCGGCCCGCGATCACGAGCACGTCCTGGCGAAGGCGTGCACGATCCTGGGCACCTCGTTCGCCGGCGTCCTCGCCGCCGAGGACCTCGCGGCGGCGGCGTACCTGCGCTCCCGGCCCGACATCGGCTCGGTCAGCACGATCGGCCTGTCGGGCGGCGGAGCGCGCGCCGCGCTGCTGGGCGCGCTCGACCCGGAGATCGGCGCCGTCGCCGTGGCCGCGATGGTGTCGTCGTTCCGGGACTTCCGCGACGAGCACGTGGCCGCGCACTCCTGGATGCTGTTCCCGCCGGGCCTGACCCGGCTGGCCGACTGGCCCGGCGTGGTCGCGGCCCGCGCCCCCGCCCCGCTGATGGTCCTCTACGCCACCGCCGACCCGCTGTTCCCCGCCGCGGGCATGCGCCGGGCCCACCGGCAGATCACCGCGGCCTACCGGAAAGCGCCCGGCCATTACACCGGCGCTTTCTTCGACACCGTCCACCAATTCGACCGGCCCATGCAGGACGCGGCCTTCGACTGGCTCGCCCGCACGGTCGGGAACAATTAACCGGCACCTTCCGCCATGAAAGAGACGCAACTCTATTGACGCGTTCACGCCGAACGCCTACATTGCGAGAAAGCGCTTTCTGAGCCGCTCCCCGCCACGAAGGGCCCACCTCCATGCGCCCGCTCCCCCGCCATCGAGCCCGGCCTCCCCCACCCGGAAAAAGAGACGCGCTCATTTCCCTGTCCCTTAAACATGGATCCGCGCCACA